>JAGYMQ010000054.1 GCA_018400535.1 Candidatus Cloacimonadota bacterium
GTTTGGCATTTATAATCCATTGTGACCCCCATCCATCGGATTCTCATATTCAAGGCTATCTCCGTCAAATTCATCGATTACTTCTTCAATAATTTTTTTTGTCATTTTCCTTAGCTTTTCAATTTTAGAATGGAACATCATCATCAGTTATGTCCGCCGTTGCGGGGTCATTATTTTCCATTACCTTGCTCGGCTTCCACTCGTTTAAAGCAAGATAATATTTGCCATTTTTACCTTTTAGAAGCTCAAGATTTATCCAAGCTTCTTTTTGTTCTGACAGCCAGTTCGACAAGGTATTCTCCTCAATTGAAATATTGGCAATTACAAAATCTGGTGCATTTTCGTGAGGCTTTTTGGCATAGATGCCTTCAGGAAATTTCTTCATAATTTACTCCTTTATTTTTTATTACATGGACGATGATCAACGGGATCTGCTAATAACTCTAATAGATTGATCATATTGTTTCTGTCTTTTTTGCTAAGGTATTTGCCTTTTTCTAATCTGTCGATATAATAATCTCTTGTCATAATAAGATGGTTAATCTCTTCTGTGTAGTCCAATCCGTGTTTTTCTTTATAATAATCGATCAGTAGTTCATATGGTTGTTTCATAATTTATTCCTTCGCTTTTTTTTCTAAAGCTTGCAATAATTTGTTCAAATCTCTGATTTCATTCATATAAAGATTACCAGGATTAGATAGATAATTTTGATGCATATTTTGTTTTTCTTTGTCATCCATTCTCAGATATTCAAAACCTTTTTTTATTCTGGAAATAGCTATGTCTTTAGATTTTTCTGGAATGAATTTTTTAGAAGTTGCTTTTTTTCTTTGAGGGTCTGATTTAGATTTTGGTTGTGGATTAAGGGGAGCATCTTGATATTTACTGCCATCCCAAAGTCCCATATAAATATCTGCTGCCATTCCGAGTTGTTTCATAGCGACAGATAATGCGTCAGTGATTGCCATTTTGAAACATTCGTCATTTGTATGAATACCTCTTTTTTCGTTTATCACAAACATAGCACCACCGATTCCTGTGATTGGTTCAGACCACTTGCCATTTTCCTTGTAAATAAGTTCAATCCTTTTAATCAGACCAAGATGGAATTGAAATATCGCTTTGTAAGATAACCTTCGTATGTTATCTTTGCTTTTAATCAGACCAAGATGGAATTGAAATAGGAGGTTAGCAAAAATGGATAAATCAATCAAAAACCGATTAGACAAGATACAAGAGAAAATTTTGCCAAAAACAAACTGGACAGAGACCAGAACTGTAGCTTATGTTTATAAAGGCAAAGTTTACAAACCAGATAATGACAAAGAAGAATCGATTATGTATATTTATGGGCTTTGTCCAGATGCAATTTAAACATTGACATTAGAACTGAGTAAATTAATTTATCTTTGTTCTTGTTACTTAAGCCGTCCTCTCGATCATTTTTCCTAAAAAGGGCGGCTTTTTTTTACCTATTTGTTACCACGTTGTTACTTTGCTATTTACGAGAATCCTAAAACTTATCTATTTATCGAGATTCATGGGATTCTGGTAGGAATTAGATACTCTTGTGCTCTCTGTGATCTCTGTGGTGAGATTTTTTTAAGACCAAGTTAGACATTATAGGTAAAAACATTTCATTGTATTTCTATCAGAAAGAAAATTTCTCAAAGATCTAAATTAATTATCCATATAAAATAATGCAAATGCTTAATTTATCTGTTATTAATAAAAAAAAATAAAAACATTTTACTTAAATTGGAAAGTAGATAAAATGGTAGAAAAGATTACGAAGGAGGATGAAAATGAAAAATTATGATGTGATCATAATCGGTGGCGGCCCTTCTGGTATCATCACAGGCGTCACGGGGATCAAACAAAATCCCACAAAAAGTTTCTTGATGATCAAAGAAGAAGAAAAAGGTCTTGTACCTTGTGGAATTCCCTATGTCTTTCACGATCTGGATGAAGTATCGAAAAATAAAATGGGACCAAAACCTTTTATTGATGCTGGCGGAGAAGTTTTGGTGGATCGTGTTGAATCGGTTGATACGAATAAGAAATTCGTGAAAACAAAAAATAACAAAGAATTTCATTACGGAAGATTGGTCTTTGCGACAGGTTCAATACCTTTTGTTCCAAAATTTATCGAAGGTTATGATCTTGAAAACGTGGAATACATAAAGAAAAGCTACAACTACATCGAAAATTTGAAGCAAAAAACCGATAAAGCTCAAAATATTGTGATCGTAGGTGGAGGATTCATCGGTGTGGAAGTAGCTGAGCAATTGGCAAAACACTCCGATAAAAATGTCTATTTAGTAGAAATGGAGAAGTACTGTCTTTATCGGGCATTTTCCGAAGATATGGCAAAACGAGCAGATGAAGTCATCAGAAATATAGATATAAAGTTATATACTGAGGACAGCGTAGATAGTATCATCGGTGAAAAGGGCAAAGTAAAATCGGTCAAATTGGCAAGCGGAAAAGAGATCGATACTGATCTTGTTATCCTGAGCATTGGCTACCGCCCTAATACCGATCTGGCAAAAAAAGCAGGCTTGGATATCAATAGTAATGGTGCAATTCGCTGCGATAATTATATGCGCACCAGCGTTGATGATATTTTTGCGGTGGGAGATTGCTCTCAAACGATCGGTTTCATCACCGGAAGAACTGATAGTATCATGTTGGCTTCTACTGCAACGGCAGAAGCACGGATTTTGGGGTACAATCTCTGTAATATCAGCATCTTACGCAATTTCGTCGGAACTTTGTCTGTTTTCTCTACTGAGATCGGTGGCAAAGCCTTTGCCTCTGCTGGAGCTATCGAACAGTCAGCTCGCGAAGCAAATGTGAATTTTGTGATCGGAACTTTCCAAGACAAAGATAGACATCCAGGTTCTCTGGATGATAGCCAGGATCTTTTTGTGAAATTGATCGTTTCTCCAAAAGGTGGAAACATCATCGGTGGCGAGATCTGTGGTGGAAAATCTGTCGGTGAATTGATAAATGTGATCGGTCTGGCGATCCAAAAAGAAGTGACAGTCTATGAATTGATCTCCTATCAGATCGGCACACATCCGCTTTTGACAACAGCGCCCACGAAATATGTTCTCATCAAAGCTGCTGAAATGGCAATTAGTAAAATGAAAACAAATTAGGTTTTGATCCAACTCGCAATTTTACTGCGGGTTGGATTTTTTTTGTATGATAAGAAAACGAATTAAAGGCGTTTAAATTAAATAGTTAGGAAATAAATTATCGATATTCTTTACGTTGCTCAAAAAAAAAATAATTGACAATCAAATCTCATTTAGAAAAAAACAATATCGGTATTTAAAATGATAAAAAATAGAAAGCAGATCAGTAAGATCCTAAAAGCATTGTCCCATCCGGACAGACTTGAAATAGTGATTGGACTATATCACAATGAATGTTCAGTTTCTGAATGTCAGCAAAGAATGAATTTACCTCAATCTACTATTTCTCAGCATTTGAGGATAATTACAGAAGCTGGAATAACAGAAAATAGAAGAGAAGGCACAATGGTTTGTTATCGAATAAAGAGCGATTTTGTAATCGAATTGATCAAGCTTTTAGAACGGTAAAGTTTTTTTTTACTTAATAATATCGTATTATCTGAATATTAAAATAATGCAATAATAAGATATTTTGTCTAAGAATAATTTCTTCTGAGTGATTTTCTAAAGTTATTAAAAAGAGGTGAAAATGGCAAAAAGTTCTGTGAAAAATGAATCTTCCGTGAAAAATTTTCTGTATCTTTTTATCTTTATGATGCTGATCTGGCTGGCTTTGACCTCGTCTCTGCACTGGCAGGAGCTGATCGTTGGATGCGTTGTGAGTATTGTTATCACTTTCTTTCTAAATTCAAATTATCAACCATTAGGATTACCTTCCTTGAACCTGATAAAAATCTTTTATATTTTCATATATTTGATCGTCTTGTTCATCGAGATCGTGAAGGCTAATTTCGATGTGGCCTATCGCGTATTGCATCCTAAAATGCCGATAAAACCAGGCGTTGTGATCATCAAAACATCTCTGAGACAAGATATTGCGAAACTGATCCTGGCAAATTCTATAACGCTCACCCCGGGCACATTCACGCTCGATATCAAAAAAGATAAACTTCTCATTCATTGGATATATGTGCGTTCTGAAAATATTGAAGATTCAACAAAATTGATCGGTGCAAGATTTGAAAAATATTTGGGGAAAATATTCTCCTGATAAATGAGGTTCAAATGAAGCAGAATATTTGGCAGAAAGATAATGAAAATTGTTGCGAGATCATTGCAATAAATCTTGAAAAAATGAGGTATTGATGACTATATTAATTGTGTTCGCCATCATCATCGTGCTTGGTATGTTTTTTAGTTTTTTGCGAATGCTGATCGGTCCGACAGCATCCGACAGAGCTGTGGCTGTCGATACGATTACAACAACTACAGTTGCACTGCTGGTTCTGTTGGCATTTATCTTTGAGCGATATGTATATCTGGATGTTTCACTTGTCTATGCGCTTCTTGCTTTTGTGGGCTTGGTCGCTCTGGCAAGATATTTAGAAAGGGGGATCTGAATGGGAATAGTTGGCATGATAATTACCGGAATCGGAGTGCTCTTCTTGTTGTTAGGAAATTTTGGAATTCTTCGACTTCCAGATGTTTACAATCGAATTCAGGCTGGAACTAAATGCACGACTTTTGGAGCTTTTTTTACAATTGTGGGAATAGGCATCCTGGAACCTAATTGGTTTTGGAAATGTTTACTAATTGCCGCATTTGTGCTCATAACAAATCCAATATCAAGTCATGCTATTGCCAGAGCTTCAAAGATCATTGGTGTTTTGCTTTGTGATAAAAGCGTTATCGACAAGACAGAAGAATTTAAAAACGAAAAGGGAGTGTAAATGATCATTGTAATAACTTTACTCGTTCTGATGATGCTTGCTTCAGCGATAACAGCCTGCATTATGAAAGATTTGATCAGCGCAGTGATCGCTGCCTGTGTGGTCAGTCTGATCGCAGCTGTGCTGTTTTTTTTGCTTCATGCTCCCGACGTGGCAATGGCAGAAGCTTCGATCGGCGCTGCTCTGGTTACTGCAGTTTTCATCATTGCGATTAAAAGAACAAAGAGGCATGAAGAATGAAGAAATTTTTTAGTCTAATTTTATTGATCATTATCGTTGTGGGTATGATTTACACGATACATCAAATTCCCTTCGGCAAAAATCAAAGTAAAATTGGAAAATATTTTGTAGCAAATGGCAAAGATGAAACAGGTGCAGCGAACATCGTCACATCAGTTGTTGTGGGATATAGAAGTTTTGACACTCTTGGCGAAGTGACAGTGTTATTTCTGGCAGCTATTGGCTTGGGAGCAATATTAACAACAACCAAAAAACAAAATCACGATATAGAGAAAGCAAGTTTAATTCTGAATACAGGATGCCGCTTTCTCTTTCCGCTCGTTTTGCTTTTCAGTGCCTATATTTTTATCCATGGTCATCTCTCGCCAGGTGGTGGTTTCCAAGGCGGCGCAGTCGTTGCTTCCGGTTTTCTGCTGATATATCTTGCCTGCCCCGGAAAAAGGATCAATAAAGTCGGTAATACAATTTCTGAGTCTGTGGGAGGATTGATTTTTATTATTCTGGGAGCGATCGGTCTTTTTGTTGGTGATCGTTATTTTCTGGCAAATTTTTTGCCAAAAGGTGAATTGAACACACTTTTCAGCGCTGGCATCATCCCGATAATCTATATAGCACTTGGATTTAAGGTAGGCTCTGAACTGAACAGCGTGATCGATAAGATGATGGAGGAAAGCTGATGGACTTTTTGTATAACTATATTTATTACATAGGAGCTTTCGGATTGATTTTGATCGGTTTATACATTTTGTTGGTCAAACATAATCTCATCAAGATGATCATCGGTTTAAGTATTCTGGAAACTGGCGTGAACTTATTTATCATAACTTTGGGCTATCTGGATAATGGCACAGCTCCCATATTTTCAAAGGAAAATCTGGAATCGAACATGATGGTAGATCCGGTCCCCCAAGCATTAGTTCTAACTGCGATTGTGATCGGGTTAGCCGTCTTAGCGCTGGCTCTTTCCTTAGCGATCAGACTCTATGATAGTTTCAAAACTCTCAATCTAAAAAAGATCAAAGAACAAAAATGGTAAGATAATATGAAAGAAATAACCTACATTAATCCCGTATTGTTGATTGCCGTCCCTTTAGCTCTGGCGTTTATCATTCCGATACTGAAATTTGTCTGGGAAAAGAGTATAAAATGGATACCTGTTGCTGGCTTTCTATTCGATCTCATTGTTTCGATCACCTTGATACCGATAGTTCTACAAAAAAATATAATTGTCAAAATCGGAGGAACTACAACTCCATTTTCGATTAATCTTGTTGTGGGACCCGCTGGCCTTTTACTGTCGATCATGATCTCTCTCGCTGGTTTTTTGGTCGCTATCTATGCTTTGAAATATATCCAAGAAGGTGATAAGACAAAATATCATATACTATTTATGCTACTTTTGACAGGTGCTATCGGAGTTGTTTTAACCGGTGATATTTTCAATCTCTTTGTTTTCTTTGAAGTTCTATGTATCTCTTCCTATGCGCTGGTTGGCTATCTGGGAAATAGAGCAGGTATTGAATCTTCGATTAAATATCTTATTCAAGGTTCGATCGGTTCAAGTTTGCTGCTGGTCGGAATCGGTCTAATTTATGGGCAATATGGAACGCTGAATATGGCAGACCTGGCAGCTCAGATCAAAACAGCAGATTCGATATCTCTGTTTGTGCCGATGTTTTTTATGATTACCGGTCTGGGGATCGAAGCTGCCATATTCCCTCTGAATAGCTGGTTGCCAGATGCTCATTCTTCTGCTCCTTCTTCGATCAGCGCAGTATTATCTGGCATTGCTATCGAAGTTGGACTCTATGCAATGATGCGTATCTTATTCACGATTTTTGCCGCAGAAAGTTTTATGGGATTTTTGCTATTTCTGGGTGTGATAACGTTGTTGATCGGTGAAATGTCTGCCTTCAGCCAAAATAATATAAAAAGAATGCTTGCCTATTCCAGCATCGGTCAAATTGGGCTGATTGTATTCGCTTTCTCGATCGCAACTGCCAGCGGCTTGAGCGGCGGATTCTTCCAAATGATCAGTCACACATTGAATAAAGCATTATTATTTTTGGCAACTGGTTTCATGATATACCGAACTGGCTCGATGGAAATATCTTCTTTTCGAGGATTGGGTAAGAAAATGCCTCTCACCGCTCTTTTCTTTACGATTGGAACGTTTTCTATTATTGGATTACCACCTTTTGTGGGATTTGCGAGTAAATTCCTGATCTTCAAAGCAGCTTTAGCAAAGCAAGAATTGCTTTTTATAATTCTCATTGCAGTGATCATATTGACGACTGTTATTGAAGGAGCATATTTTTTCCGTATAATACAAACATTATATTTTAAAGAGTCTGATGACAAGAGCAGCAAACAAGAATCAGCGATAACAGCATTGATACCTATGTTCATTTTTGCTCTGCTTATCTTGATCTTGGGGATCTATCCCAATTGGATAATGAAATTTATCCATTCAGCAGCATCTGAGTTGTTGAACAAAATGAGTTACTTGAGGAGTGTGTTAGGATGATTTTATTCTATATGATGATCTTTGCTTTTGTTGGTGCTTTTCTGATTTATTTTGCTGGTAAATCTTTTCCCAGAATAAAAGAGATCCTTGCTGTGGTTATTTCCTTTTTGCTTTTCCTGTTTGTTGCATTGTTATATGGCAAAGATTTTCAGATCAATTATCATAACTTTTTAGGTTTTCATCTCTTTCTGCGCATAAATATGTTTTCCTGGCTTTTTGCTTTGACCATTACATTTTTGGGATTTCTTTCCATCATCTTTTCTTTGAGCTATATGAAGGATAAAAAAAATAATGCTTTTTACTATATGAACATGTTATTCGTGAACATTGCGATGTTAGGTATCGTGCTGGCTGGTGATCTGATATCATTTTTTATCTTCTGGGAAATCATGAGCTGGTCAACCTTCCTTTTGATCAGTTACAAAAAAGGTTCAGCACTTCCCGCAAGTATGAAATACATTATTATGTCGATAATTGGCTCTCTGTCGATGCTCATCGGAATTTTATATCTCTATGATTTGACTGATACGACGATCATTTCGCAATTAAGTCATATTATCAGATTTATCAATAAGGGCGATGTCATATTTGTCGTGATCTTATTTTCAATTGCCTTTGGGATCAAAAATGCGGTGATCCCTTTTCACAATTGGTTACCACCTGCGCATTCAGAAGCGCCCTCACCTTTCAGTGCCATTCTTTCCGGCATTCTGATCAAGATGGGAGTGTATGGTTTTTTACTTCTGTTTTATGTCATTATTGGATTGGATATCATTTTTCATCTTACCGGATTGACGATAGTATTAAATGTTTTAGCAGCGATCACGATCATTTTCCCGACATTTCTGGCAATATTGCAGAATGATGCAAAAAGACTTCTTGCCTGGTCAACCGTTGCCCAAGCAGGATATATTTTTATGGGAATAACTTATGGCACGGAATTGAGTGTTGCTGGTGGAATTTTTCACTTCCTGAATCATGCCATTTTTAAAGCTCTCATGTTCTTAGCTGTGGGAGCGATTGAATATCGAACAAAAGGAATTCGAGATTTGAATTCTCTTGGCGGATTTATCAAAAAAATGCCGTTCACTTTCGCAGCAATGCTGATCGGTGCAATGGGCTTGATCGGATTGCCTTTGACAAATGGCTTCGTCTCAAAATGGTTGATCTACAAGACATTGATCCTGAATGGCTCGCCATTCCTCGCTTTTGCTGCTCTGATCGGAACCTGGGGAACGATACTCTATAGCTACAAATTGATCCATAATATATTCTTGGGTCAATTACCAGCGAAATTTGAAAATATCCAAAAAGCTCCATTCAGTATGAAGATGCCGATGATGATCCTTTCAACGATCATTATCTTTTTTGGAATCCTGCCTGGTATCCCGCTGCAATTCATAAATAAAATAATCGTCAGCTTTGGTTATCATCCTCTGAACGTTTCTCTGTTTGGGATAGTTTCGGATAGCGGGAATTTAAATATCATAAATATTCTCGCTGCCACATTTGTCATCGGTGTTCTGATCGTTTTGTTCTTTCGGAGTGGCCGCAAGTCTGTCAGGGTCGATCAATACGATAATTATGCTGCTGGCTCCTTTATTCCAAAAGAAAAATATAGTTACACAAATTCCTTTTATGCGCCTTTAGATCGTTTTTTGAATTCATTCTTGAAAGACTATATCGATATTTTTTATTGTAAATCTGCTGCACTGATCCGTCATTTTTGTAACGGGATCAGAAAAATTTATACAGGATACGTCGGAAGTTATGTGATGTATATCCTTCTATTTTTGGCAGTATTGATCTTTGTACAACTTAATTGGAGTGTTTTTTAATGAATATCCTATTGATGATCTTATCTGCAATCATTTCTTTAGTTACAGGAATGTTTTTTCTGGGTTTGGCAAGAAAGATAATGGCAATGATCCACTGGCGATATGGCCCACCTATTTATCAACCATTGATAGATGTCATTCGCTATTTCCACCAGCGAGCTGTGAGTCATGGTTTTATTTTTGATCTGGGAATAATCATTTCCTTGATCGGTTCATTATTGGTCGTCTTTTTTCTACCTCTGGGAAATATCAGTTCCTTTTCTAATAGCGGAGGTTTACTGGTGATCCTCTATATCCTGATCCTAAGTCCATTAGGTTTAGCTTTGAGCAGTGGAGAATCTGCTAATCCCAATGCAAGTATTGGTATTTCTCGAAAATTGATCTTAACTCTCAGCTATGAATTTGTGCTAATTATTATTCTTTTATCACTGATGAGCCAGTATCAAACAATATCGCTGCAAGAGATCGTTATGCTCCAAGCTCGAAAAGTCTGGTCGTTCGCTTCCTGGAAATTGATTTTGCCAGGTATTGCCTATTTGCTAATTCTTCCTGCAATGTTAGGTTTCAGACCTTTTGAGATTGCTGGAGCTTCTCAGGAAATATCCGCTGGTCCCTCAGTCGAATTCGGAGGAAAATATTTAGCTTTAAATACGATCAATCACGGATTACTACATTTTATCACAATAGCACTTTTTGTTAATCTATTTCTTGGTGGCGGAGATCTATTCGGAATCTTCGATAGTATATCAGGCACTTTTTGGGGAAGCTTCGTAAGTCTCATCATTTTTCTCATAAAGATGATTCTGATCTTTGTGATCAGTGTTTTTATAAATGCAGTTTTTCCTCGCTTGCGCCTTGAACAAGCAACAAAATATATACTCTATTACCCTTTGTCAATTGCAATTGTAGGTTTGATCATAGTGGTAGCTATAAATTGAGAGGTTAAGAATATGGACAGAAATCAGATTGGAAAATGGTTGAGATCTCCTCAGAAAATGAGCAATAAATATTCGCTACATGCGGTGTATTTCTGCACTGGTTGCGGAATAATCGAAATTCCACCTTCCATTACGACAAGGTGGGATGCCGAACGTTTTGGGATCATTCCAGCACCAAATCCCAGACAGGCAAATCTTTTCCTGATCACAGGTTATGTGTCGTTGAAAACATTAAAAGCGATCATCAGAACCTATGAACAAATGTTAGAACCAAAATATACCGTCGGATTCGGTTCATGTCCGATCAATGGCGGTATGTATTGGGATTCTTATAACACGATCAAAAAGCTGGATAAATATATACCGATCGATGGCTGGATCGCTGGTTGTATGCCGCGACCAGAAGCTATTTTTGTAGCTGTTACGCATCTCTGGACCTTGATCGAAAAAGATATGGCAACAGGATATATCAAATATCGTAAAAATTATAAACAATATCGTGCTAATCAAGAAAAAATCTATGGTTCTCTGGATTGGCCGCCCCTTTACAAATGAGGATCTGCTCAATGAAAAAATTAAAAGATAAAATTGAAGATTTATTTGATAATGTTATAATAAACGATTTTTACCAGAATAGAATATTTGTAAAAACGAATAAAGAAAGCGTTGTCAGCCTGCTGAATTATCTCAAAGAACTCGGTTATGATCATCTGGCGTTGGTCTCTTGCGTCGATCATGTCGAAGAGAATGAATTTGAGCTGGTCTATATTCTTTCGGCTTACATACATAATGAACACGAAAATCAGGAAAAAACAAATATCATCATCAAAACACGAATATCCAGAGAAAAAGCAAAGTTTACTTCTATCATCAATCTCTTCGAAAATGCTGAACCCTACGAAAGAGAAATTTTTGAACTTTTTGGCGTGGATTTTGTCGGACATCCAAGGTTGAAACCTCTATTTCTGGAAATAAATTATGAAACACCACCTTTCCGAAAAGATTTTGATACGAGAAAATTTGTTGATGATTTTTTTGCAAATATTCCAATCATTGAAGAAATTGAGGATGAAAAATGAGAAAACTTGAAATGTATTTTGGTCCGCAACATCTTGGCATGGTAGGAAATTTCAGCATCACTTTGCAGGTGGAAGGAGATCGAATTCTGGAAGCGGAAGCAAATCCAGGCTATCTGCATCGCGGTTTTGAAAAATTGATGGAACAAAGAACATGGATGCAAAATTTTCCCTTAGTCTGCCGAATAAACGTCGTCGAACCCGATCACATTGAATTGATCTACGCAATGGGTGTGGAAAAATTAGCTGGAATTGAAGTTCCTGAAAGAGGAAAATATATCAGAAGTATCTATTGTGAACTGGCCCGGGTAGCTTCTCATCTTTTTGGACTTTGGGCCTACGCAAATATGCTGGGATTTGATACGGTGGCAAATTGGGCAATGTATCATCGCGATCTTCTGCTTGATCTTTTTGAAGAGCTTACTGGTGCGCGAGTTTATCACATTTATATCCGGCCTGGTGGAGTGCGAAGAGATTTTCCCGCAGGTTTTGAAGATAAGATCGTGAAAACACTTCATAAGATCGGAAGCAAAGTTCCTGATTATAACTCGACTTTCTTTGAAAATAAGCTGTTTGAAAAAAGAGCAAAAGGAATTGGCAAGATCTCTCTGCAAGAAGCAATAAATATGGGTGCTGTAGGTCATGCTATCAAAGCGCTCGGCATGAAATATGATATCAGAAAGATCGAACCCTATGCCGCTTATGATCAAGTAGATTGGAATGTTCCCACCAGAAAGGATGGTGATGCTTTTTCCAGACTACTGGCGATTCGTGATGATATGATCGAAAGTGTACATATGATCTTTAAGTTGATCGACAAAATGCCTAAAAAAGGTGATGTCTATACCAAAACGCCAAATCCTTTCAAATGGAGAATTCCCGATGGAGAAGCCTATGTGAGATGTGAATCATCGCGCGGTGAACTGGGCTTGTATATCGTGAGCGATGGCGGGCTGAATCCATATCGTGTTCATTTTAGAACACCATCCTATTCGCATGGATTGACGATCTTGGAAAAAGCTCTGGTCGGAGAAAACATTGCCGATGTGGGAAATATTATGATCAGCTTCTATGTCGTAGCTCCAGAGATCGATAGATGAAGCAAAGGAGATAGAAATGGCAAAAACGAGTATTTTAAATCCTTTTAATGCAATAAAATTTTTGTTCCAAAAACCAGAAACTCTCAAATATCCCTTCGAAACAAAAGAGCTTTATGATAGATGTAGAGGTTTTCATAATAATGATTGGGAAAAATGCACAGGCTGTGGCAACTGTGCCGCCATTTGTCCGAATCAAGCGATCGAAATGATTAAGATCGATGGCTTAGAATCAAAACCACAAGCTGGAATAAAAAATGAAAGACCACAACTGGATTATGGAAGATGCTGTTTCTGCGGTCTTTGCGTCGATATCTGTCCAGCCGGTTCATTAAGCTTGACCAAAGATTTTTTCCATATCCATTTTGATACAAACACATTCACCTTTTTACCAAAAGATGAAAAATTACAAAAAGAGATCTATAAATCTGAAGAAGATTACTCTATCCTGAAAGCAAGTCTTTCTCATCGAAAGGAAAATTATCCCGGTTTTTCCTCTGATCTGGATTACGTTTTGTTTGAAAAAGAGCGCGTGGAAATGCCAGAGATAGAAGCAGAAAAAAGAAAATTATCTTTCATCGAACAAGTGATCGGCTACAGCAAAGAGCAGGCAAGAAAAGAAGCAGAACGTTGCCTTGGTTGTAAACTCTGTGAAGAAGCCTGCCCAGCACATCTTAAAATATCAGATTATATCGATGCGATTTACAAAGATGAACCGGAAGAATCATTGCAAATAATATTTGAAGATAACCCCATTCCTTCGATCTGTGGAAGAATTTGCATGAAACATTGCGAAGATGCTTGTTCACTTCTTATTAAAGGCGATGCTTTGGCGATCAGATGGCTCAAAAGATTTGCCGCAGATCAAATCCAGGATTTCAAAAAGAGTCTGGAAATTAATCCTGGAGAAGCAACAGATAAAAATATTGGCATTATCGGTGCCGGTCCCAGCGGATTATCTTTGGCATATTTCCTCAGATTGCAAGGTCATAACGTCGATGTTTTTGATAAACATCCCGGTGGCGGAGGAGCGATTAGGATCGGACCGCCAGCATATCGACTGCCCCTATCTGCGATCGACAAAGATGTTGATTATATCAAATCTCTGGGTGTGAATTTCCAGTTCAATACCGAGATTGGAAAAGATATTGCTTTTTCAAAAATATTGGATGAGCATGATGCTGTTTTCATCGCAATCGGGAATACGATCAGTCTATCTACACGGGTAAAAAATGCGGAAAAATGTGAGCTGGCTTTGGATTTCCTCAAAGACAATAAACTCGGAGAACCACGCACAGTTACCCAAAAAGTAATTATCATTGGAGGTGGCAACGTCGCAATGGATGTAGCTCGCGAAACATTGAGATTGCAACATTTGCAGTATCCCGATGAAAAAGTGATAACAAATGTCGTTTCTCTGGAAAATTGGCAGGAGCTGCCCGCTTCCGAAGAAGAAGTGGAAGAAGCAAAAGAAGAAGGCGTTGAATTCAATCCTGCTTGGGGACCCAAGGAAGTCGTTCTGGATGATAAAGGGAAAATTCAAGGATTGCTTTGCAAGAAAGTTAAATCTGTTTTCGATGAGCAAGGAAGATTTGCCCCAACTTTTTATGAAAATGAAGAAAAATTCCTTGAAGGTTCGATGGTCATCGAAGCGATCGGACAAAAACCAGATTTCTCTTTTATGAATGACGAACTCTTTAAAAAACTTAAATTTACCGCAAGCAGAAAAGTGCAAGTCGATGAAAACGGCATGACCACGATCGAAAAAATCTTTGCTGGCGGCGATATTGTAAATAATAATCTGGATGCAGTAACCGCTATCGCTGATGCAAAGATCGCTGCTGAAGGGATCGATAAATATCTGAAGCATAG
>JAGYMQ010000055.1 GCA_018400535.1 Candidatus Cloacimonadota bacterium
CCAAAAGGGAACTGCAAAGGATTTCTTTCATTCAACTTTCAACTTTTAACTTTTCTTTCCCTTCTCCCTTCTCCCTTTTCCCTTTTCCCATTTCCTATCTTCCTCCTTCTTTTATAGATTTTATAATCCCAAAATCCTCATAACGTAATCTAATCAATCATTTGACAAAAAAAGGCGAGTTAAAAATTTGCATATCTAATGAAATATAAAGGATTTAATTATGTTAGATTTTATCAATGATCAAAAGCGAACTCATTATGCTGAAGATTTGAATAATGATATTATCGGTCAGAATGTGACTTTGATGGGCTGGGTTCATCGCCGACGTGATCTGGGTGGATTGATCTTTATCGACCTGCGGGATGTTTCAGGTATCATTCAGATCGTTATCTATCCTGAGAATGAGAAAGTTTATCAGAAAGCGAGAAAGCTTCGCAATGAATATGTGATCGCAGCTTCAGGAAAAGTGCAGGCGCGAGATAAGAAAAACATAAATAAAAAAATGAAAACAGGTAATTTGGAAGTGGAAGTCAACGAATTGCTTTTTCTGAATGATTCCCAACCTTTACCAGTGCAGATCAATGAAAATGTTTTGGCAGAAGAAGATTTGCGTTTGAAATATCGCTATCTGGATTTGCGTCGTGAAAGGTTGAAAAAGATCATTTTGATGCGGCATGAGATCGTTTTTGCAATGCGAGAATTCCTCACCGAACATAAATTTCGTGAGATCGAAACGCCGATGTTGATGAAAAGCACGCCTGAGGGCGCACGAGATTATCTGGTGCCCAGTCGTGTTCATCAAGGAAAATTTTTTGCCTTACCACAGTCTCCACAAATTTATAAACAATTATTGATGATCTCTGGTTTTGATCGTTATTTCCAAATAGCACGTTGTTTTCGCGATGAAGACCTTCGTGCCGATCGCCAACCAGAATTCACTCAGCTTGATCTGGAAATAAGCTTCGTTTCGCAGGATGAAATATTTTCCATAATGGAAATGATGTTTTTTTATATTTTCCATAAAGTAAAAAAAGAAAAGATTGAAATCCCCTTTACACGAATGACTTACGCCGATGCGATGAATGATTATGGCACGGATAAACCTGATACTCGCTTTGAAATGAAATTGAAAAATATTAGCGATATCGTTCGTAATTCGACCTTCAAAGTTTTTTCGGGAACAATCCAAGCAAATGGTGAAGTTCGTTGTATTAATGCTAAAAAATGTGCTGCATTTTCTCGCAGAGAGATCGATGAATTGACAGATTTAGCAAAACACGTCGGTGGGAAAGGACTTGCTTTCACAAAAGTGGAAAACGGAAAGCTGACATCAGGAATATCTAAGTTCCTGTCCGAAGATGAAATGAAAGCGATCATCAAACTCACGGAAGCTGAAAATGGCGATCTGATACTTTATGCTGCTGATAAAAAAAATATCGTTTTCAAAGTTTTGGCCGAGATCAGAAATTTTCTGGGTAAGAAACTTAAACTCTATGATAAAAAAGAATTCAATTTTCTTTGGATAACAGATTTTCCCTTATTCGAATATAACGAAGATGATGAAAAATGGGAAACTGCTCATCATATGTTTACTTTGCCCAAGACAGAACATTTGCCCTATTTTGAAACCGGTGAATTTGAAAAAATTCAAGGACAGCTTTATGATCTTGTTTGCAACGGCATCGAGCTTTCTTCTGGTAGCATTCGTTGTCATCGCTTGGACATTCAAAAAAAGATCTTTGATGTTCTCGGTTTCAATGAACAGGAACTGGAAGAAAAATTTGGATTTTTTCTCAATGCTCTGAAATTTGGCACGCCGCCACATGGTGGGATCGCACCTGGAATTGATCGCATCGTGATGTTGATGAGTGGAGCTGCTTCGATCCGAGATGTCATTCCTTTTCCAAAAACTTTGCAGGCAACCGACTTGATGAGCGAATCACCCGCAAAAGTTTCTGAAAAACAATTGCGAGAATTGGGCATTGAGATCAAAAGGGAAAAATAAATTTTTGGAAATGGAGAATCCAAAAATCGCGGCGATAACTTTCGGCTGCAAAGTCAACCAATATGAAACCGCCTGCATCGTAGATGATTTCTTCGAAAATGGTTTCCAGAAAACAAATTTTGACGATTCTGCTGATGTTTATCTGATCAATTCTTGCACTGTTACAAATCGCACAGATTACAAAAGCCGCAGTGCGATCCGCAAAGCCCTCAAGTTCAAAGCAGAATTTCCTCAAAAAAAGATCATCGTTACCGGCTGTTTTGCACAGCGAGAAAAAAAGCAGATCGAAGAATTGGGAGCAGTTGATTTTATCATCGATAATAATCATAAAAGTCAGATCATCGCATATTTCCAGAAACAGAAAAAAGCTGTTTTTCAGGAAGCGCATAATTTCCAGGATTTTGATGAGATCTCCACGTGTTCGATGTCAGCAAAAACTCGCGCTTTCATCAAGATTCAAGATGGTTGTGACTATTATTGCGCCTATTGTGCGATTCCTTTTGCTCGCGGACGCTCTCGCAGCCGTAGAAAAAAAAATATTTTGGATCAAATCAAAATTTTAACACAAAAAGGTTTTCAGGAATTCGTATTGGGCGGCATCAATCTGGGATTATTTGGAAAAGAAAAATCTGATAATTATTTTCTTGCTGATCTGCTGGCTGACATTGAAAAAATTGCTGGTGTGAAATTGATCCGTCTCAGTTCGATCGAACCAGAATTGTTTTCACCAGAAATATTATCTTTTATGAAGCACAGCAAAAAACTTTGTCCGCACTTTCATATTCCATTACAATCGGGAAGCGACAGGCTCTTGCGCAAGATGAGACGAAGATATTCAACAGCAGAATTTCAGCGAATGCATGATAATATTTTACAAATTCTTCCGGAAGCAGCACTCGGATTTGATGTCATCACAGGATTACCTGGTGAGTCCGATGAGCTCTTTTTTGAAACTTTCAATTTTCTACAAAATCTGGATTTCACCTATCTCCACGTCTTTCCCTATTCAAAGCGCAAAAAAACAAAAGCAGCGAATATGAAAGAAGAAGTGAATGGTAGAATAATCAAAACTCGCTCTCAGAAATTACTCAAACTTTCCGCAAAAAAAACGAAAGAATATCGTCAAAAATTGATTTCCCAAGAAACTGAATTATGTGGCATAGTAGAAAAAAAAGAAAATGGATATTGGACAGCGCTTTCAGATCATTATCTCAGAATTCATCTGGCAAAGAAAAATAAATTGTCTGGCAAATTGATCTGCGGAAAAGCAAGATCAGAAAGAGATAATGGTGTTTTAATCGAGCAAGGAAATTTTGCATGATCAAAGCAGAAGCTCTAACGATCAGTTTCAATGACAAAACAATTTTAGATGATCTCGATCTGACGATTCCAGAAGGTTGCATCACGAATATTCTGGGTGAAAGTGGAACAGGAAAAAGCGTTTTGATGAAGATCATTGACGGCTTGCTGATTCCCGATCGGGGCAAGGTTTTTGTCGATGGAAATGATATTTTTTCTCTATCCAAAAAAAAATTGAATTTGGTGCGGCGAAAGATCGCTATGCTTTTTCAAGGCGCTGCTTTGCTGGATTCGTTGAACGTCTTCCAAAATGTTGCGCTGCCGCTGGTTGAACACGCTGATCTTTCCCAGAAAGAGATCAATGAGAAAGTAGCAGATATCCTGAATTTGATGGAATTGCAAAATACTGAAAAATTGATGCCATCAGAACTTTCAGGTGGAATGAAAAAACGTATTGCTCTGGCCAGAGCGATCATTTTGCAGCCAAAATATATCATTTATGACGAACCGACGACAGGCCTTGATCCCATCATTTCTGCTGAGATCATCAAGCTTATCAAAGATTTACAAAATCGCTATCAGATCACAACGATAGTCGTTTCCCACGATCTGAATTGCATCGAAAATCTGCAAGGAAATATTGTGATGCTGCATAATAAAAAAATAATTTTTGACGGAAAATACAGAAAATTTATCGATACAAAAAATCCGTATATCATGAAATTTTTAGGAAATAAAAATGGAATTTTATCAAAATAAAAGAAAATCTGAATTTCAAGTCGGCTTATTCTCGATCCTGGCTGTCATCATTTTGCTATTTGCGTATTTTTGGTTTACTGATCTGCTGAGAACTGGATCTCATCAAGAATTGAAAGTAAGATTTTCTCATGCAGCAAATATTGAAAAAGGAAGCCCAGTCACAATTTTTGGTATCAAAAAAGGAAGAGTGGAAAATTTAAAAGTTCTTGCTGATGGCGTTTTGGCTCATTTGATCGTGGAAATGGAAGAACCATTTATGGTCGGAACAAAATTCCAGGTCCAAAAACCAGATCTGATGGGGGAGACCACGATCGATATCACACCAGGAAAAGGAGAAAAAAAACTTGATACAGATAAGATTCAGATCGGAATCGATAATATAACAATTTCTGAAATGATCGAAAAGCTCAACAGTATTTTGGAAGTTTTCACTCCGCTTCTGCAAAGCGAAAATGTTTCCAGCATTTTTGAAGAGATGACTAATACGATAGGTGAACTGGAAGAATTGATCACAAAATTCAATACAGATTATGACAAAAATAAATTCAAGATCGAAACATTATTGAAGAACAGCGCTGATGCTTCCCAGCAAATTGTTGATTATCTCCAGCAGAAAGAATTGCAAAACACGATCGCATCTACTCAAAAAACAGTGAACGATCTTGACAGCCTGATCATAGAAATTCAAGCGACGAACCAGAACATAAAGAAGATCAGTGAGAATATTCTAAAAAAAGATGGCTCATTGCAGAGAATGATGCAGGAAAAGGTGCTCTATGAAAATTTATTGCGATCAACTTCCAGATTGGATTCACTCTTGCAGGATATCAAAGCAGATCCCAAAAAATATTTCGAGATAAAAGTTTTTTAAGAAGGTTGCATGAAAAAATTATTAATTCTGATGATAATGATCTTCGCAGCTGGGCAAATCTTTTCTTATAGTTTTGGAAAGAACAAGATCCAAAGAGAAAAAATAGATTGGAAAAAAATCGAAACCTTGCATTTTGACATCTATTTTCCTGGCGAGCATGAAGAATTTGCACAGACTGCCACTTTGCTTTGCGAAAAAGCCTATTATCAAATCAAAGCAGATCTAAAGCGTCCGATTAAAAGCAGGATTCCAGTGATCTTCTATCATTCGCATCAAGCTTTTGAAACCACGAATATAATTATGCCGCTACTAAATGAAAGTGTGGGCGGATTTACAGAAACAAGTAAAAATCGCGTGGCTATTCCCTTCGATGGCAGCTACAAAAAAATGGAAGAGATCATTATCCACGAACTGACACACGCCTATATCAACGCTATCAGCAATAATGTCAGTCAATTTTTCCCGATCCGCAGTTTGCCTTTTTGGTTCAGCGAAGGATTACCCGAATTTGAAGCAATTCAAGGTGAAAACGCTTATAATCGAATGTTCGTAAGCGATAAAATATTCAATGAAGAATGGGGAAGTTTGGAACAGATCTACGGTTATTTTGCCTATCGTCTTGGTGAATCATTTCTCGTTTATATCAACGAAAAATATGGCAGAAAAAAAATCGTCGATCTATTTTATGCGCTACGTTATCAAAATACATCAAAACAAGCTTTCAAAAAGATTTTTGGCAAGGATTTCCAGATCATCCAAAAAGAATGGAAAAATTATCTGAAACGAAGGTATTATCCGATATTCGAGGATTATCACGTGCCCTACGAAATTGCAGAACGAAAAACCGATCATCAAAAAGATGGATCGAGTATTAATTACGCACCAAGTTTTTCTCCTGATGGAAATCATTATATCTATTTTTCTAATAAAGACTTGAAAACGGATATTTACAAAGGATCGACGCTTAATCTCTATAAAAATCAAAAGATCCTGAGTGCAGAAAATAGCGGAAAGTTTCAGGAATTTCATTTTCAAAGCAATAACCTGAGCTGGTTCAAAGATGGAAAACGCTTCGCTTTCGTTTCCAAAACTGCTTTCGGAGATAAGATATATGTGATGGATTTCCAAACTGAAGAAATCGTTGAAGAATATGATTTTTCCGAGTTTGATGCCATTTTTGAAATTGATGTTTCAAACGATGGAACGCAAATCGTTTTTTCAGGACAAAAAGACTTTCAGAATGATCTGTATATTTTTTCCTTGGAAACAAAAGAAATCCAGCAGATCACAAATGATAATTTTTTCGACGGACAACCCCGCTGGTCGGAAAATGATAAAAAAATTGTTTTTGCTTCAGAACGTTCGATTGGAACTCCTCGAGATAAAGTTTTTGCCAATCTCTCTTTTGACATATTTTATTACGATCTGAAAAATAAACAATTTTATCAAGTTACTGATGATGAGTTTAATAATGAACATCCGATCTGGCACAAGAATAAGATCATCTTTTCCACAGAAAGAAACGAATTTTTGAATTATGATATCATCGATCTGAATACTGGTCAACGTGGTACGATCACAAAAAATCTCGTAGGCGTTTTCATGGCAGATATCAATAATGACGCTTCCGAAATGATTTATTCTGTCTATTACAATGGCGGTTGGGATATCTATTTACATTCCAATCCTTTAGCAAAAATTGATTATTATCAATACAATAAGCCGAAACCGATCGAATTTACAACAGATTTTTATCAGGCCTTTGATCTGGAAAGACATCGTATTTTTGGAAAAAGAGAGCGGGAATTCAAGCGTGAATTACCAGAATATCCTGATAATATTACCAAATTTGATCCATTAAACTACGCAGAGGTCGATAGCACGATCAAGAATTATAATCGTGAACTTGATGAAATGCCGCAGGATGAAAATCCACCTGATATCAGTGAATACAAATTGCGATATTCGCTGGATTATCTTTGGGGCGGAGCTGCCTATTCACCTGCGCTCGGTACTTATGCGCAAGTCCAGATGGCGATGAGCGATCTGATGCGAAATCATCTTATCGGTTTGAATTTGGGAGTAACTGGCAATCTGGAAAGATCTGACGCGGTCTTGAGCTATTTGAATCAAACGCATAAAACTGATTATGGGCTTGGTGGCTTTTATTTGAATGACGAAACTATTTATCGCATCACCTATAATGACGAAAGTGATGATGATTTTTTCCGTGAAAGGATCAAAGATATAGGATTCTATGCACTCTGGCGCTATCCAATAAATATTTTCTGGCGCATTGATCTGGAAAATAGCTTACAGAAAAGTACCACAAAACGAGATTGGTGGGATGGTGATGAATGGAAAGAAGAGTATCTTGATCCTGACGTAGCTAAATATTATGATCTTGAAACGAAAGAAACAGAATATATTTTCACTCCGCAGATCTCGCTGGTCCACGACAATGTGATCTACGGCAATGTTGGACCGCTTTTGGGTTGGAGAGGAGCATTGATCTTCAATCACAGTTTCTCGACAAAAGATGATTATTCGATCGTGTTTGGCGATCTGCGCAAATATTTTTTCTTCGCCAAGAAATATTCTTTTGCAATGAGATTTTTGGGCGGTTCGATTCTGGGAAATACAGATCAGCGCTTTGATATGGACTATTTCGCTGGCGTGAGAGGATATGATGACGATGAGGTCACAGGTAGAAAAAAAATCGTGACCAGCTTTGAACTTCGCTATCCTTTTCTGGATAATTTTAAAATGTCCTTTCCTTTACCTCTCCAGCTGCAATCTGTGCGCGGAAGTGGCTTCATCGATCTTGGCGCGATTTGGAAAAATAACGAAGATCTGAAATTGACCAAAGAAAATCGATTAGAAGATTTGAAAATAGGCTTTGGTTTTGGTCCGCGACTAAATATGGGTTATTTTGTTTTGAAACTTGATGTTGCCTGGCTAACCGATCTGGAAAGTTTTACCAAGCCAACTTACTATTTCAGTTTAACGCCAGATTTCTGATTATTATCGAATAATTTCCCTACCTGTAGATTTCTTCTGAATATTTAGGCAACTGAGAATGTTGGCAATAAACAGTAAAGAATTTAATGTTTATCTCTAATTTTTATGTGTCAAATATTGACCCTAAATTTTCGTTAGATTTAATTCATTTTTTGTTTCGTAAATGCAAACATTACAATCATAATACAAGCATTCAAAATTTATAAAATTTTGTATAAATTTAGACAACAAAACGCTGTCATAATAAATGATATCTGGAATAGATGCTACTTTTTACAAAGCTCCAATTCTTGAAAAAATTTTGGAAATGATTTTTCCACTGATTTTTTTTCATTAAATTGAATCGCAGGAAATTTTGTCTGCAGAATAGCAAAGGACATCAGCAAACGGTGATCTTGATGAGTACCCAGAATAATTCTTTTGTTTTCAGTATTTTGCAAAGGCTGAATCGTCAGCTGATTTCCATTCCATTCTATTTTCACTCCCAGCTTTTTCAATTCTGAGAGCAAAGCTGCTATCCGATCTGATTCTTTGAATCGAAGATGAGCGATGCCAGAGATCGTTGTTTTTTCTTCAGCAAACAAAGCTAAGATGCTCAGGGTTGGAACTTGATCAGGCATATCTTTCATATTTACCTTCACGCCGTGCAGCTGTTTTTTTTGAACACAAATTTTATTGGTTAGAAGATTACCATTCCCGTTTTCTTCGTTGTTTGTTTCATTAGATGATATAAATTTTGTCTTTACGCAAGCTCCCATTTTATCGATTATCTTCAAAAAATGCAGATCAGCTTGTGAAAATTTGTTTCCCGCAAATTCTGTACAGATTTCTTTTTCGCTCAATGCTCCCAAAGCCCAGAAATAGCAGGCAGAAGAATAATCTGGCTCAATCTTTATCTTTTCCGGATTCTGATATTTTTGTCCTTTTTCCAAAAAAATTCTATCTTTTTGCCAAATTACGTTTATTCCAAAATAACGCATCAATTTTATCGTCATATTTAAATAGGAAGCCGAGACCAATTCGCCCTCAAATTCGATTTCCATATCATTTTCATAGGAAGGTGCGATCAGCAGAAGTGCGCTGATGAATTGGCTGCTGATCGATGCATCGAGCTTGACCTTGCCGCCAGCTAATTTTTTTCCTTCAATCGAGAATGGAAATCTTCTGGAATCTATTATTGCACCCTGTTGTTCCAATATCTTTATTAGTGGTCTCATCGGACGATCTTGCAGTTGTTTGGAAACCGTTATCTCAAATCTTTGATCGGTGATTGAAGCCATTCTTGCCAGCAAAAAGCGAAAAGCTGTAGCAGAATCTTTGATGAAAAAAATTTTATTTTTATTAGCAAATTTACAAGGTGGTTGAATAGAGATTTTATCTTCATCATTTTCGATTATAAATCCGAATTTACGTAAATTATCTATCATAGTCAAGACATCAGAACACGACGAAGCATTTTCGATCAAGAGCGGTTTTTCCAGATAAGTGGAAATCAGCAATACTCTTATCAGCAAAGATTTTGAGCCGGGAAATCTGATAATTTGATTCATCAAATCAACTCCAATTGCAATTTTTTTTCGGAAAAACGAGTTTAAAATATAGTTAAAAGAAGTCAAAAAATATCATTAAAATCAATTTGAAAAATGAGATCACAGATTTTGTATCGGAAAAATTTGATAGAAAATTTGACATTACAATAATTTTATCTTAGTTTATCTCTTTGTTAAAGTAAGGGAAAGAAGACGTTAATATGTTCAAAAGAAAAGGAAAAAAAATGGAAATTTTGTATGCACTTTTAAAATTTTCAGATGCAAGATTGAAATATTCTGATATCCCCAAGCTCAGAGGTTATTTCGCAAATAAATTTTCTCAATATCCGGAATTTCACAATCATCCGCCAGATGGCTCTTTTAACTATTCGTTTCCTCAAATCCAATATCGCATCGTTAATCATCATCCTGCTTTGATCGTGACGAAAGACGCTTTGGATATTATGAAAAAAGTTTTTTTCGAAATGGATCAATTAAACGTGGATGGCAAAAAATTTGTGATCAATGAAAAACAGATCGAAGTCAAAAATGCAAAATTTGGACAGACAAAAGATTTTGTGGAATACAAATTGATCTCGCCCTGGATGGCGCTCAACGAAAAGAATTTCAAAAAATTCAAAACTGCAAACAAAATCGAGCAGCAAAATTTATTGAAAAATATATTGCGTGGAAATCTGCTGTCGCTGGCCAAAGGATTTGACTATACAATTCCTGACTTTGAAAAAATCTCTGTGGAAGGTTATTTTAAACCTTTGCGTGTAAATTTCAAAAACATAAAAATGCTTTGTTTTACTGGTGAATTCACAACGAACTTTTTTATACCAGATTACCTGGGGATTGGTAAACAAAGTGCCCGTGGTTTTGGTGTGGTGAAAAAAAGATAAAATGCATAAGAATTCTCAAAAAAGGATTTATTGTGATTTTATCTATTTCATTACTTGTGATGTTTTTGATAAGACCGAGTTTTTTTTAGAAGATTTATTTTGCGAATTATGGATAGAAGAGATGAAATTGTGTAAAGAATTGAAGAAATTCCAATTATCTGCCTTTTGCTTGAATTATGATCATTTTCATATAATGATCGAACCTGATAATGAAATTGCCAATTATTCCCAAATTATGCATTTTTTGAAACGAAATTTTTCTCAAAACATAAACAAAATTTTGGGTTATGTACCATTAATTGACGAAGGCGACAATGCACCCGAAGGCGACAATGCGCATTGTCGCCTTCGGTGGCAAATCGAAATGGATAATTTCGTTATTCAAACACGTAATAAATTTCTCGAAAAACATGGAAAACATCACAATTTTCCCAAATTCAAATGGCAAAAATCATTTCATGATCACATAATACGAAATCAAATTGATTTTGAAAACCATTGGAATTACACAATGTATAATTTCATAAAACACGGTCTGCCAGATGATTGGCAATATACCGGCTTTAATTACCCGGAGATGATCGATGAGATTGAATGATCTCCGACAGCGACGTTGCCGAACGTCACATGAAGGCGACGATGCGAATCTTCGCCAGAAAGCGATATGCCGATCATCGCCAAACCCAAACGCGATGTTCGCGAACGTCACGAGGAAACACGGCGACAATACGCATTGTCGCATTCGGAAAAAAATACGGAGGTGAGAGATGATAGAAGCGATAGCTGAATTGGGTAAATTTCAAAAAGATCATAATTCTAATATTAAGTCAGATTTTGATATCTGGATTGAAGATTCTTATGATGAGAATAATTACCCACATTTATTATTAATTGTTTTTAAAAAAGAAAAAAATGAAGAGAAGAAAGATCTTTTCGAAAAAGATTGGGAATGGAAATTTGATAAAATTGAATATCTACCACATAGCTCAAGTTATAAAACAAAATTGCTTTATAAAAGAGGGCCATCAAATGGAACAGATAAAACACCAACTTGTAAAATGACAAATAAGATAAAAGGTAGCTATAAAAGGAAGATAGAATCTTGGTTTAAAAAAAATCAACAGGCAGAATATCTTAATGAGAAAGAATGTGAAATCCTGAAGATGATTAATGATGAAATTGAAGAAAAAAGAGACGAAATAATTTCAAAACTTTTGGAAAAAACTGATGATATCGATGGCGGAATCGTTTTATCGGTTGGTTTTTACGAAGGCAACAGAACAACTAAATTTCTGGGTGATTACAATTTATTCCAGAAATTTATAGTTGAAAAGAGTAAAGCTAATTATTTTATAAAATACAAACAAGAATCTATCTCAAATGATAAAATTTGTGCAATTTGCAAAAAGAGCAAATCGGAAGTATATGGCTTTTTTTCCTCATTAGCATTTTATACAGTTGATAAAAAAGGTATGGTTACAGGAGGATTTGATCAAAGTAAAAGCTGGAAAAATTATCCTGTCTGTCTTGGTTGTGCTTTGAATATCGAGCTTGGTTATCGCTATTTAGATGATCAATTAAGATTCAATTTTTATGGTTTACGCTATTATCTAATTCCCAAAATAACTCACCAAAAACGTTCTTATGATATAATTGATCTTATTCAAGAATACAAAAATTCACCAAAAATAACAGATTCTGATCGTGAAACAATAACAAATGCAGAAGATGAGGTTTTTGATCTCATAAAAGAACAAAAAAATAATGTTACTTTTGATCTACTCTTTTATGAAAAACCACAAAAGAGTGTGTTTAGAATTTTATCTTTGATTGAAGACATTTTACCATCTCGATTTAAGAAATTATTTGATGTTAAACATTCGATAGATAAATTGATCTTTTTTCAACAAAAGAAAGAAGGAAAGCGAATATTCAAATTTAATTTTGGCGTAATTAGAACATTTTTCCCGAATTCCAAAAAAGAAGGAAATTATGATAAAGCCTTTCTGGAATTGACAAACAAAATTTTCAGCAATACAAAAATAGATTACAAATTTCTTGTAAAACAAATAATCTATATTTTGAGAGCTAATTTTGTTAATGATCAATTCTTTTGGTTCAATACAATAAAATCATTTATGCTATTAATATATTTGAACAAATTAGACCTTTTCAGATTAAAAAATAAGGAGGACAAAATGGATAGTCAATTCTATAGATCTTTTGAAATAAGATCAAAAGATGAATTAGAAACAAAAATCGAGTTATTCTTTGATAATTTCAAAGAATTTTTCAAAGGAGATGTTCAGAAAGGTATTTTTCTCGTTGGAGTGCTCTCACAATTTTTACTGAACATTCAACAAAATGAGAGGGGAGCAACTCCTTTCCGTAGCAAATTAAAAGGATTGAAAATGGATGCAAGAGATATCTCTTCTTTGCTTCCTGAGATCATCGACAAATTAATTCAATACGACAAAAATTATTACGTGCCATTAGAAAATCTTGTTTCAAAGTATCTCATCTCAGCTGGTGATTTTCGTAATTGGAGACTTTCGATCGACGAGATGAACTACATTTTCGTATTAGGAATGAATCTTTCAAAATATTTTAAAATAAAATCCGAAGAAAAAAAAGAGGAGGAACGAAATGTCTGAAATCAAAAATCGTAGCGAGATCTTATTCTTGTATGATATCGAGAATAACAATCCCAATGGTGACCCGAATGATGAAAACAAACCAAGAATTGACGAAGAAACAGGAAAGAACATCGTTACCGATGTTAGATTAAAAAGAACCATCAGAGATCACATCAAAATCAAGGATGAAAAAGGTAATGATATTTTTGTAAGAGAAGTAATCTATGATGATGATGGTCATATTCAAGATGCAAAGTTAAGAGCTTCAGATTATTTGCCAAAAGATAAAGAGGAATTGAAAAAAATGTCTGCTGAAAATCAGAGAACAGCTATCGCAAAATCAATTTTAGAAGAATGTATTGATATCCGTTTGTTTGGTGCTACCATTCCTCTTGATTTGAAAGTAAACAATAAAAATGTAACTACATCGATAACTTGGACTGGACCAGTTCAGTTTAAAATGGGCAAGTCTCTTCATTCTGTAAAAATACAACATATCAAAGGAACAGGAGCTTTTGCATCAAAGCAAGGTTCAACAAAAAAAACTTTCAGAGAAGAAAATATTTTGCCCTATTCTTTGATCGGTTTCTATGGTGTGATCAACGAAAATGCAGCAAAACATACGAAACTTCAATCGGAGGATATAGAAGTTTTGAAAGATGCAATCTGGAACGGAACAAAAGGTTTGATTTCACGTTCAAAAGTGGGGCAGATGCCTAGATTACTTCTTGTGATTAATTATAATGAACCTAATTTCTTTATCGGTGATCTGGATAATTTGATCAAGTTAAAATCAGAAATGAGAGACGAACAAATAAGACAACCAGAAAATTATCAGATCGATATTTCCAAGTTGATCAGCTCATTAAAAAAGCATAATGAGAAAATTGATTCTATCGAGTTTTTAGCGGATGACAGAATGAGATTTGTTGTAGATAATGAGCAAATTAATTTAGAGGATTTAGATAAATTCCAAGAAATCTCTCTATAATGGAGGGAGATATGGACAAGATTCTAAAATTCAAGATCTGGGGAGATTATGCACATTTCAAAAAATATTATACAACTACTTCTCCTCTGACTTTTGAAATTCCACCACCTCCAACTATTATCGGGATGATATCTGCGATCATAGGTTTAGAGAAAAATGTATATTTGTCTTATTTCCAGAAACCTGAAGATTACAAAATTGCGATATCTATACTAAACCCAATACAAAAAGTAAGATGGTCACAAAATCTTATCGATACAAAACATAGTTTTTGGAATATCAAAAATCGGACTCAGATTCGCATCGAATTCTTGAAAAATCCTGCATATTCGATTTTTTTCTATCACAAAGATAAAGATATTTATCAAACATTAAAACAAAATTTATCAAATCATAAATCTTGTTACTCATTATCTTTGGGATTGAGTGAACTTCTGGCAGATTTCAAATTTCAAGAAGAGGTTTTGATCAATAATGTGAAGGCAATTGATTGGATAAACCTGAATACTGTTTTACCGGTATCAAAAATTTTTGGAAACGAATCTGTGGACTTTGGAATCTCAAAAGAAATTTTCAAAGTAAATTATCCAATTTTTATGCAGCCAGATCGAATTGTGAAAAAAAGAGAAGATCTTTTATTTGAACGAAATGGAAAGAATATCAGATGCAAATTAGAAGATTATTGGCAAACAGAATCAGGAGAAAACATTGTCTTCTTCTGATAAACTGTATTCTCATCCTGATAAATTACTCGTCGATCATCTGAAAAATGTTGCAGATAACTGTGTTCGTAAATTTCGAAATATTAAACATGATCTGGATCGTTATTTTTCTAATGATATTTGGGAAAAACTCATCTGGCTGATGGGTTTTTCCCATGAT
This sequence comes from Candidatus Cloacimonadota bacterium, assembly GCA_018400535.1. Lineage (GTDB taxonomy): Bacteria > Cloacimonadota > Cloacimonadia > Cloacimonadales > TCS61 > TCS61. The sequence goes on from JAGYMQ010000055.1 coordinate 14,899, forward strand.
ATAGGAAAAGCGACATCTTTTTTTCAGGATTATTTATTCGAGAAAGATGAAAAGAAAAAAATCTCTTTAAAAAACCAAACTACAACTTCTCATTCCCTGATTTCTTCCATTATAGCATATTGGATTTTGAGAAAGTTTATAGATGAATCTGAAAACGAATTACTTCAGTTAATGCCATTTTTTATATTCCTTATTATAAAAAAACATCATGGAAATATTCGCAATATCATCCCTGGCAATAATGCACCTAATGAACTTGATGTTCCAAGAGATCATCTCAATAATCAGATTCAGAGCATAAATAAACAAAAATTGCAACAAATATTCGATGTAGTTAATGATAAACTTGAAGTAGATTTATCGGTAGCAGATATACCCTCAAATATTTCAGATTTCTACAAAACTGAAATAAGAAGAAAAGAGAAAAACTTCTTTAAAAGAATGGGAAAAAAAGTAGAATATTATCTGATTTTCCAATATCTATATTCCATCTTATTGCAATCAGATAAATATGATGCTATATTTTCAGATCATAACTTAGTTGATCGGATTGAATTAGATTCTTCAATAGTTGAGAGTTATAAATCTAAGCATTTTGGTGAACCAACAACTAAAATTGATAGAATTAGAGAAAACATTTTTAATGATGTTAATGATTCTATAAGTAAAATCAACTTGTCTCAAAAAATAATTTCTTTGAATGTACCAACGGGTTCTGGTAAAACAATTACTTGCTTATCAGCAGCACTTAAATTAAGGAATCGACTTAAATCGCAAGGCATTAATCCGCGCATTATTTATGGTTTGCCTTTTACGAGTATAATCGATCAAAATTATCAAGTATTCACAGAAATACTCGACGATCCGGAATCTGATGTTTTACTCAAGCATCATCATCTTTCAGAAATCTCGTACTCAGTTTCTAATAACGAAGCAGAATTTGAATCAGATCAGGCTAAATTTTTGATTGAGAGCTGGGAATCTGAGATAATTATAACGACATTTTATCAGATATTTCATACGTTTTTTACTAACAGAAATCGTATGATCCAGAAATTTCATAAGTTAGCTAATTCGATAATTCTACTTGATGAAGTACAAGCTTTACCTTATAAGTACTGGAAACTTATATGTGAAATAATCCCTATTTTTGCAGAGATGTTTAATACTTACTTCATATTTATAACGGCTACCCAACCAGAAATTTTTGAACCAGAACAGATCGTTGAATTAGTGCCACAAAAGAAAAAATATTTTCAACAATTTGATCGAGTAAATTTGTATTTCAATTCTAATAAAATCACTTTAGATGAGTATAAAGAAGAATGTTATCATGAGGTTAAATCATCAAACGAATCTTATTTATTTGTTATGAATACAATAGATTCTTCACTTGATTTGTTTAATCATTTACACAAATCAGAACTACAAGCAGAATATTATTATCTTACAACAAATATTATTCCGAAGCATAGACAGGAAAGAATTGAATTAATTAAACAATCTACAAAAAGAAAAATAGTTGTTTCAACGCAATTAGTAGAAGCAGGTGTAGATATCGATGTTGAAAATGTATGGAGAGACTTTGCCCCTTTAGAATCAATTAATCAGGTTTGCGGTAGATGTAATAGAAATTTTTCTGATCAAAAAGGAAATGTAAAAATCTTTGAAATAGTAAATGAGAATCATAATAACAAACCATTTTCATCTTACATCTATGGAAAATCAGTTTTAAACTTAATTGAAACAAAGAAATCTCTTAATGCTACTGAATCAATATCTGAAAAAGAATTCCTAAGAAATATAAGCAATTATTACACAACTATAAAAAATAAAATGGCTGATGATGAATCAAATTACATTATTAAATTAATAAAAGAACTGCGATTTCAGGAACTTTTTCAATCTTTTAAACTGATAAATAATAACCTGTATGACCGAACAGACATCTTTCTCGAATACGATGAAAACGCAAAATATATCTGGCAGAAATTCATCAAAATCAAACATATCAAAAATATTTTCCAACGCAAATCAGAATTTCTGAAAATTAGAAAAGACTTTTATGAATATGTGATATCACTTCCATCAAAATATGTTCCTGAAGAAGAATTTGAAAATTCTGGAATTGTTTATATTTCGAATGAGCAAATTGATACTTGCTACAATCAAGAAACAGGCTGGATACGAACCGATGAAAATTATATATTCTAAAAAAAAGAAAAAGCAGACAAATTTAAAGTGGAACATTAAATTAGTCTATGATATATTCGTAATAAACTATGAAAAGTTAAGTCTTTTGTATTTACGTTGAGTTATTCCATGCAACTCTTTCTAAACACCTACGGCACTTATCTCCATAAAAAAGGTGAAATGTTTGAAGTGCGTATCGAAGAAGAAACGAAGCGGATTTCACCTAAGAGAATTACATCTATAGTCATTTCCAATGCAGCACAAATTACAACAGATGCTATCCAACTTGCTTTAGAGTATAATATCGACATTGTTTTTCTGGATAAATTCGGTAATCCTTATGGAAGGATCTGGCTGCCTCGTTTGGGGAGCACGACATACATTCGCAGAAGACTTCTGGAGATCTATCAAAATGATGAAGGTTTGAAATTCGTGAAAAAATGGCTGCTACATAAAACAGATAATCAAATTGCTTTCCTCAAAGATATTGCCAAAAAGAGAGCGTCAATTGATATAAAGGATAAAGTTCAGGAAATCGATAAATTGCAGCACGCTTTGCAAAATATTGATGGGAAATTATCAGAAATAGTAAACAGCATTTTAGGTCTGGAAGGAAATATATCACGAATTTATTTCCAGGCTTTGTCACGTATGCTTCCCAGAAAATATACATTCGCCAACCGTTCATCACGACCAGCAAAAGATGTTTTCAACGCTTTTCTAAATTATGGTTATGGTGTTCTCTATTCCAAAGTAGAAAAAGCACTGATCATTGCTGGTCTCGATCCTTATATTGGACTTTTGCATACAGATAATTATAATAAAAAATCTTTGGTCTTCGATTTTATTGAACCTTATCGTATCCTGGTGGAAGAACCGATCTTCTATCTTTTTTCACGTCGCAAGGTTAAAAGCGGATTCACCGATGAGATCAAGAATGGATTTTCTTTGAATGATGAAGGAAAGAAATTTCTCATCCAAAATCTGTTGGAACATTTCGATAAAAAGATCCGTCATGGAAATCGCAATATGAAAAATATTGCGCAGATTCAAGCCGATGCTCATGCTTTTGCCAATCATTTGATAGGGAAGAGGAGGAAGTTTTGATCAGGATAGTCGGGATTATGGGATTATCAGGAAAAA
>JAGYMQ010000056.1 GCA_018400535.1 Candidatus Cloacimonadota bacterium
AGATATGAAAAAGTCAGAACCGCGGATTGACACGGATCAGTAGATTGCGCGGAATGAAGAAAAAACTGCGAGATCAATGCAATACAGATATCTGTGGTTAAAAAAAAGAAATAAGGAGTAAATTATGGTAAATCCAAATATTTTCAGACATTATGATATTCGAGGAGTAGTTGATAAAGATCTCACTGAAGAGACACTTTATCTCATCGGCAAAGGTTATGGGACTTATTTAAAAAGATTAAAAGGAAAAACTGTCGTTATCGGCGGTGATGCAAGATTGAGCACACCAGCATTCAAAAAAAGCTTTATCAAAGGAATGCTGGAAACTGGTTTGGAAGTAACAGATATCGGAATGTGCGCTACGCCCGTTCTTTATTTTGCTATCTGGAAACTGAAGACGGATGGCGGTATTATGATCACTGCCAGCCACAATCCTGCTGAATACAATGGTATCAAGATGAATCATGGACTGCAAAGTGTTTATGGCGATCAAATTCAGGAAATTCTGCATCTTATCCAAAATGAAGATTTTGAAGAAGGTGAAGGTTCGCTATCCCAAAATGATGAAATGGACGAAGCATACAAAGATTATATCGTGAAAAATATTCATCTTGAACGTAAAGTGAAAGTCGTTATCGATGGCGGAAATGGCGCTGGTGGTCCTTATCTTCCTGAAATTTTACGGAAGATCGGTTGCGAAGTGAAAGAACTTTATTGCGAACCAGATGGAACTTTTCCCAATCATCATCCCGATCCAACCGTCGAAAAATATATGACCGATCTCATTTCTGAAGTAAAAAGCAGCGATGCTGAAGCAGGATTGGGATTGGATGGTGATGCTGATCGAATTGGCGTGATCGATGAAACAGGTAAAATGCTTTATGGAGATCAGATTTTGAATATCATCGCTCGTGATTTCCTCAAAAATAATCCCGGTGAAAAGATCATCGGCGATGTGAAATGCTCGAAAAATTTATTTGATGATATCAAAAAATACGGTGGAATTCCCATTATGTATAAAACTGGCCACGCAAATATCAAAAGCAAAATGCAGGCAGAAGGTCTGAAAGTGAGCGGAGAAATGAGCGGACACGTTTTTTTGAAAGATCGCTATCTCGGATTTGATGATGCGATCTACGTTTGCGCTCGTTTTGTCGAAATTATGAGCAAGACAGATCAGCCTGTCAGCCAATTTCTGGCCGATCAACCAAAAATGTATAATACACCCGAGTTGCACGTGGAAAGCACTGATGAAGATAAATTTAAGCTTGTAGCTCGCGTGCGGGATTCTTTCGTGAAAGAAGGCTATGACGTGAATGATATTGACGGTATGCGCATTACATTCGATGATGGCTGGGCACTTTGCCGTGCTTCAAATACCACTCCTGTTCTCGTTTTGCGCTTTGAAGCAGAGACCGAAGAAAGATTGGCAGAGATCAAAAAATTGGTCGAAGATAGAATTGCTGAATTGAAATAATAAATTTTTGTATCATAATAGAAAATTGCTGAGATCACAATTGGAGAAAAAAGTTTAGCAATATTGATCATCCTGAGCGTAGTCTGCATGTCATCCTGAGAGTAGTTTGAGTGTCATCCTGAGCGTAGTTTGAGTGTCATCCTGAGCGTAGTCGAAGGATAAAAACACTATTTAACCCTTAATTGCTTTACTATCGAATAACACGAGGGGGCTCGTGTTTTACAGATGCCACAATTGTCATCCTGAGCCTTTGACTCCGCTCAGAATAAGGTTAGTCGAAGAATAAACGTCAATTCCAAAAAACAGGAGTTTTCGAACTACTCATGTAATAATTTGTTATTGGAAAACCATAATTTATTTGAGCATCACTCGATAATCAGTAAATTAGTAAAAATTTAAAATTCCGAAGTCCACATTGTTAAATTCTCAAGCTCAGATCTTCCAGAAAAAAAATTCTTGACGCTTGCAAATATAATTTATCAAATCGGATTCTCGTGATATCCATAAGTTAGATTAGAAGATCATGTAAATTATGTTTGGAGGAAATGATGGCTGAAAATCGTGTTGATAATTGTGATAAAATGCAGATCGACAAAGAAGAAACAGGAATAATTGGTTTAGATGAAGTTTTGAATGGAGGATTTCCCCGATCATCACTTACTTTGGTTTGTGGCGGACCCGGAACAGGCAAGACAATAATTGGTTTGGAATTTATTATTCGTGGAGCGGAGAAAAATGAACCTGGTATATTGCTCACTTTTGAAGAACGAGAAGAAGACCTGCGCAATTATGCCTGCAAACTGAATTGGGATATTGAAAAATATGAACAAGAGAATTTAGTTTCTCTGATCTGTGCGAGAATTGATCCGGAAGCGATTTTATCAGGAGATTTTGATCTTAAGGCTATTTTTGCCATTCTCGAGCACAAAGTGAAAAGTCTTGGTGCGAATCGAGTGGTGATCGATGCGCCGGATGTTTTTTTGCGCTTGTTGGACAATATCGCGCGGGAAAGAGCTGAGCTGCACATATTACACGACAAATTACGAGATGCCGGGTTAACCACATTAATGACAGTCAAAGGTGATACGGACAACATATTTTCTTCCCATTATGAATTTCTGGAATATATGGCAGACTGTGTGATACAACTCGATCAAAGAGTTTATGAACAAGTCTCGACGAGAAGATTGCGCGTCGTCAAATATCGCGGTTCATCTTGCAGTCGAAATGAATATCCTTTCAGCATCACTGATCGCGGGGTCTGGATTATTCCGGTCACGCGGGCTAATTTGCAACACCACGCTTTCGGTGAATCGATATCTACTGGTATTTCTGATTTGGATGAACTGCTCGATGGCGGCTATCGCCGCAATTCCTGCACTTTGATCTCGGGTAGCTCTGGAACTGGAAAAACAACTTTTGTCTGCTCTTTTGCAGTTTCAGCTGCAGCTAAAGGTGAAAAAATTCTTTACCTCGATTTTGAAGAATCCTGGGAATCGCTTACATCTTGCATGGTCAGTCCTGGCATCGATCTCAAAAAAGCCAAAAAAACTGGAAATTTATATTTCCAATCTTCTATGCCTGAATCACAGGGTATCGAGGAACATTTGATCAGAGCTTTTCGCAAGATCGAAGAATTCAAACCAAAATATCTGATCGTTGATGCGATCTCTGCTTGCCGTCGAATGGGCTCTTCTCATGCAGCTTTCGATTATCTCTTGCGGTTGATCAATCATTGCAAAACTATAGGGATCACGTCACTTCTCACAAATTTGACAGATACAAAAGATGCAAGAGATGAGATCACCGGAATTGATCTATCTTCAGTGATAGATACAGTTATTCTCTTGAGAAATCTGGAATCTGAAGGTCGATTTACAAGAGAAATAGGTATCTTAAAATCGCGCGGAAGAAAACATTCAGAAAGCATTCACCAATTTAAAATTACAGATGCGGGAATTCAAATAATTGGGGAGGAGTGAAGTTATGACAGAAATTCAAAAAAATAATTCTTATAAGGTTCGACTTTTTATTGCTGGAAAATCAGCAAATTCCAAACTTGCACAAAAAAATTTGGACTTACTTTTGACAAAAATATCAGATTGCGATTTTGAAATTGAAATCATTGATGTTTTGAAAGATCCTTCAATTGCTGTTCAAGAAGGGATTTTTATCACACCTGCTTTACAAATATTTTCTGCAAATGATAATAGTTTGATCTTTGGGAATCTCAAAGATATTGATAAGTTACTCAACCTTTTTCCTTGAGCTGGTATTATGAAAAATGAAAAAAAATTAAGTTATGAAGATTTGAAAAAAAGGCTAGCTACCGCAGAAGCTTCTTTAAAAGCTCTTCGTAAAGGTGAGATCGATACGATCATCGGTGAAAATGAAAATCTTGTCGTTCGCCTGGAAATAGCAGAAAAACGAGAAAAACATATCAAACGAATTCTGAATGCGATCAGACAAATTGACAAACTAATCGTTCAGGAAAATGATCAAAAACAATTTATCGAAAAAGTATGTAAAATTCTGGTGGAGAATCGCAGTTATTTCAATGCTTGGATCGCAATTTTTGACAAAGAGAAAAAATTCAAATTCGCCGCTGAATTTGGGATCGGAAAAAAATTTCAAGAGATCATAAATATCCTGGAAAAAGATCAGCTAACAAAATGTGGTCATAAAGCTTTGCAACAGAATGAAATGATCATCTTCAAAGATCCATTTTCGGAATGCTCAGACTGTCCTTTTGCGAATTATTACAAAGATCGCTCTGCGATGGTCACCCGTCTCAAATTTCACGATAGAATTTATGGAATATTAACTGTATCATTACCACAAAATCTGATTCATTATACAGAAGAAAAGCAGATATTTTCAGAATTAGCTGCTGATGTTTCCTTTGCACTCCATACTATGGAAATCGAAGCACAACGCCAGCAAGCACAAGCAGACTTGATCAAAAGCGAAGAAAAATTTCATACACTCTATGATACGATGAATGAAGGTGTCGTCTATCAGGATGCAGAAGGAAAGATCACATCAGCCAATCCTGCTGCTGAAAGGATCCTGGGGCTCGATTTGGCTCAAATGCAAGACAGAAAATCCATCGATCCACGCTGGAAGTCTATCCATGAAGATGGCTCTGATTTTCCTGGCGACACGCATCCGGCGATGATCTCTTTGCAAACAGGCAAACCTGTGAAAAATACGATCATGGGCGTCTATCATCCTCAAAAAGATAATCATGTTTGGATCAATATCAATTCCATACCGCTATTTGATAAAAAAGGGAAAAAACCATTTCAAGTTTACACTACTTTTCGTGATATCACAGAACAAAAAAATGCTCGAGAAGCTTTGCAAAAAAGTGAAAACCGTTATCGAAAAACGTTGGATAATATGCTAGAAGGTTGTCAGATTTTGGGCTTTGATTGGAAATATAAATATCTGAATAAAACTGCCGTTAAACATGCTCAAAAACCCAAGCAAGAATTAATGGGAAATTCCATTTTGGAAATCTATCCTGATATTGCTCAGACTGATATGTTTTCCTATCTGAAAAAATGCATGGAAAAAAGAAAATCCTACAATATTATCAATGAATTCACCTATCCTGAGGGAAACTCAAGGTGGTTCAATCTAAAGATCCAGCCTATTCCTGAAGGAATTTTCATATTATCCATCGATATCACCGAAAGAAAACTCTATGAAGAAAATATTGAACATCTTAATTCCCTCTTACGTGCGATCAGCAATATCAATCAGTTGATCATCAAAGAAAATGATATCCAAAAATTAATGAATAAAGCTTCTAATATTTTGTTGGAAGCCAGAACTTATCAAGGTTGTTGTATTTCATTATTAGATACGAATTCTGGTTATATTGAACCTGTGTTTGAAACAGGAGAACACAACAATTCTAGAAAATGGCAGATCACATCGCAAGGGAAAGGGAATGCGCCTGATTGTGTTCAAAAAGCGCTGAAAACAAAAAAGATCACCATCCAGAAAACAAAAAATTGCAAATTTTGTGAATATAAAGACGATCAGTCCGATGCTGTCTGCATCACTTGTCCAATGATCAGTAAAAATAAAATTATTGGTTTTTTGCAGGTTGGAACAAAATTTGATAAATCTGTGCAAAAACAGGAACAAGAACTTCTCGTCGAGATCACGAATGATCTTGCTTTCGCTCGTGATAAGATCCTGGCAGAACAAGAATTGAAAAAATATGAAAAGCAACTCCAAAACTTGATGAACAATCTACCGGGCATGGCTTATCAATGCAAAGATGACAGAAATTGGACAATGAAATTCGTGAGCAAAGGTTCGGTCAAATTAACTGGATATACAGCAGAAGAATTGATCGATAACAAAAAAATAGGTTATAATGATCTTATCCATCCAGAAGATCGCAATAAAGTTTCAGAATCTGTTCATAATGCTCTTTTGCAGCAGCAAGCTTATGAACTGGAATATCGGATATTCACGAAAGATAAAAAGCTGAAATGGGTCTGGGAACGCGGTAAATTGAACTTTGGAAAGAAAGATCAAAAAAAAATATTAGAGGGATTTATCTCAGATATCACTGCTCGAAAAACTGCGCAAGAAGACCTGGCTACCATTTTCCAATTATCTCTGGATTGTATTTGTATTGCAGACATCGAAACTGCTACTTTCATAAAAGTCAATCCAGCTTTCACAAGGATCCTTGGCTATTCAGAATCTGAATTGTTAGGAAGATCATTTCTTGATTTTGTCCATCCTGATGATCTGCAACCCACGATCGATGTAATTGAGAAAGAGCTGAAAGCTGGTAGAGAAGTATTGAATTTTGAAAATAGATACAGAACAAAAGATGATGAATTTCGTTGGTTGAATTGGGTAAGCCATCCTATTGCCGAAAAAGGATTAACCTATGCGATCACTCATGATATCACAGAGAAAAAGGCAGCCGAAAGGGAATTGGAAAAAAGCGAAAAAAGATTCCGCAAGCTCATCGAAAATTCTAATGATATCTTCGTCATCCTCAATGAAAAAGGTGAAGAGATTTTCGTTAGTGATTCTGTGGAAAAGATCACCGGATTTCCTGCTCGAGAATATATCGGAACTTTAGGTTTTTCTCACCTCCATCCCGACGATCGAGAAGATATTATTGAAAAATTCCAAGAGATTATTAATTCCCCCGAGAAAATACTAAAAGCTCAATACAGGCATAAGCATAAAAATGGCTCGTGGATCTATCTGGAAACGCTTGGCGTCAATTATTTGAAAGAACCAGCGATAGAGGGAATTGTTTTGAATATTCGTGATATCACGGAACAGAAAGAAGCAGAAATGGTTGTCAGAAAAAGTGAAACGGAATTGAAAGAAGCACAGCGCATGGCAAATATTGGAAGTTGTCTTTTCAATCCACACACAGGCAAAGTTCTGCTCTCAGATCAATTGTATAAGATACTCGGAATTGAAAAAAGTGCTGAAGTTCAAAGAATGGAAAATCATGAAAAATATTATACTGCAGAAAGCTGGAAAAAGTTCATAAAAGAAGTAGAAAAAGCTTTGAAAACAGGTGAATTTAATGAAATAGAATTGGAGATTATTCGAGAAAATGAAAGAAATCGCACCGTTTTAGCAGCAGCAGAAACAATTACCGATGAAAATGGGAAGGTGATCGAATTTCGTGGAACCCTGCAAGATATCACCGAGCGAAAAAAAACAGAAGAAGAACTGAATAAATACCGAGAGCATCTGGAAGATCTGGTAGAAGAAAGAACCGAAGAATTGAAAGATAAAAATGAAGAATTAGAAAGATACAACAAACTTTTCATTGGACGAGAATATCGCATTAAAGAATTGAAAGATAAAGTGAAAGAATTGGAAGAAGCACTGCAGAAAAATGAATAAGATAATTAAGTGGAATAAGTTTGAATTCAAAGAAATAAGAATGCTTTTTTTCCTGGCTCTGGCTGGTTTGCTTTCAATTTTTTTGAATATCAAGATTCCGCATACTGAAGTTTTGATCGAAGGAAGATGGACTTTTGGTTTCATCGGTTTCGCACTTTTGAAACACAAGCGATATGCTGTCTTGCTTGCTGCCGTTCTATCTTTACCTTTGATGTCAGAGATAGATTTTTTTATTGGTTTTTTTGGAAATCTCAGCTATGCGTTTCCTTGCCTGATCTTGATACGAACAGTCTTCCACAAATTTTTAAAAAAATTATCACCCGATTGGAAATTTGGTCTGCTCTGGTTTATTATGATCTTGTTTTGCTATCAAATATTCATCACGCCGTTCATCTGGATAATTCTGGCGATGATGACAGAACAACCGCTGCTTGAGCAAGTTTTAATCGCTTGGAAAACACAACCTTATTTCGTTGAATCTCTCATCGTTGGCTCAGTTTCTGCTTCTGTTCTGGTGGCAGTTCTTTCTCATCAAAAAATGAAAGAAAAACAAAAAAAGTTAGTTCATTTGAATCGCATCTTGCTGTCAATTCGCAATGTAAACCAACTCATTGTGCAAGAGAATGATGCGATTGATCTGATCCAGAAAACTTATTCTGAACTCATCAAAACCGTCGGTTTTGATCAAGTGTTGATAATTTTGATAGATGAAAAAAAAGAGATTGAAACAGTTCTTGGTTGTGATGAAAAGGATCATGAACTTTGGCAAAAAATGAAAAGTAAACAGCTTCCTTCCTGTTTACAAAAAGCTCTGGATAGCAATGAATTGATGATCGAAGATCACCAAAACAGGAAAAATAAAATTTGTTTATGTCAGTCATTGAGATCTTCTGACAGAACTTTTGGTCTGATCAGAGTCTGTCTGAATCAAAAATTTATGCACGATAAAATGGAAATTGATCTTTTTCAAGAATTGATCAGTGATCTCAGTTTTGCTTTGAGTGCGATCAAAAAAAATGAATTATTGAAAATTACACAAATGCGGTATCAGGAACTTTTTGAAAAGAGCCGAGATGGTTTTGTTGTGGTCGATAAAAATGGTCGTATTATCGATGCAAATAGCGCTTATTGTGAAATGCTTGGTTTTTCTCTGCAGGAATTGATTGAGAAAGAAGATTTTTATGAGATAACTCCCAAGAAATGGAGGAAATGGGAAAGAGAAGAAATCTGGGAAAATCGATTATTGAAAAAGGGTTATTCTAATGTGTATGAGAAGGAATATATTCGAAAGGATGGTTCGATTTTTCCAGTCGAATTACAATCTTTTTCCGTTCTCGATAAAGATGGCGAATTGCTCTATCTTTGGGGCATTGCCCGTGACATCACTTCCAGAAAAAATGCAGAAAAAGAGATCAAAGAATATCGTGAACATCTGGAAGAATTGGTAGAAGCGAGAACTAAGGAATTACAGCAAAAAAATCTGGAATTGAAGAAATTTAATAATCTCTTTATTGGCAGAGAATTACGCATTAAAGAATTGAAAGATAAAGTGAGAAAATTGGAACAACTACTGGAAAATAACAAAAATTGAAATTCAAATTTCCAAATTCTGATCTTTGTTGATGCTTTTCTTGATCGCCCTTTTCTCTTTTCCCATTTGAATGAATTTCCAGTCTTTTCTGCATTACAATTCGACAGGCAGTTCATCGGATTTCAAGAATTGTGCGGAAGAATTCAACACTCTTTTGTCGAGCAAATTCATGGAAAAATGACTGATATAAAAATGTAAACTTTCATTGCTTTTTTCATTTAGAAACAATTTCCTTGATTTAATGCCGCCAGAAAAAAAAATGAATCTATGTTAAAAGAAAATATTCGTCTAATCCAAAAAAGTTTTACCTTGAAGCGTTTTATCAACGCTGTTTTGGTCTATCTTTCCTATTTTATATCACTTGTAATTCGCAAGAGCATTTTTTGGGGATTTCCACCAGTCGTGATGATCGAACCAACTAATTATTGCAATCTGAAGTGTCCTTTGTGTCCTTCCGGAAATGGGACGTTGAGAAGAGCAAAAGGATTTATGGAATTTGTAGTTTTCCAGAAAATAATCGATGAGATCAAAGAAAAAAGCTTGATGGTTGTATTATGGAATCAAGGCGAGCCCTATCTTCATCCTGAATTTTCTAAAATGGTGCAATATGCTGCTGATAATGGTCTTTTTACATTGGTTTCCACAAATGCCAATCTCGATCTGGAAGCTGAAAAGATCATCGCTTCTGGCTTGGATTCGATGATAATTTCCCTCGATGGTGTAACTCAAAAAACCTATAACAAATATCGTGTGAATGGCGAGCTGAAAAAAGTTTTGGAAAATACGAGAAAATTAGTCCAAGCAAAGAAAAAAACAAAAAGTAACTATCCGCTTTTGCGCTGGCAATTTCTGGTGATGAAACACAATGAACACGAGATCGAAGCGATCAAAAAATTATCCAAAGAGATGGGTGTTGATAAGCTGGAATTGAAGACAGTTCAGATCTATTCCCAGGAAGATATTGAGAAATTTTTACCGCAGAATCCAAAATATCGTCGGTATAAAATAACTGGTGATGATTTTGAACTAAAATTTGGTTTGAAAAATCGCTGTCGCAGGATATGGACAAATGCTGTCGTGAATTGGGATGGCGAAGTTGCAATTTGTTGTTTTGATAAGGATAATATTTTTCAGCCAGGAAATGTGCAAGAAGATAAATTAGAGGAAATTTGGAAAAATCAGACAATTAAAAAAGTGCGAGATCAAATCTTGAAAGATCGCAGTAAGATCGCGATCTGTCGTAATTGTGGTGAAAGCGTGAAATTGCGTATTAAAGAAAAAAAATGATCATTTTCTATTTTTTAACAGACAAACAACGCCGATAATAGCTGGTAAAACGGAATTCAGGAGGAAGATCACCAAAGAAGTGGCAACAGCAATTTCTACTGAAATATCATATTTTGCCAGGATCTCCATAGCGAATTTTTCTCGCAGACCAAGTCCAGCGTAGGTGATCGGAATAATATTGGCAAAGAGGATCAAAGGAATAGAAATGATGGCAGAAAAAATGTGAAAAGCTTTAAAAACATTCAACAAAAGAAAATATTGAAAGATCGTGATCGCCATATAACAACCTTGTAATATAGCAATTCGTGGAATTATTTTACGGTATGATAAAAAATATTTTTCCCAGTTTTTTTTTCGGCTCAAATGACGGGTATAATAGAGAAGGAAAGGCAAAAATAAGATGATCAAAAAAACAATTATCGTGAGCAAAATCGTCTGTTCCCGGAAATAAAAGATCGAAGCAAAAGCTGCAAAAACCAGATTGATCCAGATCTGAAAGAATTTTTCCATTCCAACAGAGAGAAAAGAAAGTTTCTTGCTATTATTCACAAAATACATTTTTCCCACGACAGCATGACCGCCCGGGATCAGAAAGCGCAAAGAATGACCGATCATATGAGAACGAAAAATATCCTTCCAGGTCAGTTCGTAGTCTGGATTCACTTTGAGATAGCGACTCCAGTTATAGACTTCGATAAAAAGCTTGGAGCCAGTTGTGATCAGCAACAACAAAAGAGTTTTACTATCGATAGCTAAAATCGCTTTACCCAGCTGTTTGAAATCGATCTTATGAAAAATGAAATATAAGATCGTCAGCGTGATCGCGATCTTAATGACATAAAAAATCCGACTTTTAAATATTTTATTCATCAAAATTTCTTGACCTGCTACTTTTACTAAAAATTTCTTTTCCAAGCTTTTAAATTCTTATATTTCGTCAATATTTTGCTGCTGGTGAAAAATTATGAAAAATATTTATAAACATGGCAATCGAACCAAAAAAGAGATCGCTTTGACCTTTGATGATGGACCAGAAATGATTTGGACAGAAGCAATTCTATCCATTTTAGAAAAATTCAATGTGCTTGCGACTTTTTTTTTGATCGGTGAAAAGATCGATACATTTCCCAAAATTGTGAGAAAAATCAATGATGCGGGACACGAGATCGGAAATCATGGATACTCGCATAAAAGTTTGCGCTTTTGCAGTTACAAAAAGATCGGAAAAGAGATCTTGAAAACAGAAGAAAGTTTACAAAAATTGGCTATCCAAACAAAATTATTTCGACCAGCTTATCAAAGATGGAATCCAATTCTATTGAAAATGCTATCACGATCGAGTAAGAAGATGATCTTATCTGACGTTGTACCGAAAGATTTTTGTGCAAAAACAAGTGATGAGATAGTTCAAAAAATTTTGCAAAAAACAAGAAATGGGTCGATTATAATTTTGCATGATGGCGGTGGTGATCGAAAAAAAACTGTGCAAGCTCTGGAAAAAATTATTTTTCAATTACAGAAACGGGGATTTCATTTCGTTACGGTTTCAGAATTATTAGGATGAATTTTTCAATTGCTGCTTTGTCTTTTCCAATGCCATTTCCCGAACATTCCCCAGACAGAATAGACGATTAAATAGTAAGGATAAACGAGTAAAAACCAGAAATCGACGAGATAGAGGTGTGCTTTATGTTTTTGCAGATTGATCAGCCAGAAAACCAGCGCAGATGCATAATAGAGCAGAAATTCTTTCCAAACAAAATTTGTCAATAAGCGGAAGGGAAAGTATAGATAGAACAACAGGATCAAAAAGGAAAGAAATTTGAAAAAGGTTGATGACATTCCCAGTTTGCCAAATTTGCGTTTCTTTTGCTCATGGCGATGCTTTTTATCTTTGGTATTTTTTGTTTCAACAATCTGATCGGCATTATAAGCGATTTTCCACTTTGTTTCATTCACCAATTTGAGCAATAATTTATCATCGCCAGCAACCTGGTTTTTCACTTTTTCATATCCGCCGATCTCCTCAAAAGTCTTTTTCCTCAATAAAAGATTTCCACCGGAAGCGCTGAAAGGTATTCCCAGACCGATCGTGGCAGAATTGATCGCAGCAGTCATCAGATCGATGAAATGTTCGAAGGATAAAAAAGACGATTTTCGATAATTTCCAACGATCAGACCTCGATTCTCTGTGATGTGAGTATCGTAACTTTGCAGGATATTTTTTTGGGGAAAGCAATCTGCATCGAGGAAGAGCAGGAATTCAAATTTTGCGATTTTTGAAGCTGATTGGAGCGCAGCTTTTTTCCCTTTATAAAGTCTATTTTTTTCTGTGAGAGAAAGATAGCTCGCATTTTTTCGTTCAGAACAAAATTTTTGGATCAAGGAAAGTGAATCATCTTGCGAAGCGTCATTTACCAAAATGATCTCAAAGCGATTTTCTGGATAGGATATTCGATCTAAAGCTTTGAAAAGAGAAGGAAGGTTTTCTGATTCATCACGACAGGGAATGATGATCGAATAGTTGTGGTCGAGAGGAGATTTCACCTTCCAATTTTTATTGATACCGATTGCCAGAAGGATCAGAAAAAAAGAGAAAAGAAGAACAAAAATATCCATCAATAAAATGTCTGATAACTGAGATAAATTTCGTGAGAAAACTTTTCGTCATCGATCTTTTCTGAGATCAATCCGCATTTCAAATGATGATGAGCCAGAAATTGCCACGTAATTATCGGCTTGAACGTGAATGTGTCAGTGATTTCACCTTCCAGCCAATTTGCTTCATCAGACGGACGATTCTGATAATTTATGCTGAAATGGTTTCCCACGCTGCCTTGCCGCAAATAGCTGCTGAAGATATTGAAAGAAAAGCGAGGAAAAATTTTCCAGTGCAATTCTGCTGAATGTTGCAGTAAATTCGCTCCCTCAGGAAAACCCAACGGCTGATCATCATGAGAAAATTTATCGTGCAAAATTTTGTGTGTGTACATCCAGGGACGGATCGCAGTAAATTCAAAAGTAAAATCAATTTTAGAATGAATTTTTAGATAATTTCCAATTTGAAAAGCGTATTTGTTTCCCCACCAATTTCCGAAAATCTCACTTTTTTTCAGCTCATCAAAAATAAAATTTCCATAAAGCAGCAAATTTGGAAAATATTGCCACTCCATTCCGGCGAAGATGAGAACATTATCGCGATCACGCAGATTATGTTCGATTGCACGATAAAAGGAGAAAGGCAAAAGGTAATTCAGATCGATGCTGCGATCTCCATAGATGACTTCTTCACCTGCAAAGAGATGAAGATTTTTGTTCGGTTTCCAGCCCAGTTGATGAACGACGAGATATTTTTCTGCATAATCTTTTCGATCTGCTGAAGCTGTGCTATCCGGGATCAAGCTGGAGTTCATAAAAGATAGATAAAATTCTGGCAGCTCAAATCTGGCACTAAAATAGCCATGATCATTTGCTGCATCGCTCAAGATCACACTTCCAGCAATATTGCTGCCGATCTCGTGTTTTCCGCGTCCGAGCTCAAAATTCCAATACTTTTTCTGGTAAGCCAGTTTTCCTGCAAAATTATCCAAATAAAGTTTTTTGTTGTCGTCAGAAGTCTGATACCAGCTGTCGATAAGTGCTGAATTCTGATAGTTTTTATCGCCGCTGAAATGACCAGCCCACCAATCAGATTGGAAACGAATATTCTTACCGAGCTTTCCTTGTAATTTTGTGCCGTAATAGACAAAATAATAGCTTGAGTCTTTTTTCGTGACGTAATCCATTCCGGTTTGCAAATTAAATTTCACCCAGGAATTGGGTGGAAAGAAGCAATTTTCTTTGGCAGATTTTTTTCGAAGATTTTGTGTGGAAAAGAAGTTTGTGTGATCTTTCAGGGAAAAATAGTTGATGATGGACTTTCTTAAATGTCTGATGGAAAATAGAGAGAAATGTGTAGCGCAGCTATCAGTCAAATTCGGTTGTTCAAAATACGTAATTCTTTCTTGCAGAAAAGATTCATCATTCTGAGAAGTTATTTGCGGTTTTGAAAAGGCAAATAACGAGTTAACTACAACTAAAATAAATCCGAGTAATAATATTTTTTTCATGTTTATCCTTTTTCAAAAGTTAGCAATTTGAGATGATCTTTGCTGTCAAGAAAATTGCTCTTTCGTTGCAATGAAGGAAAGGTTGATTATGCGATCAATTTATGATTGATTTTCCATTCTGAAGCAGGATTCTAGTGGTTGATCTTTCATCCTTTCAAAAGCGCTGGATGAATCGCATTAATACTCTTTTAGTTGATTTTAACAGATTCGGAAAGTGGATTATCTGCTTTTCTTGGTGATCATTAATTTTTTTCCTATTTTTTTTGTAAAAGTAGGATATTAAAAATTTTGCTTTTCATTTTTGCAATTACTTTGCCAGGACTGAATATTTTCTATATTGTCATTTCAGGTCAATAATCAGCATTTCAAAATTGACATAAAATCTGGGAATTAAAGATTTGCCGTTCAGCTCGGAGGTTATGATGAAAAAAATATATATTTCGTTACTTAGTTTAGTGTTTTCAGCGATGCTTTTTGCTGATCTTGATTTTGGTAAAAGTCTGTTGGATGATAAATTATTTGATGAAGCGATACAGGAATTTGAAAAGATAATCGCTGCTGCGCCCACTACAGATCAAGCGCAAGAAGCAATGTTTTTGAGTGGTGAAGCGTATCGTGAAAAAGGAGAATATTTGCAGGCGGAAACGTTTTATAAAAAATTGATCGAAGGTTATCCGACGCTTTTATTCCGCGATAAAGTGCTGTTTTATCTGGGCAAAGTTCAGCTGGAACAGAACAAATTTGAAGAAGCGACCAAGAATTTTGAGACACTACTGAATGATTTTCCGCTCACAGATTTCGCAAAGAATTCAATATCACTCTATCTGGAAGCGATTTACAAAACAGGAAACTATCGGCTGACGATCGAAAAAAGCGATGAAATGATGCTGGCTTATCCAGGTCATTATGATCTGCCAGAATTTTCTTTGTGGCAGGCGAAAGCTTTTTTCGCAAATCGGAAGCCAGAAGAAGGCAAAAGAGTTTTGAATTCTTTGATCAGTGATTTTCCCAAACATCCTGCCCGATGGAAGGCAATTTCCATTCAAACTGATCTTATGAAAAAAACAAAAGATTCCAGAACAGCAGCAAATTATTTGAATGAAAAAATGCAGGAAACCGAAATTCCTCGAATTTATGAAGAAGAACTGCGGTATAAACTTGCTACCTTTTTTCTGGAAGTCAATGATAGACCAGCTGCTTACGAAGAATTGAAAAAGCTTACGGAAAAATTTAACAATTCTGCTGATCTGGATAAATATCTTTTGGAATTCACGAAAATCCAATTGAGATTACGAAAATTTAAACAAGTGATCGCAAACTATTCCAACAATCTGAAAGTCTTCAAAAATAGTGAGTTGCAGGCAGAATATGAGCTACTTTATGCGGAAGCTGTTTTTGAGATGAAGCAGCATGAGCGAGCGCGAGAGATCATCAAGAATGTGTTGACCTATAGCGCTGAAAGATTGATCGAATACAAAGCTAATTTCTTGAAAAGTAAGATCTTGGAAAGTGAAGGAAGATTTTTATCGGCGCTGGAAGAATTACAAAAACTGTTGACTTATGAAAATATTTCCAAAACCGACGTTTTGTTCTCGATCGGGAACATCTATTTTGAAAAATTTGAGAATTATCAATCTGCTTTGAAATATTATCAAATGATCCTGACGAATTATTCAGATCAAAATCAGCAGCATCAAGCAATGTATCGGATCGCACTTTGTTATGAGATCTTGAAAGAATATGAAAAAGCTTTGCAGGAATTGGAACAGATAGATCTGGAACAATTGGCGGACGAGAATTTTCGCAAAAAGATCATTCAGAAAAAGGACAATTTGAAAAAATTTAAGCTCAAGGATCATGAAAAAGCTTTTGAAAATTTGTTAGCTGCAATGTATAACTATTTTGAAAATGAGAACAAGCAGGAATTCCAGAAACGGATCATCCAGATCTATAATGAAGATTTGAAAGAATTTGAAAAAAGTCTGGAAATTATTGCAGCGGGAAATTCACCTCAGGAAAAATATCAGAAATCTTTGATCTATTTGAAATTAGCAGAACGTGAGCTGACGGAAGCCAGATCAGATCTAGCGCAGGAATTTATCAGAAAAGCAGATCGACTGGCAGCAGAATTGCCGCAAACTGAGTTTCCCAAATGGCGTCAGGAAATTGACATCAAAAAAAAATTGATCACAAAAGATACTTTCGATCAAGCGCTGATCACCGAAATGGAACAATTCATTGCTGCTTATGGAAACGAAAACAGCGCAGATCAATTTCGTCTCTTAGTAGCAAATCATTATCTGAAAAATGATCAACTTGAAAAGGCGGTCAATCTTATCCAGAAAATGCAAAAAAGTAAAGCTATCGATGCTGCTGATTTTTATCAGGCAAAGATCACTCTGGCAGAATATTTTTATGAAAAAAATGAAAATCAACAAGCACTGAAAAATTATCAGCTGGCAGAAAAATTCATCGATCTCAATAAACCGACGATCTATTTTCATTATGCTGTCGTGTTATATGAAACTGGTAAGCAACAGAAAGCAAAAAAAATGTTATCTTTCCTTTTGCAAAATGCTGAAAAATTTGATTATTATGATAATGCGATCGACTATATTTCCAGAATTTTGATCCAGGAAAAAGATTATTCAGAAGCGATCAAATTTATGCTGTTCAAACCGTTGAAAAGCCGCGATAATAAATTTTATGAAAAACTGGCAGACAATTATCTGAAGATCGATGAGAAGAAAAATGCGAAAAGTGCGCTGCAAAATATAACTGAAAAATCGACCGAAAATCTGCGTCTGCTGGCTAAACTGCAATTTGAAACGGGTGAGCTGGAAGCGGCAAAATCCAGTTATCAAAAATTGCTGGAAGAAAATGATGATGATCTTGCGATCTATCAAAAACTGGCAGAGATCGCGATGCAGCAGGAAGAATATCTGGAAGCTGCAGAAAATTATAAAAGGATAATCGATGATCTGGGAGAAGAATTTTCCAGTTATCAGAATATTGCGCAGATCGCAAAAAATAATATCATCGCTTTGTATCGGATCGAAAATCGACCAAAAGCTGAGAATTTAAATAAGAAATTTGACAATGTTTTGACCGAAGAAATGCAGGCAGATATTCAATTGAATGAAGGTATTTATTATAGCAAGGTTAACGAAAAAAAGGCGATCTCCATCTTTTCCAAATTAATAAAAAAGAAAGAGACACCACCGAAAATCATCATCAAAGCTTATTTTCAGAGAGGATTGGTTTTCCTGAAACAGGAAGAGCTGGAAAAAGCAAAGGCAGATTTTTTGACAGTTTCAAAATCTTTTGATCAGCAATTGCGCAATCAGGCAGATCTGAAGCTGGGAACGATAAATTTTTCCAACGAAAATTATCAAGAAGCACTTTTGTATTATTCCAAAGTGATTGAAAACGATAATGATGGAATATTGGCTTTTGATGCAGCGCGAAATTTTGCCTATGTGTGCAAAACCATGAAAGAATGGCAAAAAGCAATCGCAGCCTATGAATTGATCCTCGAGCGTTGGGGCGATAAGAAGATGGAAGCAGAAACGCTTTTCGACATTGCTTTCAGCCACTTTCGTGATAAAAAATATGAGAAAGCGATCGAGATTTTTGAGAAAGCGCTGCCCCTGCTGGAAAAAGAAGAGACGAAGGCAGAAGCGCAATATTGGATAGGAGAATCTTATTTTGGCAAAGAAGCTTATGAAAGAGCGGTTGCAGAATTTTTGAAAGTTCGCTATAGCTATGGCAATGTTACAGAATGGGCAGCTTCTGCGGAGCTGCGTGTGGGCGAAGTTTATCTGAAAATGGGAAAGTTGCCTCGAGTCAAAGAAACTTATCAACGCGTGATCGAACGCTATGGAAAATTCAGTCAATGGGGTGAAGAAGCACAAAAAAGGCTTGAAGTGTTACAATAAATGAGATTAGCTGTCGATCTTCATTCGCATTCTGGTTACGCTGGCGGAGTGGGGCAGATCAGTCTGGAAGCTGTTTCTCGCACGATGAAATGGAAAGGGATCGATGTTTTTGGCAGCGGTGATTGTCTCTTTCCTTCCCGAACCCGGGAGTTAAAAAGTAAATTAGAAGAAACAGATGAAGGATTATTTTCGCTTTCTAACGACAAAAGCAAATTCCTTTTGCAAACAGAAGTAATATTTTCCACCAAACTTGCTCACAAAAAAAATAAAACAATTGCGCATCACATCATCCTTTTCCCCGATTTTGCAGCGATCAAAAAAATGCAGATTCTGATGGAAAAATGGAAGATGAAAAATACGATCGGCAGACCTTTCATCACTTCTAATTCTCAAACAGAATTGATAGATCAACTTTATCAGATCGCTGCGATAGATCCTTATCTGGAAATTATTCCAGCACATATCATGACACCTGACGGAATTTTTGGCAGTAAAAATGATCTGGACGAACTGAAGGAGTTCTACGGTGCGTTCCTTTTCAAAATAAATGCGATTGAAACAGGTCTCAGCGCAGATCCTAAAATGCGGAAAATATTCCCGATCTTGCTGAGCTTACCTTCATCTCTAATAGCGATTGCCACAGTGCTGCTTTGAATCGGATCGGTAGAGAATTTTCCGTTCTAAACGTGAAAGAGCTTTCCTATCATTCGATCATTAATGCGATTCGTGAAAATCATGTTCAATTCACCGCGGAATTTAATCCAGCAGAAGGACGCTATTTCTTGACCGGACATCGTGCTGATCGAAAAGGACATCAAACTACGATTGTATATTCGAAAAATATTCCTGAAAATCTGTGTTGTCCGCAATGTGGGAAAAAAATGAATCTGGGCGTGCAGCAAAGATGTTTGAACTTGCAGGATAAAAATATTCGACCCATAAAACGAGATTTTATACATTTGATCCCATTAACAGAAGTTCTGGCGTATAGTTATGATATAAAAAATCCGAATGCAAAAAAAGTTAAGACAGTTTTTGGGGAATTAATGCGATATTTTCCTTCTGAAATCGCATTCTGGCAAACAGAAAATTTGAGAGAAAAAATAGATACTTTGCTTCCAGAAAAAGTCGTGCAGGAAATAATTGCTGTGCAACAGGGAAAATTTCAGTTTGATCCACCTGGTTATGATGGGATTTATGGTAAATTGAAGATTGGAAGCTGATATTTTGAGATTGGCTGATGCGCTTTGTGATTGAGCTATTTCTTGAAACCCAGTCGAGTATAAGCTGAAAAATGCTTTAAAAGTCTGTCACTGATTTGTAATTTTGCACTAACGTTGCTCCAGTCAATAACACCAGAGAAAACAAGGAAAAATCAGCATAAAATCACTTCTATCAGACTATAATGATCTATATTTATAAAATTATTCGATTATTTTTGATTGATACTGAGCAAGAAGATCACGCGTGCTGCGGGATCGGAACGATCACGCAAGGAAGCGAACCAACTAAAGTTTGAACCGGAAGGTTCAGATGAAACGGACTGACAAACCCAACTGATGACACGGCTGTTTTGTTATATGCATTTTCAATTTAATTTGAGTCTGACCAATCTTCAAAAACTATCTCATATCTATTATCTTTTACTGAGAAAACCTGCTTCACACTTAGACCACTACCAGACTTGAAATCAGCACAAAAGAAATATTGAGTATTTAGAATGTTAAATGAATTTAGTAATCTCGCTGTACTTTTTAAGGTAACTTCATTGTTTTCAGAAATAAGTGCAATAAACGGATTATCCCAATCCGAGAGTGTTTTGCCATTTACAAGATATGTTCCTTCATCAATTTTAAAGAATTGAAAATCAAATTTTGAGACAATATCTTCTTCTAATTCAAGATTATTAAGAGAATCAAGATGGTTGTTTCGATAATCCATTTGGTGTTTATAAATTTTTCGATTTTTTATAAAGAAGTTAACAATAATGCCCTGAAGGCTTTGATAAATAGTTGTTTCTTGAGATTTCATTAATGGATTAGAGGTTATTAGTTCTAATGTTGATGATTTTTGTGATATTAGAAACAAATCGTTCCAATTGCATTTCGCTGAATCTGATAACGACATTATTACTCTTGGAGTTGAGCTAAAATCGTTAGGAGTTAATTTGAAACCTTTGATAGCAGCATGAGTCATTAAAGGTGAATTAATTTTTACAGCTTTATAACCCTTTTTGATTTTCATATAATTGTTACCTAAAGAGTCTGGTAAATCAATATCTTTTCTGACATCTTTATGTTCATTTTTAGTTATACTAATGTAATATTGTTTTATGATGTCCTTATACTTATTATTAATGAAATACTTTGAATTTATTTGTCCTTTAGTTGAAAAATAAATTAGTTCTCCATTAACTTCTAAAGTATTATTAATCTTGTCAGCTTCTAACAATGATATAGAAATCATTACGGTCACAATAATTAAGATTTTTTTCAATTTTATCTCCAACCTTTAACGTATATAATGTTCCACACATGCCACGTGGCAACAGCAATCGTTGTTCCGAGAGCTTTGCACCCCGAAATTACTTTCAACGCACATCACGGTAAGCTATCCCGAAACTTTCGGGATGAAAAGTCAGGTGGAATTATAAGAGTCATAACTCATCTTTCCACAATTATATTATGCAACTTCTTGTCGCACGAGATGTTTGTTACAAGCAACTATCTTTAAGAAAGAAAGGAAAGCTACTGACACTATTTCAACAACATACACTTACTCACAGCTTTTTCTTCTCCATTTACTTTAAGTTTTATAAAATATTGTCCACTGGCTACTGATCTTTTGTCATCGTCAGTTCCTCGCCAAATAATCTCAAAATGACCTTTGGTAGAATAAGCATCCATCAAGGTTTTTACTTTTTGTCCTTTAATATTATAGATTACTAACTCAATTTTACCTGATTCTGCCAGATCAAGCTTTATAGTCGTGGAGGGATTAAATGGATTTGGATTATTTGAGATTAGAGTGGTCTCAGGTATAACTATCTCATTTTCATCATTTGATTGTGGATCTCCCTGAAATTCATAAGCTCCCATATCTATAGTATCTCCATAAATGCGTGGATTACCTGCCAGATCGTATTCCGGCAGCTCTATACCTTCCGGCAAATCCAGAGTTCCGGCATTTATACAGGGAGAATTACCCATAAGAGCATAAGGATAATCTCCAGTAACATCCCAATATGGATCTTCGTCCAGGTTACCCTCATTCCAGTTAACTATTGCCAGAGGATAGTAATAATGAACGTTACCATCTCCACCTTCAATTAAAGAATGTGAGACATTCACAACAGCGTTTTCCCAGAGGGTGAACGAATAACCATCATTGTTATACAAAATTGTATTATACAAATTTAGTTCGGAATTATTTACCACACTAATCAAACAACCAGTAGTTGCAGACAGTGCATTATTACCAAAAGTACAATTGATAATATCAACTACAATATTATTTCCCATATATAAGCCGGAAGCTCCACCAAGACCAGTTTGAGGATTATAGAAGTTGCAGTAATTACTATTAACATCACAATTTATCATTGATACATAATAATCACCAATAATTTCGGAATGTCCGTAAAAATGTAATCCCCCACCACTACCTGCTGTTTCTCCCTGACCAGGATAATTATTTTGTATTAAAGCATTTTCAATGTTTACTTGCAAAACTGGATTCAAATTATAATAAATACAACTAATTCTTATCGGTACTCCACCATTGTTATCAAAAATTTTCAGATTTTTGAAATCGTAAATGCCATCTCGACATTTTATAGCACTTCCAATATCACCATAACAGTTATTGATTACAACATTATTTAAATTTATTTCTGCTTTCAATGTAAATATAGCACCATAACTGTCACCAATGTTTGAAGCATTAGATAATTTAACATTTTCAATATGCAATACAGGTAACTCTGCTTCAGGTGAAAAATGAGAACAGATTATCTGGTTTTGATTTTCACCATCAAGAATTGTGGTATCAGATGAAACTCCTAAATACTTAATACCGTTTTTTATACCTACCGGAAATCTTTGATTGTTTGATGAAGATGAATATATTCCTTCTGCAAGGTGAATTGTATGTGGATTCTCATCATTTCTTTTGATTATCGTTTGTGCCCAGGCAATTGTCTGAAATGGATCATCCGATGTTAGGCCACTATTGTTGTCGTCACCATCAGGATCAACAAAAAGATCTTGATCTATTTCTTCAATTTTTGCATTATTGATTAATACTGTATGAAAATTATTTGAAGCTATATAGAAATAATCCGGTTCAGATACTGTAAATGTATCTACGATTATATCGAAATCAGTTGTAGAATAATTATATATATCTGCACCTGTGCATGAATAATTCAGGTAAATGCTATTCAAATCTACTGAATCAAATACTGTAGTTGTGTATGTACCAAGAGTAACAAAGGCTCCACCGGATCGAATTCCCCAATTATTGGAGATGCTGTTACCTTTTAATAGAATATTACTATCAGCAATATAAAATCCTCCTCCATCGTATGCTCTATTGTTTTTGATGTTACAATTTGATACAATTATGTTTGTTACTTCTTCAATGAAGATTCCACCACCTTGATAGCTTTCAGCAACACCAATCTCAAGAGCATGGCCATTTTGCAATGTAAAGCCAATAATAGAAGCATTTTCACATTCATCAATTTTCACACAACGTCCCTGCTGATTGCCATCAATAATTGTTTGATTGATCAGTGAATCTTCAGGAGTGATTAAATAAAGTGAAGCAACTGTGAGTGATTTTTCAAGGTAATCTATGTTTTCATAATATATACCCGGGTAAACTAAAACAGTGTCATTATCTGTTGTTGCAATGATACCTTCCTGAATTGTTGTGAAGTTGCCTGTACCATCTTGTTTGATAATAAAAGTAGTGGATGTTAGCAAAGAACAAATGCTTACAAAAACTAACAAAAGAATGAGTTTTGTTTTCATGTTTCCTCGAACTCACCCCATCCCCTCTCTTCACTCAAGAGAGGGGATTTAGGATGAAGTAATTAACAATTATTTAAGCAATAACATCTTCTTAGATATTTGTTTGCCGTTAGTTTTCAGTTTGTAGAAATACATACCGGAACCAACTGATTTACCGTTATCATCTTTTCCATTCCATACAATCGAATGTTTGCCAGAAACAAACTGACCATTGATTAACTCTTTCACTTTTTGTCCTTTCAAATTGTATATTGAAAGTTGTATCTTTTGTTCTTCAGGAATTGAAAAAGATATATTCGTTTCAGGATTAAAGGGATTCGGATGGTTTCCATGTAATTCAATAACAGCTACAGAATTCTCATCAGGTTCAATATTCCCTGTGAATTTCATGGCTGAATATTGCTGACGACCAGAGATGATTTCTGAAGTTTCGAATTCACCAGTTTCCTGGTTAAGTACAAGGTAATCACTAAATGAAGTTGATAAACTTCTGCCTGTAACAATTTGGAATGTGAATGGTACAGGATTTCGGTTGGCGTTTTCTGAATAAACTAGGATCTGAGCACTTTCATCTTCTACTATCACAGCACCCACACAAATATCTTCTTCAAATACTCCAATTTCAGTCACATTTGAAGGGATATCAACAACATCAATTACTTCATAATCCATTTTCTCAATATAATCAAAGTTTTGAGATTCAGCTTTTTTAGTTGGTTCCTCGACTGTACTGGAACCATACCAGGAAAAGTCTTTAACTGATTCGTACATTTGAACAATATACATTTTACCATATTCCATTGTTTTCCCTACGGTTGAGTTTGATGGTAAAGCTGCACCTAATCCACGTTGGATCTTGTGTGCATCATAATACCAGTCTTCTGCCCAGATGCGGTTCACATTATGAAATTCATCATCAAAGGCAGCTTCTATATTTTGAGGATAAGGAATATAATAACCCAACCAGAAATTCTGTAAAGCCGGCATATCAAATGTATAAGAAGTTAAGCGATCTCCATCGACCACTAATATGGTCTCATCTGCTCCATCATCAACTTCGATCTTATAACCTTCATGTCGGAAAAGCATATTATCAAAACCCTCATCATGCTCAACAAAATTATTGTTTACTGGAACAATTGAAATATCTCCATTTCTATATCCGTCGATTCTTAGGAATTCATCAATCGTAGGTGATCCTCCTGATGTTTCTTGAATCAGACCTGGAGTTTGCAATAATGAATTCCAGTAAAATTGTTCATAACTTTCACCATTAGAAGTATATTGCTGTGATAGAGTAGGAAATGAAACCCATTGTATACCTGTATTAAATGTTTTGACATCGATATCAAGAAAATTAGGATATTCAATTGGATCTTCATCTTTGGAAAAACAAACCATATCGTATTGATCAATTCTTGTACTTAATTCTGTACCGTATGTTTTAATAGCATAGAATTCATCGAGGTCGCTATAAGAAAGGTTGTGCCAAATATCATTATCAGGATCTTCACTTTCTGAATTTCGAAATACATATAATTTTTCTCCATCAGATAATATAAAATTGACACAGTTTATCCAATTATGATAACCATAAGGAGTCAATAATTCTTGGCTTAAATCAATGCCGTTTACTGTCGCAGTTAAAGCTCTGTTACAACCTTCTAATACTGATCCATTGCTATCAATTATATTTTTCATTATCCAGTGAAATAGAAGCTCACTATCAATGAATTGATCAATTCCAGCATTAGCAGGATCATCAATCCAATTAAATGAATGATTACTAAACCAGCCTACGCTATTTAATTCTGTATGTAGAGCTAATTTTATATTGGGTTCATTTGGATTGATTCCATTTTCAAGACCACCATTTTGTATGAAAGTAAATGTTTTATCACCCAAATTAAATCTAAAAGGATGACTTCCTGTACCAGTGGTTCCTTTGCGTGCATGCCCAAGAACAATTGAAGCTTCAGTATTTTCACAACCATGTTGATTAAGAATAACATCATAAGCTTGATTCAATGCATCGTTGTCATCGAAATCTGTATTATATTCTGTGCCATGATAGTAATTATCACTATTGTTATTCCAATCTACTAAATACCAAGCTTCATTGTCTTCGTTGTAAAGATTGGTTGGGTCATAAGTAATTATTGTTGAATTTGAATGATAAAAAATTACTCCGTATCCATTTGGATTTGCTTTTGTACCTGAGTTTATTGATCTTTGCATTAGGTATTCAAAAAAATCTAATGGATACTCATAAGTTCCACTTGAATTTCCAAATTGTGATATTGTATTACCCTCTTTTGCAATCATAGCAATCATATCGCAATTTGCAAATATGTAGCTGACACCAATTACAAACAAGATAATTATAATTATCTTTTTCATCTTTTCCTCCAAGATAAATATATTCCCATTAAAATTTTCGTCATTAATTCGCAAGGTTTAAATTTTTGGGATTGGTTAACGGTTTCATTATCAGTTAAAAACTGATTAATTAATTTTCGAAATATACTGTCCAGTCCTAATATAGTAGACTCAAATTATTATAAATTATAGGCAGC
>JAGYMQ010000057.1 GCA_018400535.1 Candidatus Cloacimonadota bacterium
AAAAGTAATTTTCAAAGATGAAAAAGGAGAATTTCGGGCAGAAAAAGTAGATTACGTTTTTTCTACAATGCCGGTGAAAGATCTGATAAAAGCGATGAGCAAGAAAGTTCCAAAAAACATTCAGAAAATAGCAGGGAATCTGCAATATCGTGATTTTATCACGGTTGGCTTGCTCTTGAAAAAGCTAAAAATAAAAAATCAAACAAAACAAAAAACGCTGCACGATATTATTCCAGATAATTGGATTTACATTCAAGAACGCGATGTGAAAGTGGGACGTCTGCAGATCTTTAATAATTGGAGTCCTTATCTTGTTAAAGATTTAAAAAATGTCTGGCTTGGTATGGAATATTTTTGCAATGAAAAGGATGAGCTCTGGCAACTTTCTGATGAAGAAATGAAGAATTTTGCGATCAAGGAATTAGTAAAGATAGATATTATTTCTGAAAAAGATGTGATCGATGGCACTGTGATCCGCATGCCAAAAACCTATCCTGCTTATTTTGGTAGCTACAAAAAATTTAATGTCATCCGAGATTTCACCGACAAATTCTCCAATCTATTTCTGATCGGTAGGAATGGAATGCACCGCTATAATAATCAGGATCATTCGATGCTGACAGCGATGGAATCCGTGGAAAATATTATCCAGAAAAAAAATGATAAATCGAATATTTGGAACATAAATACTGAAAAGGATTATCATGAAAAAAAATAGGATTTATAAATATTTTCCAGAACGGAGAAGCCAAAATGAAAAAAATTATTGATATTTTGCTGATCTTTGCGATTTTTCTTGCAGCTTCCAGTTTCCTTTTTGATATCAGAAATACAGTGAAATATGGTGGAGTAGATCTGCGTAATCGCGTGGTTGGTGCGAGATTGTTGAAACTGCACAAAGATCCATATTTCTATAAATGGCAACAAGATGATCCTGTCAAATTGCTTGACCCGCGTGATAATCCAGAATGGAAAGTGAATCGCGTCACCGTTACACCGCCTGTTCTGGTGCTTGCTTCTGTTAGCGCAGATTGGTCTTATAAAATTCAGCGTTTCATCTGGTTTTTTTTGCAATGGCTGCTTTTTCTGTTATCACTATTTTTTTTGGGAAAATGCACTGCATCGCTAACCAAAAAAAAACTGATCTGGATAATTGGGCTTTTTTTTGTAGGATCGAGTTTTTTTTGGCGATTACATATCGAGCGAGGCCAGATCTATATTTTATATGTTTTTCTAATTTCTTTATCGATTTGGAGTTATCGCAAAAATGAATTTCTTAGCGGTATAATTCTTGGCTTCTTGACTGGTTTGCGTTTTCTCTATTTACTTTTCAGCCTGCCATTTATCATCAAAAAAAGATTCAAATATATTTTGGGCAATATTGTCGGATTTATCGCTACTTTAGGAGCAACGTTTTTTTTTGCTGGGATGCCAGTTTGGAAAAGTTATTTTGCTGCAATGAACGAACACGGATTGATCCACTTCAACTATTTTTATCAATCATCCTACCAATATCCCAGTCAAAATATTGAAGGTTTTTTGGATCTTTATAAGCTGCAAAATATTCCCATCTTTGATACATCTTTGCAATATCTTTTCCGATCTGTAGGAATTTTAATATCCAAAAATATCTTGTTTTTCACTTTTACGATTTTACTCTTTGTTATATTGTTCATATTTGTCAAAAAAGTTAAAAATTTTGATCACAGAATTTATTTCCTCGTTGGTTCTTTGCTTGTTTTCTGCAGTGAATTCTTTTTGCCAGCAGCGAGATATGATTATAACAACGTGTTGCTGCTGATCCCGATCGCTTTGATCATCTTGAATTTTCAAAAATGGTTGAATGATGATTAAAAAAATCGTTTTAGTATTCACGTTTTCTTTTGTTTTTGCTGGATTGGAATTTTTACTGGTCATCATATTTGGAAATTTCAGAGTGAAGACTTTTCACAATGTTGGAATGATCACGCTTTTCTCAAGCGCAGTTTTAGTCTGGTTCATAATTTTTGGTTTTTTTTCTACAATCTTGAATTTAGCAAAAAATTTAAAAAAAGTGGTGCAATTCCTCATCACTCTGATAATCTTTTTGTTTCTTTCTCTGCTCTTATTGATCGATTTCAGCAGCTGGAAATTTTTTTTAGACGATCAATATTTTATCTCTTTGAATGCCATTTTTTTTGCTTTGCAGAATTTCTGGCTGTTTATCAAACATATTGCTGTTAGTGATCCAAAATTAATTTTTACGGGATTTATTTTTTCGATCAGTTTAGCTTTTGGGATCACTTTTTTGTTAGATAAAATCGCAACAAGTGAAGAGATGATCCGACACAAAAAAAAATTATTTGCTGTTATGATCAGTTTAATTCTAATTTTTTTTCTGAGTTTTTTTCAGGATGAAAGCTCGTATCATCCGTATTTTGCATTGTTGAAAAATGCGGGTGACGATCAAAAGATTGATCAAAAAATTATGCTGCAATATTTGCATCTAAAAAAGGATTTTGACCAATCAAAAAAAATTCAGAAAGAGCTAGCTTGTGTATTTGTGATCTTGATCGAATCAATGCGAAGAGATCTATTTTATGAAGAGCCATCACCGATTCCTTTCATGAAAGATCTAGCGAAAAATTCACTTTTTTTTGATCGTTCTTATGCCGCTTCCACTCATTCAGATTATTCTGATCCATCGATCTGGTATGCTCGTTATCCTTTGCGCAGAAGGGATCGCTTGCGAACGATATCAGCAGAAAAAGGTTTGTCGATCTTCAGATATTTTAAATATTATGGATTTCAAACAGGCTATATTTCTTCGCAGAACGAAAATTGGGGCGGGATGATAAAATGGCTGCAAGATCAAGGTCTGGATTATTTTTATCATTCGGAAGATCATGATGAGAAAACCTGGCTCAATGAAGATGATAAAACTGGTTTGCTCAATTTGATCTTGAAAAATAAGGCAACAGCGGGTAAAATTCCTGATTCAGAAACGCTGGCAAAAGCAAAGAAATGGCTGTCAAAAGCTGATAAAAAGAATCGTTTGTTTTTGGGAATGAATTTGCAGAACAGCCATTTTGATTATTTCATTCCAGAAAATGGGAAAGAACCTTTTCAGCCTGCTAAGATGGATTTTCCAGCTGTCTATGCTTTTTGGCCAAAATCTAAAGCAGAAATTGTGAAAAACCGTTATTTCAATGCTTTATATAATCTGGATTTGATGATAGCTGATTTTGTGCACTTCCTGAAAGAGAGAAAACTCTGGGAAAATTCTTATTTTTTAATTATCGGAGATAATGGCGAAGCATTTTATGAACACGAGTTTGCCAATCATTCCAGTGAACTTTATGATGAAGCTTCACGCACTTTCACTTTGATCAAGACACCAGATGATCAACAAAAAATAATCAAAAAAGCGATTAGTCACATCGATATTTTTCCAACTCTTTTAGATTTGATGAATTTACCCAATCCGAT
Source organism: Candidatus Cloacimonadota bacterium (assembly GCA_018400535.1). GTDB lineage: Bacteria > Cloacimonadota > Cloacimonadia > Cloacimonadales > TCS61 > TCS61. The sequence goes on from JAGYMQ010000057.1 coordinate 3,469, forward strand.
TTCTTTTCAGGGATTTTCGGCGTTCATTCCAGAAAAAAGATCGATTTTAATTCACAATAATGCAATTATCCAGCAAGATGCTTTGGTCTATTGGCCCTGGAAATTATTGATGACTAGATATCCTTATCAGGAAAAAAAATTATACAATTTAGAGAAAGATCCGATGGAAAAAATTGATCTGTTTGATCGAAAAAATGAGATCTCAGATTTTATGGAACGTAAACTGAAACTGATCTCAAATGTGCAACTTGAATATTACCAACATCCCCGATATTTTATAAAATATGCCCCGCCCAGGATCTATTAAATATGAATACAGAAAAATATGCTCAAAATCTGATCAATATTCTTTTACTTTATTCGATCATCATTGCTGCGATCTGTCTTTCCTTCGATGTATTTAACACGCTCAAATATGGAGGTATCGATCTGCGCAATCGCGTCGTTGCAGCTCGTGTTACTTTGGATGACAGAGATCCTTATTTCACCAAATGGCGAGTGAATTCACCACCATATTTTGTGGATGGCAGAGATTATTTTAAAACGCTTCCCGTAAGCCGTTATACAGGAACGCCATCATTATTGCTTCTTCATTTTCCTTTTGCGAGTCTTGATTATAAAATTCAGCAGATTATTTGGCTGGCAATACAGGAAATATTGTTGCTCCTATCAATTTTTTTCTTAGCAAAATTATCTAAAAATAAATATAAACTGATCTTGATATTGGGTTTTATGTTTATTTTTGGCAGCTATTTCTGGCGCTTTCACGTGGGAAATGGACAGATCTACATTCTCTTCACTTTTGCTATGATACTCTCCTATTTTCTGTTCAAAAAAGGAAAAGAAATTTTAGCAGGTTTCATTTTGGGATTAACAGCGATTTGGCGTCCGCCTTTCATCATTATGGGTTTGCCCTTTCTCATCTTCGGAAAAAGAAAGATAATTTTTGGTGGATTTTTTGGTCTTTTCACGGGAGTGATTTCTTCTTTTCTTTTCATGGATTTTCAGATCTGGGAAAGTTATTTTTTGGCTATGAAGATTCATGGATTGCATCATATAAATTTGATCGAAGCGAGATTTGGTTTCATTCCCTTTTTCAACAATATCGAAGGCGTGCAAAATACATTTTTTTCTGCAGACCTGCCAGCTATCGATTCATCCTTACGAAAAATGATCTATCGCTATTTTGATATCAGGTTGGGAGGAGAGCTCTTTTGGATTGCGTTAATTCTGGTTTCCTATTTTTTTGGTCTCTATTTATGGAAAAAAAAGAAATTTATTCTTTCCTCAAATAAAATATTTTTTATCGCTTTTTCTCTTTTGTTCATCAGCGAATTTCTCCTGCCAGCCAGCCGACTTTCCTACAACAATGTGATTTGGTTGCCTATTCTATCTTTACTATTGATCGAGAAAGATTGGAAACATTTTCTGCATTTTGACCTGGTTTTATTAATTGCTGGATTACTGTTCAACTATTTATATCGAGTAAATTTTTATTTGATCTTGATCGCTGATTATTGTATTTTGTTTTTTGTTGTCTGGGAAATTTTCCGTTTGCTGAAAAGGAAACAAGTTCAATCTACTTGAGCTAACAATTCGATTTCATTAACCGTCGAATTGTCATCATAGACGATCGTATTCCTTCCGGTATTTTTTGCCAGATAAAGTCTTTTATCTGCTAATTTCAACATTTTTTCGATGGTGATAGCTCCTGTTTTGATATCCAAAGTATCAGAGATGCCGCAGCTAAAAGTTAGTTTGATCTTGTTTCCTTCATATTGAAACTCTGTATCGCGAACGATATTCAATATTTCCAAAACACGTCTTGCTCCGATTTTCTTGTTAAAATTAAACTGGGTCAGAACGAATTCTTCACCGCCATATCTTCCCACGAGGTCATAGGTTCGTAGATTTTCTCTGAGCAAGTCTGAAAAATCTGAGAGTATTTTGTCTCCGGCAAGATGACCATAAATATCATTTACTCTTTTAAAATGATCAAGATCGATTATGGAGATAGAAAAATGTTCTCGATCGCGTTTCAATTTTTCCAGCTCTTTTTTTACCCGAGAAAAAATATAGCGGCGATTATAAAGATTTGTGAGCGGATCGCGGATCGAAATTTCTCTGATCTTATTTTCCATTTTTTTCTTTTCGGTAATATCAGAATGGATACCAAACATTTTTAAGGGATTTCCAGCATTATCCCATTTGATAACTTTTCCTCGATCGTGGACCCAGATCCAACAGCCATTTTTATGTTTCATCTGATATTCGATATTAAACGATGAAACTTTGCCGTTGAAATGTTGCTGCAATACTGTTTTGATTTTTTTACTATCATCTGCATGAGTGTATTTTTGCCAGGTAGAAAAATCAATGGGACTCAGTTCTTCTAATTTATAGCCAATTATTTGAGCCCAGCGCTCGTTCAAGTTCATTTCGCCAGTTTGGATATTCCATTCCCAGGTGCCCAGATTAGCGCTTTCGATGATATTGGATAATCTGATCATTTGTGCATTATATAGCGATTGCAGATTTTTCTGTTTTGTGATATCAACCACAACGCTCAAAAAATATGATTTTTTGTAACTACTCAAAATTTCACCCGAGAACAGTCCATCAATATATTTCCCATCTTTACAGCGAATTTGCATTTCAATATTCAAGACTTTTCCTGAAAATTGTAATTCTTCTTTGATCTTATCATTCATTTTGGGATCAACAAAAAGATCAAGTTCTGAACTTGTTTTTCCAATAATCTCATGCTTTGTATATCCCAATCTTTTTAAGAAAGCTGTGTTTACTTCGATGAATTTGCGGTCTGGCATTGTGCTGACTGCCATCAAAGCAGGATTGCTTTCAAATAGTTTAGTAAATTTTTCCAAAGCTTCATGTTCTCGGGAAAGGTCTTTTGAAATTCCATAAATACAATCTTGTTCATTCCAGTTTCCAAACCAGATACGCGTCTCGACGGGAAATCTTCGATCGTTTTTGGTGATCAGTTCCAAAGGGCAGCTTTCTTGTTCACCAGCAAACATTGCCGACAAAATTCTTTTTGCTTCAGCTTTTTGATCTTCCGGATGCAAGTCCAAAATTGTCATTTGTTTCAATTCTGCGAAAGAATAACCCAGTTTATCTTTTACAGCATTATTAACATGCAGGATGTTACCCTCGAGATCGCCGATGATCATCAGATCGTCTATTGTGTTGAACAAAGATTCAAAATCTTTCTTCTCATTTGCCAGCTTGTTTTTGATGAATTCGCGTTCATACAAATTGGAGATGATACCGGAAATTGTCTTCAGCAGGTTCAATTCCATATCTGACCATTTACGATTTTGTTCGCATTCATCGAAACCGATAAAACCTTGAATTTTATTGTTGATATAGAGCGGATAAATTATCAGGGATAGAATGTTTTGTGGTGCGAGGATTTTAACGACATCCTTCGGTAGTTCAAAAATATCTTCAGAATATATCCTGCCCTCTTCCACAAGCATTTTTCGCCATGAAGGAATTATCTCGTAGGGAATAGCTTGCAATTCCTCAATCTGGGGTTCGATGCCGTCATTACACCATTCAAATGTGTTCGAAGTTTTTGTGCTATCACGATCGTCCAGAAAGATATAGCATCTTGAGACATCAATAAATTCCCCCACGATCTCTAAAATGCAGTTTATCTGTTCAGAAAAACCATTCGCATTTACCATCGTTAAGGCAATCTTGGAAAGCAATTCAAAACTTTTCATAATTTCATCCAAATTTTGATTTTTGACATGTTTTTGATAAAAATGCCTTTTTTAGAAAAAACTAACTTTCAAATATTTTGTTGAATAAAAATCATTTTAACAACAACATCTTTTTGGTTTTTTCATAATCGCCAGCTTGCAATCGATAGAGATATACTCCGCTGGGAACCGGTTTGCCGTTTTCGTCGGTTCCATTCCAGGTAACAGAACCAATTCTTATCTCGTCATTCCTGATTTCTAATTCATTAACCTTCTGTCCTTTCAAATTAAATATTTCGATTTTTGCGTCTTTCGCATTCTTATCGGTTAAACTATACGAGATCGTTGTTTCGGGATTGAAAGGATTGGGGTAGTTACCTATCAATTCGGTTACAATAGGTACTTCATATTCATTAGCATCACTAGGATTACCAGCATCATTCGAAAAAATCGATTCATATTCACCTGTATAAACAGCTGTTACATTCCAGATATGATTTCCAAAAGGCACATTTTGATCAATATAAAATATACTTGTAATACCTTCAGCGATCAATTCTTCATCACGATAAACATTGAAAGATTCCAAACCACGTTCAGGATAATCCCATTGTAACAACACATTAGTACCAGCACTGGAAGCGCTAAGATTTATCGGAGGTGGTAGCGTTATTTCCACTTCTGCTATGTTGGAAGGTTCCGATTCTCCGGTTGGATCTTCATACAGTGCTGTAACAAAATATTCATAAATTCCGGCATCTAATCCTTGATCATCATGATATTCCAAAATAGCAGGATCGTTGATCTGGGCAATCTCTTCTCCATCGCGATGAACATTATAGCCCATCAAATATCTGGAGTTATCAGATGGTATAGTGATCACGCCTTCTATGATCCAATTATAATCAAAGATAGGAGCAATATCTGTGAGTAGCTCCCAGTTAACACCAGCATAAATCCAGGCTCCTTTCCCTGGAACCATCGGACCGGCATCGACTGCTGCCGGATGATCTGCCGCATAAACGAATTCATATCCTAACCAGTATTCGTTGCCGTTCACAAGCGGAATTGGATCTGCAATATGATGATGCAACATTTCTCCAGGGATCACACTATTGGTAATCTCTTCACAATAGATCTCCGTGCCGGGATCACCATAACTTCCACCTTCAAAAACTTTTACATAAGCATTATCGAAAGTATCGCTTAGAAGGGTTAGATTGATCCATTCCAATTCTCCCACATCATAATAATTCTGTAATTCTACAGAATCAAATCTGGCTGCACACTGAAAATCGTGAGGTCCACCTATCCCATTATCGTCAAATCCGTTATGGTGTTTGACAATGTTATCACCGTTAGGCGATTGCCAGCTTAGATGAACTTCGTTATAATTTTCTCTATCAGCTTCCAAAAATTGAGGTGGGTCAAAAGTAGGAGGAGCTTCTGTTTCAGCATACAAACCATTATGCTGGATATTACAACCATCGATGATCATATAAGCAAGGTCTTCGTTCCACAGTTCTCCGGTTTCCCAGAGATAGCATTCCACAACCCAGCCCACAATATCGGTCGCAGCACCCATTATTTCTATCTCACCATCAGCATCCACATCGCCAAAGGTTGGTGTGATCTGCATCGTGGTAGAGCTCCAAATTGTTCCGCAGGGCAAGGGCCAATCAGCACATTGCGTTCCATCGTGATTATAGCAGTTATAGCCGGCACCGAAAGCATTA
>JAGYMQ010000058.1 GCA_018400535.1 Candidatus Cloacimonadota bacterium
GAGGTGACAGTGTGAGATGATTTGGATCTATGAGGTTTCACTTATAAAGAAGCAAAGATCGTCGATACAGAATTGGATAACGTTCTTGCAGAATTTGATTTGAGTAAAAACTGATTATGAAGTGTTAAAAAATTTTCAGAGTTGGAAGTTTGAAGCCAAAGTTAAATGGTAAAACGAAAATTATAAAAGTTATAATAAAGATAAATATCTTGAGAAAAACAAAAGAGACGCCCGCATTGGACGTCTCTATTTATATTATCTGAAATTAACTATTCCCGTCTGCATCAATATCAACGCATTCATCAAACTTTTGATGAGTTTTGAAACGTGTTAATTTCAATTTTCCAAACAGAGAATCGACCAGAGAATAGATCACCGGTATGGCAATTAACGTTAGAAATGTGGCAAAAGCCAGACCAAATGCGATGCTGACTGCCATTGGCTTCCATTCTGCTGTAGTGCTCGATGTAGAAATGATGATCGGCATAAAACCAGCAATTGTCGTGATCGTGGTCATCAAGATCGGACGCAAACGGATCACGCCGGCATTGATCAGAGAATTCCAACGATCCACTCCGCTATCACGCTCGCGATTGACAAAATCAACGAGGACGAGAGCATCATTGACCACAACTCCAGCTAAGGCAACTACAGAGATCATTGTCATCATGGAAAAGGGCAGACCAGTAACCAATAAGCCAAAGATCACACCAATGAAAGCAAAAGGAATAGTTACCATGACTATCAGCGGTTGAACGACAGATTTGAATTGAGTTGCCAGGATCGTGAAAACGAGCAAGATAGAAACCGCGAAAGCAAAATATAAAGACCGATTTGTTTCGCTTTGCTGTTCTGCTTGTCCGCCATATTCGATCTGATAACCCGGGAATCTTTCAGAGAAATCGGAAAAGATGCCTTTAGTTCCCAGAAGTGTGTTACCCCGCAAGATCTCAGTAACTTCATCGGCTGTGCGCATTTTTGTCTTTCCATCTTCCAGATAGTTTGTGACGGAGCCAGTAACCGAGATCAAGCGTTTCCGATCGCGATGTTCGATCTGAGCATAGCCGGCAGTTATCTTTAGATCTGCCAATTCTTTGATCGGGATCACATCACCTTTTCTGGTGCGGATCGTAAGGTTTTCCAGATCACTCAGATCATCGATCTGGTTTTCCTTCACGCGCAATACGATATCATATTCATCCATTCCAGTTCCGCGATATTTGGAGATATAAGCTCCGTAGGAAGCGAATCTGATGAGCGAAGAAATGGCTTGGACATTCAAGCCGTGATAGGCAAGCTTATCGTGTTTTGGAAGAATCCTGATCTCTTTTTTCCCTTCGCTGAAAGATGTTTCCAATTCAGAAGTTCCAGGGATTTTTTCAATTTCCGACAACACATATTCACCGATATCTTCCAGACGCGAAAAATCATCGCCCTTGATCCTGATCTCAATATCTTCTCCGACTGGCGGTCCACCGCGACCTCCTTCTCGGAATTGATAAGTATAGAGTTCAGGAATCGTATCCAGATAATCTCTGATCCTTTTTTTGATCTTGGTGTGAGAAAATTTGAGTTTATCGATTTCTACCAGATCAATCCTGATCTGAGCATTGCGGGTGTCGATCTGGGGACGGAAATTTTGATTGTATTGTCCGACCCAACTCACGATCGCTTCCACATCTTCTTTTTCAGGAATATTCAAAATAAAATTTTCAATTTTGGAAACGACTTGATCAGTTTTTTCCAAGCTTGTTCCCGTCGGAGTTTCCAATTTCAGAACAAGAGTATTTGGTTTGCTGCGAGCGAAGAATTGAAACTTCACCAGTCCTGAAAAAAGAGTAAAAAAGGAAAGCAGCAGTGCGATAATAAGAATGATCAAAGTTTTGAATCTGTGTTTGAGCGCTAATTTCACCAATCTTCGATAATGCTTGCTTAGCCAGTCATAAATCTTGTTGCTATTTTTCTTGGGATCGATTCTCTTTTTTCCACTCAATTCTGCCACGTGAGATGGAAGAATGACAAGGCTTTCAAACAAGGAAGCTAAAAGTGCCATTGAGACAACGATCGGGAAAACGCTCATAAATTGTCCCAAAACTCCTTCCATCAAAAGTAGTGGGAAAAAAGCAGCTACGGTCGTGGCAACAGCAGCAACGACGGGCCAGGAAATCTCTCGTGCACCTTTGATGGCAGCTTCTTTGGCACAAAGTCCTTTCTCTCGATAGCGATGAATATTTTCCAAAACGATGATCGCGTCATCCACGATCATGCCCAAAACAAGGATCAAGCCAAAGAGGCTGAGATTGTTCAAAGTGACATCAAAGCGTTGCATCAAGATGAAGGTGAGCAAAAAACTGAAGGGAATGCCCCAAGCGGCGAAAAGCGCATTTTTCCAGCCGATAAAGATCGTCAGAACGATGAAAACAAGAATGACACCAAGCATAGCATTATTGCCAAGCGTATTTATGCTGTTTTTTACGCGGATAGAACCGTCATTGCGCACTTCCACAGAAAGTCCCTTTATCCTTTTTTCAAATTCAGCAGATTTAGTGCGAACATCTTCCATCACGCTGATAATATTGCCTTCGGCTTTTTTAAAGACATCTACTGTGACAGCGCTTTTGCCATTCAATTTGCTCATCGTAACGGTTTCTTCGAGCGTATCGATCACAGTGGCGACGTCGTTGATGCGGATTGCACGTCCTTTTTCATCCATTCTGACAACAAGGTTTTTTATCTGTTCAATATTTTCAAATTCGCCCATTGTTCTGATCAAAAATTCTGCATGACCCACTTTGATAGAACCACCGGGAGCGTTCAAATTTCTGAGGTTGATCATATTTGCCAGATCGTTGAGAGTGATCCCATATTCTCTCAATTTATTGATATCGCTATTCAACCAAATTTGACGGTCTTTTGTTCCTGAAATTTCAACTTTGGAAATATAATCGAGTTCCAGGATTTCATCTTTAAAATCTTCAGATATCTCGCGAATTGCATTATCAGAGAGTTCGCCACCAAGTGCAATTGTGCAGATCTCATTCACTTCCCGCATATTCAAGCGCAATATGAAAGGATCATCAGCATCTTCCGGTAAATCGTTTATCTTATCCATTTCTGTATTCAGATCATTCCAGGCTTTTTCGATATCGGTTTTTGCATCCATTTGGATATAGATCGAAGCTCTGCCTTCAGAAGCTGTCGAAGTGATATAATCAACGTCTTCCAGGTCGGAAATTTCTTCTTCGATCTTTTGCACGACTAATTCTTCCATTTCTGCTGGAGAAACTCCACGATAATTCACGATTATATAGAAAGCTCCGAAATCTACTGCTGGCGCTTCTTCTTTTGGCATATTGATCATCGTGTATAATCCAAAGACAAACACGATTATCATGATCATATTGATGAGAACACTATTTTCTACTGAGAATTTTGCTAATGACATATTCACTCCTGAGATTGCTGTCTTATTTTGAATTGAAAGCAGTTTTCACTTCGACCAGCGCTCCGTCCGTCAGACTGTCTATTCCATCGATTGCAATTTTGTCTCCAGCTTCCAAGCCAGAACGGATAATAATCTTGTTCGCCACTTTTTCACCGAGTTCGACGATATGTCTTTCTGCTCTGTTTTTTTCATTGATCACATAAAGATAATCCTGATCATATTTTTGTCGCAGATTCTCAATGGAAGTGTATAAAACATCTTTATATGTTCGAGAAAAAATATTGCCTTCCACGATCATGCCTGGATAAAGTTTCAAATTGGGATTATCGAGTAATATCTCGATCGGATAATTATTTCCACCACGAACAGGACGGATTCCTTTTCCAATGATCTTGCCTGAATATTCATTGTTTTCATATCTTATCTTGACTGGATTATTTTTTTGAATGTAACTGATATCTGATTCACTCACACCTGTTTTGATCAGCAATTTTCTAGAGTTAACGATGCTGGCGATGTGCATTCCCTGACTGACCATTTCACCGATCTCCAGATTCAATTCTGCAATGAAACCGGATACAGGGGCTGTGAATTCCGAATTTTCCAGTTTTTTCTTTGCCAGATCCAGAGAGGATGATAATCCATTATAATTCGCTAAAGCGGTTTTATAAGTACTTTTTGCCGAAAGCATTTCACTTTCTGAGATCAAATCTTTTTGAAACAATTTTTCTGACGCCTGCAAATTCATTTCCGCAGATTCCAAAGCAGCTTCCGCTGCAAGTAATGAAGCTTTTGCCTGTTCCAATTGACTTTTTGCATCGCTATTATCTATTCTACCGATATTTTCGCCTTTCTCGATCCAATCTCCCAATTTTTTGAAGATCTCGACGACTTCTCCATTCGTCTGACTAAGAAGATCTATATCGGTAATTCCTTCTAATCTTCCGGTAATTTTAATAAATTTATCAAGATCACGTGCAGTCATTTCTTCGACCATCACGAGGATCGCATCTTCTTTTTTCATTTCTGTTTGTTTTGGCTGGCTTTTTCTGGGAGCACAAGAAAAAAACAGCATTGCTAGAACTGGGATAATTGCCCATAAAAATTTGTATTTCATCATTTTCTCCTTTCCTACTCGATCATATTTGTGAGCAATTTCTGATCTTCACTTCCCAAAAGCTGGATCAAATTTACTCTGATCATGAGATAATTATAAAAACTACTAATATATTGCGTTTGCGAACTATTGAGCATCACTTCAGCTGACAGTAATTCATTGGCAGAAATAATACCGTTGCGAAAGCGCTCTTTCATCTGCTCAAAAGTTTTCTGTGCATATTGACTTGCTATTTCTGCTGAATAAACTGTTTTGGCGGCTGCGATTAAATTCAAAAAGGTATTTTGTATAGAAAGGTCGATGTTGTTTTCCAAAGCCTGATATTCAAATTTTGCTTTTTTCAAATTATGCTTGCTTTGTGCCAGTTCCAAGACATTATCAGCGACGGGAAATATCGGCAGCGAAATATTCAAGCCGATCTGTGCAATACCCGTATCTTGAAATTCATCGTCCCATTCATATTTTGACCAACCTTTCAAATATTGTAAGTTCAAAGTAGGAAGAAAATTGCCGGCTGTCATCAGCACAGATTTTTGATTGGAAGAGATGCCGATCTCTGTCATTTGCAGATTTGGATTTTCTGTAAATCCGATCTTTCTTAGTTTTTCGATCAGGGCTTCTATTGTCTGTGAATCCAAATTTTGCAATTTTTCTAACTCGGGTTGGAATGTTTTTGAATCGATCTTTTCTAATTTTTCCATTTCAGCGAGCTGTAAATAATTCTGCAGATCTATTTTGCTGGTTTGATACAAGGCTTCTCTTTGAATTAGCGTCACTTCCTTATTTGCCAGTTCAGATTGCAATTGCAAAAATTCTGCCTGCGAAAGCGTTCCAGCATCCAATCTGACTTGGGCGATCTCTTTGTTCGTGCGAGAAGTCTGCAGATCTTTTCGAGCGATTTCCAGCAAAGCTTGATTTTCCAGAATTGCATAATATTTTTTTTCAACTTCAGTGATAACATTGAGTCTTTTACTTTTTAAAGATTTTTTTGCGATCTGATAAAGATCACGATTTAAGCCAATTCCGAGCCAGACTTTTCCGCCGTTGAAAATCGGTTGATTAATGTTCAACTGATAGGAGTATTGCGCATCGTAAGCGTTTTGACCGGAGAAATTTTGTTGTTCATTTTCAAATTTTGTCCAGCCTCCATTCAAGCTTGCTGAGGGAATGATGCTCAGATAATTCTTCCAGAGCTCGTTCTTGCTCGCCAGCGCTGTCTCTTTTTCTGCTTGCAATTCAGGATTGTTTTTTAGAGCGATCGTTTTTGCTCTTTCCAGATCGAGAGATTTTAACTGGAACACTGCTAATAAGAGCAAGAGTGTAATTCTAGTCTTCATTTGCTTCCTCCTTCAAGAACGTATCCTGATTTTTCGCCAGATTTGCCTGTCTTTTCATCTCGTGTAAAGAATCTTGCACAATTTTATCGATCTTTCGGAAAGTCTGCATCATGATCTCGAGATAAAAAGTCATCTGCGGTAAATCTCCCTTTTCTTTTGCTTTTATACGATTTTCTTCCAAGGTTTCTTTTTTCAGCTGCATCATTGCTAAACGATTATCAATTATGGAGATAAATTTTTCTTTGCTGATATTTCCTTTGACGAATCGCAATGCGCTCCAAAATTCCATCGGATCGATACATTTTTTGCTGCACAAAGTTTCATCCAGAATTTGTAAAAAATGATCGTTTCCCTGTGCTGTGATGTGATAGACTTTTTTGGGTGGTGAATTTTCCTGAACTTTCAATTTTCCTTGAATGAATTTTTTTTCTTCCAATCGATTGAGCGCTTTATAAACAGATGTTCGCTTGATCTTATTCCACGAATCGATGCCGTGTTTTTCGAAGAAGCCAGCAATTTCGTAGCCATACATTGGTTTATTTTTCAGAAAACCAAGCACGACGAGATCGATCTTTGCCATCTAACCTCCTATTTCTTTTTCTAATAATGTAAAATATAATAATAGAAAATATAATGATGGCAAATTTGTTGTTGTGTTTTTTTTTGTTCAATCTTGGTTTTTTAATTTGAAAGAAATTAATATTTCTGCTATCTTTTCTATTCTGGGAAAATATTTTTGTGAATGTGACAATAGGGCTGACGCTCATTTTTTTCATAATAATCTTGATGATATTTTTCAGCTTTCCAAAATGTTTGGCTTGGTTCTAAAACCGTTTCGACTTCATAGCCCATTTTTGTTAAAATCTGAATATATTTTTCTGCTGTTTGCTTTTGCTGTTCATCTTCAAAAAAAATTGCGGAACGATATTGTTCACCGATATCTGGTCCTTGCCGATTAAATTGTTCAAAATCATGGATCTCAAAAAAGTATTTCACCAGTTTGTCATAAGATATCTTTTCTGGATCATAGACAACTTTCACGGCTTCCGCATGCCCGGAGTTTGTATTACAAACTTCTTGATAGCTGGGATTTTCAGTTTTTCCACCGATGTAACCAACTTCTGTTTTGATCACTCCTTCCAATTGATTGAAAAGATATTCCACGCCCCAGAAACAGCCTGCGGCAAAGATAGCCTGTGCTTTTTCTTGAGGAATAAAATCCAATGAGATCGAATTCACGCAATGCCGGAGATTTTTTTCTGTCAGCTGTTCACCCTCGAAAACATGACCAAGATGAGCTCCACAATTTGCACACTGAATTTCGGTGCGGATGCCGTCAGCATCTGGCAAGCGTTTTATCGCATTTTCGATCTCATCGTCAAAACTGGGCCAGCCGCAGCCAGAATCAAATTTATCATCAGAGCGAAATAGTTTTGCATCACAACGTTTGCAGGTATATATTCCTTGTTTATAATGATCATAATATTTTCCGGAGAAGGGTTTTTCTGTTCCTTTTTGGACGATCACTTTTTTTTCTTCGGGTGTGAGTTTATTATTTTTCATTTTATTATCCTTTTTGATTGAGTTTGAGAAATTTGCCAAGAACAAAATCACTATTATCAAGCTGGTTTTCATTTTTATTTCTCGTAAGAATTGTGGTAAACGAATTTTTTTTCATCCAATCTTGGTGGTCTTTCCAGTTCAATTCTGCTTTGTTCTTCATTGAGATCTGGATCAGGTTCAGCCAATAATTTTCCAAAAATGATC
>JAGYMQ010000059.1 GCA_018400535.1 Candidatus Cloacimonadota bacterium
GAAACTGTTCCTGTTTCTCCATTCACCTGAACATTTTGGGGTGGATCGAAATCTGGATCAGGATCAAGTGAAAAATCTACTGTAGTGGTTTGTCCTTCGATAACTTCCACATCTTCAATTGTTTGTGAATTATATCCGTTTGCTGAGCAAGTCAGGTCATACAATCCAGGTGCAATATTAAATGAGTATGAACCATCACCAGAAGTTGTGGCAAATCCATTGATTGAAGCACCAGAAATTCCGTTCCCAGTGGTATAATCGGTTACCATTCCAGCAACTGTTCCGCTTGAACCTTGAATGAGATCAAAGAATTCAGCATATTTTGTTATGAGATCTTCTTTGGTGACAGCGCCGTCATCCAAACCACCAAATTCGAAAGAAGTTCCGATCGTTTTATAGTCACCTTGATCGTAGGCAATCGCACAACCATAATCTGGTGATTGATTGCGGAAGAAATCATAGGCATTGCCAATCGGTTCAATATGATCCATCCAATTATTTTCACCGCTATAATTAAATGTCCAGCCTTCAGCAAAAGTTCCTGCCTGGCCGTTAATCGGACCGAGATCGCTTGAACCATCATCAGTAGCATTGATATTGAACATAGAATGAACAGCTGTTTGTGAGTCAAAATACCAGGTGTCACCGCCTTCCATAAAGAGATTACCGCCATTATTGAGATAATTGGCAAGCGTTGAACCTTCCGTACTGCTCAAAACGTGATTGTCACTATAAATTCCCAGACATAAGAAAATTGAGGAATAAAGTGACAGATCAGTAGGAATGCTGGTCACATATTCACTGGAAACGCCGATATTAGTCATAGCAGTTTCTATCTCGGGACCTGAAGAATGATTATCATCAAGATCGAGAATGAGCACGGGGATTTGTCCTACAACGGCATAGAATGAACCAGTTGCGGAATATCCAGCTCCATCCTGAATATTAAAATCGAAGTTTGCCATATGACCCGCTGGTGTGTTTGCATCCGCTGTGACGCTATAAGTTTGAATTCCATTTCCATTTGCATCGATTGTTCCATAATTATTGGAATTCGTATTGATAGTGACATAGGGATCTGTGATGGAAAGCATTCCGATCACATTTTCTGAAGAAGAAGAACCGACATTATTGACAGTGATATCAATATCAACAGTTTCGCCAGGATCGATTTTTCCATTATTGTTTCCTGTTGGATCATTGATCGTGAAATCATCATATTCCAAAACAGGTGCATGTGCTGTCATCGAGAAATAACTTTCCCAGGTTTCGTCACCAGTTGCCGTGAGTGTGAAATTTATCTCATGTCCATCAGGAACACCATCAATTACGTCAAAGGCAAAGGCATCTGTAAAATCCATGATCGTATTGGCGGGAACATTTCCGAAATATTCAGAATTATCTGTGATCGTGACATATGTGTCGCTTGTAGAAACAACACCAGTCACATTGTTTGCCTGATCGCTACCGACATTATTGATACTCATATCAAGATTGATAGATTCGCCATAATCCACCAGCCCATTTCCATTTCCGGTATTATCATCGATCGTATATGAATCGAAGACGACATAAGGTCCATCGGGTGGAATGACTTGAATGGATGTTTCATAACGATAGTAATTTTGTTTCGTGATGACCAGATCAACCATTGTGGGTGGGATCTGAGGTGCGATCTGAACAGGAACAGGAGAGCCGGTTCCTTCAGCAACGCCGATAAGCTGTCCATCAACAGAAAGAGCAATCAGAGCATCTTGATCTGCTGTGACATTGAATGATGTTGTTCCGCTCAAGATGACTGGATCATGCACAACGGTAAGGTTTTGTGGCATTTCTGAATAGACAGAAGTGAAAGCATCGCCATGATGGTGGAAAAGGTGATAAGTTACTTCTTTGTTATTTGTGTTGTAAGGCCAGTTTGAAGCTTGCAGGAAATATTTTCCAGCAGCATTTCCAAAGGCCGGCAAAATCCCACGTGAATCTGGAGTCGAGCCATAATCAGGCATAAAATCAGGCCACATGTTGTCATACATTCCCCAGACAAAAGTATCATTCACAAAAGAATATGATGTTTCTGAAGCTGCAACAATTCCAAGTGCTCCAGCATTCTGCCCATTATGAGTATGGCGATGGAATTTTTCCGCAAAACATTCTCCAGTAATATTATATTTTCCAGTCAGACAGTTTATCGAAAAAACGAAAGTAAGGTCTTCGTTTGTCAAACTGTTGATATTGGTATTATCAAAATCAGGTTCACCCCAACCAGTCGTGCTGCCGTGATCTCGATGTTGCAGCATAAAAGCTCCGCTGTTCACAGCATTGA
The DNA here is from genome assembly GCA_018400535.1 of Candidatus Cloacimonadota bacterium. GTDB lineage: Bacteria > Cloacimonadota > Cloacimonadia > Cloacimonadales > TCS61 > TCS61. The sequence continues at coordinate 2,324 of JAGYMQ010000059.1, forward strand.
TCACATCCTGAGCATTTCCACCATACCAGCCGCCAAGTGAAGCGGGAGTTTCTGGAATGTAACCTAATCCATTTGGCCCAAAATAATTTACTACCATAGAAGTATTTTGATTGGTGGACCAGGTTGTGCCTGGAGTTCCGCTGTAAACTTCATTGATACGCACTTGATCTTTTCCAAGTTCATTGTGCCAGAAACCACCGACAGATTCGGAGCAGATCTGGAACCAGCGTTCCGTTTGCCAGCCTAATGCAGTGATCGGATTGTTATAATAATTTGGATTTGTGGGAGGATTTCTTTCATAGTCGATCGCTTTTGTAACCATCGTGTGAAGATGTGTGTCATTTTCAGCAGTCATTCTGGCAAGAACGACATCAGGCATATCATTTCCGGAGACATCAGCATAGATATTATCAGAGACGCAATATCCGTCCCAAACGGGTGAGACAACTGTGTTTCCAGATGTGCCATAATCTCCCAGAATCAAGATTGCTGCTGGAGCTGGATCCCAACCTGTGTTCGGGTCCATAATTCCATCAATGTAATTTTCGATGATGTTCGCATTATTACTACCAATTTCAGCTGTTGTTTTGATTACTGTATGAATACCTTGTTTTGTGCGAAATACTTTAATCGAATCTGCCCATGAGAGGAAGTCAGGATCATCAGGGCAGATGATGAGATATTCAGCACCATCGCGTGACATAGCTCTTTGTGAATAATTGATTTGAGGTAGTTGCTGATAATTCAATATGTGGTCTGATAGAATATTATCCCACCAGCGATTTCGCAATCGATCTGATCCGAAATGTCCATTTCCTCCGCTGAAATTTACTCTCACTTTCAGATCACGATAAACTAAAAGTTCTTTTGTGACCGGATTGTATTGGAAGGGAGTTATTCCCAAAGTGACGACGTCAACTCCGCGAATCAATGTTTTTTCGGAAAGCTGAATGGGATTCTGAGGATAATATGCATCACGAGAATAAATTTCTCTATCGCGATTATACTCAAGAGGTCCATCTTCTGTGTCTTTTGGGATTCTTGGTGCTGGTGCAATTTCCACATTTTCAAATATTTCAACACGAGAATCAATAATCTGCAATTCAGCTCTTGCTCCCTGCGGAATTGCAATAAAACGTCCTTGTCCCGGAAGGTTGGGAGCACCTTCATCATTCGGGAGCATCACGTCTGGCAGATTCACAACTTGCAAGTCTTCGCCATTTATCCTCTGCGAGGAAAGGTAGAATTCGGTGATCGAATAATCTACTTCCACACCAGCTGCTGATCTTTGCATCAAGCTAAAACCAGCATCATTCCAGCTATCATCATATTCGATAGCTTGAGATTCTGAGGCAAGGGTTGTCGTGAATACAACCATCATCATAACTACAAATAGGTTAAATTTCTTCATTTTTTCTCCTTTTTAAATGTTGCCTATTTTAACATAATCATTTTTTTATTATCAATTAATTTATTACCATATTTTAGACGATAAAGATAAATTCCGGAAGAGACTGGCTGATGATCTTCATTTTTTCCATCCCAAACAACTTTCTGCGAAAGATTGGAAATTTCATTTATCTGGAAGGTGCGGATCTTTTGTCCTCTCACATTAAAAATCTCTAAAACAGCTTCTTCAGGTTGATCGGGCGGGATATTAAAGTGTAGTGTGGTTGTTGGATTGAAGGGATTCGGAAAATTTCCAAGCAATTTTGGAGTAGAGATGAGATGATCATCAGCGTTTGTGAGAAGAGTGTCATCAAAAAAGAGCTCGATTTCGTAAATGCCTATTTCCGTGTCTATTGTCATAATATCCGAAATGATCTCACGTTGAGAAAGATCGACTGGTAAATTCACTTTAACGTTGAATTCCAAACTAACTCCACTTTCCAATTCATAAGGAAAGGAAAGATTTAAGTTATCAATATACCAGTCAAATTCTGTGCCGATCTCTGTGATCTCATTAATAATTACAGATGCAGGTGAATTATTTGTGATGGTGAATTCCAAGCCGTCCACGCAATTTTCATAAGTAAAAAATTCCAGCATTGCTGGATTGATAGAAAGTGTAGCTGAAGGGAAAATTATGTCATCTATCCAACCGCAATCTTCACCATTTGTGACTGCTTGATCCTTGTAATATTCCCAAGTAAAAGTGTGGAATCCGGGAGCAACTGGATAATTCACTTCAGCCCAATCCATATTCCCACTCCACATATCGATCAATTCGTTATCGATGAGGAATTTCAAAAAATCATAATCTTCTTCGGAAGAAACTTTTCGCGCAAAACTGATCTCGGCAGGATTATTGACAAACATCGAGACAGATAGGGAAGAGGTTTGCTCATCGCTGATATTTCCTGATCTAGCAGAATAATTACCGTTATAACTATTATCCTGATCGATTATCCAATCTGCATTACCGCTGAATTGCCAGCTATTATTGTATTCACCAGTCTCAAATGTGCCATCATCAAGAGCAAAAAGATCAAAATCAATTGCGTTATTATTGGGATTAACTGCGTAATTATCGATAATTCCAGCAAACTCAGCTGCATACACTGCGATATCATAATTGTATTCATAAATGTCGGGGATCGTATATGCTCCAGAATTGTTGGTAGTAGCTGGTGGAATATCAAAACCTTGAATGGCTACGGTAGCATCCGAAATTGGTTCACCATTGACGCCATTATAGACAAATCCTGTCAAATCGATCGTGTTCGATGATGGAAGCAATTGCACATCCAAAATAGTTGCTTCATCTTCTGTTATCTGGATATTGTTAAAGGTTTGGCTTTCGTAACCAAAAGCGGAAAAAGTGACATCATAACTTCCAGCTGTCAATAATCGGTAATAAGTTCCAAAGGTTTCTTTGCTTTGATAAGGATTGCGGAATTCGCCCGTATCATCGATACCATCGATGAAGATCTCTGCAACAAGCGGTTCATTCGAATTTGCATCTGTGATGTGTCCGGTCAATAATTGATGAGATGCGCGGTTCATGAGGATCAAGCCAGCTTCCAGATTATCTGCGCAAATGTCATCGACTTGCGAAGCTGGTGGAATAAATTCTGTGGCGAGTTCGATCGTATGCGAGAATATTCCATGTTCACCATAAGCGTAATCTTCGGTAGTTCCAGTGCAAGGATATAGTCCCCAAGCTTCTTGCGGAGTATAAAATCCACCATATTGGGCAGGGATAGCATAGGCAAGTTCTTGAGCCAGTTCTTCTTGAGCATCATGATCGGGTGAATAGATTCCACTGGCATAACCAAAAGGGAAAAGTACTAATTCGCCATAAGAATGATAGCTGATGCCTGCCACAAAGTGATGATCTGCCAATAATGTTTTAAAAGCTTGCGTTTCTGGCTCGGAAAAGGCAGAGGTTCCCTGATAGGTTTCAGAATACCAGCTTGTGCCTGCGCCACCCCATTCCCAACCATAATTCCGATTGGGATCGACGCCATCATCAGCATAATATCCACTAACGTCTATCTCACCATTTTCATTGTTATCACAAATATTCTTTCGCCACATTAATTCAATTTCTTCAGTAACGATTTTATGACCATCAGGATTGAGAAGTGGAACAAACCAAATCTGTGTGTTGTCGATGTTTTCTGTGATCTGCGGATCTGAACCATAATTATCTAAAATGTGATTCAAAATTGTCATCGCTACTTCCAGAGAGATTGGTTCACGGGCATGATGCTCTGCCACGAAATAGATTCCCGGTTCATCTTCTTCGGTTTCCACGTTATCCGATACTTTCATCGTCCAAATTTCATGATTGTATTCATCATAATTTGCATTACCAGCATCTGAATAATTTTTCCCGCGGCTGTTTCCAATATCATATAGTTTACAAAGATTCGGATAATCAGTTTCCAATTGTTGCAATTCACTCAGTAACTCGTTGTAATCTCGGTATCCATCAAGTTCATGATCTCTACCAAGATTGTTGCTCATAGTTTCTTTTGTTTGCGTTATCTGCAAGTCATAGCCCTGTTCAATTAATTCTTCAAATTTTCTCAGAGAAATAACGATATCGAGAAATTTTCCTGGCTTAAATGCTGCAATATCATAATTTTGGGGAGTGAATTCTTTGATGATAGCTTGTGTGGGTGCTTCAAAGCGCGCGACAACTTTATCGCTTGCTGATAAAAATGAAATGATTATAATTAAGATCAAAACAAAAACAATTTTTTTAATATTCATGCTTACCTCCACCAAAAATTTTGCAACATTTGTTCCAATAAATCATAGAACTAAAAAAATATCAGGAGATCATTCTTCTTTTTTCCTCAATATTGCTTCTAATTCTGCTTTCAACTTCTTTATCTTTGAATCGCTAACTTCACCTTCTGGATCAGAATCGTAATAGGAAAGTCCTTTATTGAGATTCTGCAAAGCTTCTTCAGGTTTATTCATCAATTTTTGCACTTCTGCTAATTGTATATAGGCATCAAAATGGTCTTCTCGTGTTTCAATCGATTTTAGCGTGGCTGTTTCTGCTTCTTCCAATTTTCCCTGTTTCATTAATGCTTCGCCTTTGTGACGCCAGGGACAGGGCCAAGCGGGAAAATCTGCGTTCAATTCTTCATAGATTGGTAAGCATTCATCCAGCCGATTTATTTCCAACAACAAATTTGCATAAGAAAATTTTTCTTTCGTATTCAAGGAATCATAGTTTGTTTCCATTTCTGCAATCAGGGAATTGATCTCCATCACATGCAAGTAGGAAAGGAATAACTGGGCGTTGAAATCATTTTTTTGTTTGGAATAATGGTTGAAAGCTTTTTGAAAATTTTCACTGGTTGGCTCTTTTTGATATTCGGAAAAATGGGAGTTGTCCACTACTTCGTGTTCTGCAGCGAAAAGAAATGCAATCAAGAACAGGCAGCTGAAAATCAGGATTTTTTTCATTTTAAGTCTCCTTAATAATTTTTACATTCTGCAAACTTTCACGATATTAAATTTATTCAGAAAAAAAAAGCGCAGAAATAATTTCATTCAAAAATTATTGGACAACAAAAACCGTCAAAATATTTTTACTTCAATTGTGCGCTCGTAGCTCAATTGGATAGAGCATCTGACTTCGGATCAGAGGGTTGAGGGTTCGAATCCTTCCGGGCGTGCCATTTTTTTCTGACCCGCAAGTTTTCACGATGTTATGATTCGATAGCCAGATTTCCTGGATTTCACAGAATGCGCTGAAAAGAAAAGATTCACTAAAGCAATGCTGATGGTGAGAACAAGAGAAAAATTTCCAGAAACTTTCCACAAAGAATTAAAAATGTTCTGTCATTATGAAAAATTTTGGTTCAAGATAAACAGAAGAAACACTTTTTGAATCTATTTTTTTCAGGATAAGTCAGTTTTCTATCGGGAATAAAAAAATATAAAATAAATAGAAATTCCTTGCCAAATCTTCCCTTTTCTTTGTCAGGAAACGTAAATTAATGATTCGATATAGTTAAAAAATTTATTTTGAATTATTCAGGAGGAAAAATGCCTAATATAATTCGTTTTATAGTTTTATCTCTGATCATCATTTTATCTGGTTGTCAGCAGGAAACAGAGATTAATGAAAAAATTGAAGAAAGTGGTTTCCGTAATGTCGCCATTTCAAAAGCTTTTCGCGGAGAAATCAATAACTTTCTGGAATATTCTGGAAAGATCGAATTGGAGAATGTTTTGAATATTAGTCCATCATTTTCCGCCAGGATAGAAAAAATTTATGTGCAAGAAGGTGATCAGGTTAAGAAAGGAAAAATTTTAGTGTTAATGGATAGTACGCAATTAGAACAGACAAAACTGCAGCTGGATAATGCAGAAAAAAATCTGCATCGGATGGAAAAACTTCTGGAAAAGGATGCTGTTGAGAAAAAAACTTATGATGAGATCAAGTTATTTTATGAGAAGACTTTATCTACTTATGAGTATATTCGAGAAAACACGTTCATCAAAGCGCCGATTGCTGGAATTGTTACTTCTATTTCCAAAAAAGAAAATGAGAATTTTGATGCAATGATGCAACCATATTTGATCCGCATCGTCAATAATGATCTTATCAAAGCGAAGATTAATGTTTCTGATCGAGATATTCAGAAAATTACAAAAAACCAGAAAGCGATGATTTTCCTAACTAATTCTGAAAAAGTATTTTTGGGAAAAGTTAGTTATTGCTCACCAGAAGCAGACTTAATTTCTGGAACTTTTTTGGTGGATATTATTATTGAAAACACAGCTAAAATATTGCGACATAATCAATTTGTAAAAGTGAAGATCGTTATAGAATCTAACCAAAATGCTATCATTATACCACAAGAAGCAATTGTCGATGAAAACACGATTTTCGTTGTAAAAAATGAAATCGTCGAAAAGAGAAAAGTGATCACTGGCATTGAAAATGAAAAACAGATCGAGATCAAAAAGGGAGTTGATGCGGGTGAAAATGTCATCGTCACAGGAACTGTTGGCTTGTCCGATGGTGAAAAAGTGAAAATCGATCAAGCAAATTAGGGATTGAAGATGAAATTATCAGAATTTTCTGTGAATCGAAGAGTCACTGTTTCCATGCTGACGGTTCTCATCATAATTTTAGGCGGCATCGCTTTCACAAAATTGGGATTGGAAATGTTCCCAGATATGGATTATCCTGTGATCTCGATCATCACGACCTATCAGGGAGCATCTTCGCAAGACGTTGAAGAGATGATCACGAAACCGATCGAATCTGCAATTGCGACGGTTAAAAACATTAAAAGTCTAAAATCTACGAGCATGGAAAATGTGTCAGTGATCTTGGTCGAATTCAATTGGGGTACAAATCTTGATTTTGCTGCCCAAGACTTGCGTGATGTGATAGATCAAGTTGCTGGCTATCTTCCCGATGATATCTCGCGTCCTTTGGTTATGAAATATAATCTTTCCGATATGCCCATCTTAATGTATGGTGTGACTGGTGGAGAAAATACTTATAAATTAAGAAATATTTTGGAAGATGAAGTAGAATCCAAACTGAAACATTTGACCGGCGTAGCTTCGGTGCTCGTGATGGGTGGCGATGAATTGGAAAAACAGATCATCGTGGATAAAGATAAACTGTATCAATATAATATCCCGATCGATAAAGTGGTGCAGATCGTTGCTGCTGGAAATATCAATATGTCTGCTGGTTATGTGGAAAGGCGTTCGGATGATTTTCTTGTGCGGACAATGGCTCAATATCAAACTTTAGATGAAATTCGTGATCTTCCTATAATTACAACCAAAACGGGACAGACGATTTACATAAAAGATATCGCAGAAGTGAAAGATGGCTTTAAAGAAAAAAGATATCATATTCGCACAAATCAGAAGCCAACAGCAATGTTGATGGTTTCAAAAGAATCTGGTGCGAATGCTCTCACAGTGAGTGATCGCGTTAAAGAAGAATTGGCACTTTTGGAAAAACAACTGGGAGCAAATCTCAAATTCCATATAGTGATGGATATGGGATTACCCATCGAAAAAGTTACTTCTGGTGCTGTCGGAAATCTTTTCGTTGGTGGATTTCTGGCGATTTTGATCATGTTCATTTTTCTCAGAAATTGGCGACCAACTTTAGCCATTTCTCTGGCGATCCCGATCTCAGTTATCGCTACTTTTGTGCCGATTTATCTGGCAAATTTCTCGTTGAATATCATGACGCTCGGTGGATTGGCACTTGGCGTGGGAATGCTCGTCGATAATTCGATCGTCGTGATCGAAAATATCTATCGTCATCTGGAAATGGGGAAGAAAAAGTTTGAAGCTGCTAAAATCGGAGCTTCAGAAGTCGCAATGGCAATCACTGCTTCGACGCTCACGACGATCGCTGTCTTTTTCCCGATGATCTTTGCCGAAGGTATGACAGGAATTCTTGTGCGTGGATTAGCATTAACCGTTGCTTTTTCGCTCGCTGCCTCACTTTTCGTTTCTCTCACGATCGTTCCCGTGATCGCTTCAGTCATTTTCCGCCGTGCTTCTGCCAGACCTCAAAAAGATCGTTCTGAACTTTTTTTTCTGACTTTTAAAAAAAGTTATATCAAAATTTTAGAATGGGCGCTGAATCACAAAATTAAAACAATTTTGATCGTTGGCGGTCTGTTGTTGATCTCATTGATCATCCCGATCTCCGGTATAATCGGAACAGAATTTATGCCTTCGCAAGATATTCCAATGATGGTTATGAGCGTAAAAACTCCCGTTGGAACTTCGCTGAGTGAAACGAACGAGATCGTTTTGCAGGTGGAAAAAGCTTTTTTGGAAACAGAAGGCGTTCAAAATGTGATGGGTTTGGTCGGTCCAATGTCTGATGCTCAAGCTCAAGCTGATCCTACAAATCCACAAGAAGTTAATGAAGCAGTGGTTTATGCAAGATTAAAGCAATTGAAAGATCGAAGATTATCTTACGACCAAATCAAAAATGAGATCAGAAAAAAATTGCCCTCATTCAATCAGCTTGATATAAATTTTATGTCACGCGAGGAAATGATGGGTCAAGGGCAATCGACTCCGATCGAAGTGAAGATCTTTGGCAAAGACCTGGATTTGTTGAAAGATCTGGCAGCTGATGTGGAAGAAATTATGAAAGCCTCTGAACACGTTACTGATGTTGGAAATTCTGTCAAAGAAGGGAAACCAGAAAGTCATATTATCATCGATAAAAATAAAGCTTTTCAATATGGATTGACAGCGCATCAGATCGCTTCTGCCATCAAAACTACTACGATGGGAACGATCGCAGGAGTTTTTCGCAAAGAAGGTGAAGAGATCGATATTCTGGTCAGACAAAATGAAGACAAAAGAGACAGTTTCGAAGATATCATGCACCTGGGGATCGTCTCTCCAATGGGTTTCACTATCCCACTAAATCAAATAGCACATCTGGAATTTGCTGAAGGTCCAAAATTGATCAATCACGAAAAACAAACGAGGATAGTCGTTTTAACAGCAAACGTAATTGGAACTGCTGATATCGGCGGAGTAGTTCAAGCGATCCAGAAAAAAATGAAAAACATAAACAATAATTTACCGACTGGCTATTTCATTAAAATCGGCGGAGCTTATGAAGATATGCAAGAAGCTTTTTCCACATTGTCTTTTGCCTTACTTCTGGCTGCGATCCTGGTCTATATCGTGATGGCTTCCCAATTTGAATCTGTGCGTCAACCTTTCATCGTAATGTTCACAATGCCTCTGGCTATTATTGGGGTCCTGATCATTCTGGGCATCACTGGAACGACGCTTTCAGTTGCCAGTTTTATAGGAGGGATTATCCTTGCGGGAATCGTGGTCAATAATGGAATTGTGCTTATTGATCATACAAATAAATTACGAATTGACGGAATGAATATGTATGACGCTATCATCCAAGCTGGAAAAGATCGGATGCGACCAGTTCTGATCACGGCGATCACAACGATGATGGGAATGTTGCCAATGGCACTCAGCACGCAAGAAGGTTCCGAATTGAAATCTCCAATGGCGCTAACCGTGATCGGAGGCTTGATCAGTGCGACATTTCTAACGCTCATTGTTCTCCCCGTGATATATAGCATTATTGCGAAGAAAAACCCTGAAACCAATAAATAGGAGTCTGGCTTGAAACTATCGAGAAAAAGTGAATATGCGATTTTGGCAATGATCAGTCTTGCTCGAAATTATGGCCAAAAGTTAATGACGATCCAGAATCTAGCAGATGAAAATGAAATACCACGAAAATTTCTCGAGCAAATTTTGATTGATCTGAAAAGACAAAAATTAGTGAGAAGCATTCGTGGGCCACACGGTGGATATCTGCTGGCAAAAAATCCAGAAGAAATAACTTTGGCTCGGATAATTCGATTGTTTGAAGGACCACTGGCATCAGTTGATTCTGCTAGCGTTCATTTTTTTGATCATACACCTATCGAAAAAAACCGTAAGTTCATGAAATTATTGAAAGAGATTCGAGATTATGTTTCATTCAAATTGGAACATTGCACTTTGGATGAATTGATCTAAATATATTCTATAATATCTACCGATTAAGTTGACATTAAAAGCAACCTCTAATATTTGCCTTTTAAAAAAATTGGAGGTTGATCATGGAATGGTCGTTTATTATTCAGACAGGAATGTTGATCATCGTTATGGCATTTATTGCTGAATACTTTGACTCTACTTTGGGAATGGGATATGGAACTTCGCTCACACCAATTTTATTTCTATTAGGTTATGAACCATTACAAATTGTTCCCAGCATATTGCTTTCGGAATTGTTGACAGGATTAGGGGCGAGTTTAGTGCATAACAAATTGGGAAATGTTGAGCTTTTTACTTTTGGAAAAAATGATCAGAAAAAACCAAACTTACCTTTTTTGCAAAATCTGAAAACTTTTCTTCCGCAACATCTAAAAGTTGCGCTTATTATCGCAGTTTGCAGTATTTTGGGAACAGTCTTAGCTGTCGTCATCGCTTTGAATATCCCAAAATATTTCGTGAAATTATACATCGGAGTCTTAATCTCAATAATGGGAATATTAATTTTAATTACGAGTAAAAAGAATTTCAGATTTTCCTGGAAAAAGATCATCGGATTGAGTTTGATCGCTTCTTTCAACAAAGGTATTAGCGGTGGGGGATATGGACCAGTGGTGACCAGCGGGCAGCTACTATCTGGAGTTAATGGAAAGAATGCGATCGGAATTACTTCATTAGCAGAATCGCTAACCTGCTTTGTGGGTTTGATCATCTACATAATTCTGGGAGCAAATATCGACTGGTCGCTTGCGCCATATCTAATAATCGGTGGTTTGCTTTCCGTTCCCTTAGCCGGTTGGACAGTTAAAAAAATGAAAACAAATTATTTGCGTATCATAATCGGCATCACAACTTTATCTCTAGGAATAGTTACGCTTTACAAAATAATATTTATCTAACTTTAGTAAAGATTTTGATAATTTAGTGATAATCTAAACAAATAATTGTCACTAAAATATTTTCAGGTTGACTTTAAACGAAGTGATCTCTTTTACAAGAATCAAATTTGAATAGAGATCGCTTCTACTTAACTCTTGTAAATCATACAACATCTGTTTTGGAGAATTATCGCTAGTTATGATCACAATATAGATAGGAGATTTTTGCTTCATTTAATTGATTCGTTATCTTCAATAAAAAAAGCCATTTCTTATGAGAAGATTTTTTTCTTGTTATCAAAAACTGATTGACTATTAATAAATGAAATCTGCTATTTTACCACTCATTTTTTGCCTCTAAGAATAATTTCGTTGCTGAATCGTTAATCTTTAAAGAAAAATAAATTTTCAATACATTGAAATATTGAAAAATAAATAAAATCTAATTCGGACTATTATCTATGTGATTATACTATTTGTTTTCAGCAATAAGATTTATTATTTGTTGGAAATTAAAGGGAATTGCAATTTCTACTCGGCTGTATCTGTTTTTCAAATAAGCCAGTATCATATCTGATCGGTGATATAGCATTAGAAAGATCATAAAAATCTTGTCATAAAATGATAAATTAATTTTCTGTATATATGAATGAAAATAAAGAAATACAATATCAAACAAAGTCTAATTTGAAAGAGAAGATCAATTCTCTTTTGAAAAGCTGCTATATTTCCTATAATTCCAATCCTGAACTGGTCATTGAGAATACTGAAAAAGCGATCAAATTCGCAAATCAGATCTCTGAACAAGATCTATTGGCAGAAAGTATCAGAATGAATGGAGTCGCTTATTATATCAAAGCAGAATATGATCTTGCCCTGCAACAGTATAACAAAGCTCTAAACATTTTCCAAAAAAATTATCACTTGAAAGGAATTGCAGATTCTTTGTTCAATATTAGTTATATTTTTAAAGTGAAAGGTGAACATGACAAAGCTCTGGAATATTTATTCCGCAGCGTAAAGATCAGAGAGCAGCTTGAAGACGAGAAGGGTTTATTGGTTGCCTATAATGCAATTGGATTGAATTTCTGGTTGTCGGGAAATAATAAACGAGCGCTTGAATTTTATGAAAAAACTATGCAATTAGCAGAGAAACAAAATGATAGTATCATGATCTCGAAAGCCTGTAATAATATCGGGATCATTTATAGAAGGAATAATAAATTGTCTCAAGCTCTGGATTATTATTTTAAAGCTCTAAAGATCAAGAAACAGATCGGCGAAAAAATGCCCATCGCAAATTCTTATCAAAATATCGGTGTGATTTACATTGAAAAAGAAGATTATAACAAAGCTTATGAATATACGAAAAAAGCTCTGGATCTGATGCGTGAAGTGGGTAGCAATAATGGAATCGCCAGAGCAAAACTGAATCTGGGACTTATCTGCATTTCAAATCAAGACTTTGCTATAGCAGAAAAATATCTGCTGAAAGCTCAAAAGACAATAGCAAAGATCGAAGCTAAACAATTGGAAATGATCTGCTATGATTATTTAACAGTTCTTTATGAAGAGGAAAAGGATTTTAAAAAAGCCTTGGAATATTGCCGAAAATATTATGAATTAGAAAAAAAACTGTTCAATGAGAGCAAAGAAAAACGAATTTTGGAGATCACCAAAAAATACGAATACGAGAAAGAAGAGAAAGAAAAACAGATCTATCGCTTGAAAAATATCGAGCTGAAGAAGGTGAATGACGCCAAAGATAAATTCTTTTCGATCGTAGCTCACGATCTAAAAAATCCATTTCTGACAATCATTTCATTTATTCGCATTATGAAAAATTCTTTGGATAAATACGATAAAAATAGGATATTGGATTTGGTGCAAGAATTGGAAAAAAGTACCAATAATACTTTTGCTCTTCTGGAAAATTTGTTGGAATGGTCGCGTTTACAATTGGGAGCAATAACATTCAATCCCAAGCTCTTTGCTATCGATAATATTATCATTGATTTAGTTAAAAATGTGCAACCGCTGGCAAATCAAAAAAAGATCGAAATTACAACTGAACTTCAGGAAAAAGCCTACGTCTTTGCCGATATCAATATGATCAAGATGGTTATTCGAAACCTGCTTTCCAATGCAATAAAATTTACGTATTCTGGCGGTTCGATAAAAATTTCAACGACAGAAGAAAACGGAAAAATCAATGTTTCGATCCAGGATAATGGAATCGGTATCAAACATCAGGACCTATCCAGATTATTTAAGATAGATTCCAATTTTTCCAGAATCGGAACTGCCGAGGAAAAAGGAACCGGCTTGGGTTTGATCCTTGTAAAAGAATTTTTGGCTAAAAACAATAGTAAAATTCGGGTGGAAAGTGAATTTGGCAAAGGCACGAAATTCTTTTTTACACTTCCTCAAAGACGCTATTGATTATTCTTCCTAAGTTTTAATGAAATATAAAATTATACAAAACATTCCTGATCATTTAGAGCTTCAGAACGAACTAACATCTCAAGTTTGGCCGGAATTCATGCTTCACGATGAAATTTGTGATCGCTTTTGGTATAGATTATTTAACGAGTTTTCAGATTTTCAATTCACACTTATGGAAAAAGATATTTCAGTGGGGGTTGCAAATTCGATTCCCATCTCCTGGCAGAATTCCTGGCAAAATTTGCCAGATCAAGGCTGGGATTGGGCGTTGGAAAAGGGTTTTGAAGATCGCAAAAAAGGAAAGAAAGCCAATATCCTGGCTGGTTTACAGATCGCTGTTCATCCAGATCACCAGAGAAAAGGATTCAGCAAAGTTATTCTGCAGCATCTAAAGGAACTGGCAAAAAGATCCGGTTTTTCCGCTCTTATCATACCGGTTCGTCCCAGCCAAAAATCTCAATATCCATTACAATCTATAGATGAATACATTACCTGGCGGCGTGCAGACAGAAGATTATTCGATAACTGGTTGCGCGTGCATGAAAAGGTCGGCGGTAAGATCATAAAAGCCTGTAAGAAAGCAATGTATATTTCTGGTACTGTAAGCGAATGGGAAACATGGACAGATCTGAAATTTAAAACCAGTGGAAAATATATTGTTCCGGGAGCACTGGTTCCTGTGCAAGCTGATCTGCAAAAAGATCTTATCGAGTATGTCGAACCAAATGTTTGGGTATTGCACGAATTGGTGTGAATTGGGGTTTAGAAATGCTGGAGTCCGGTTAAGGCTGAATTTCTATCACAACAAAACTGGAGTCCAGTCAAGCCTGAACTCCAGTCGAAGAACTTTTAATCGGCTTTAACTGCTGTGATGCAATAGAATTTTTTCTCAGCCGAAACAGCTTCACTCCAGGTGGTGCTGGTAACTTCTGCTTCGAAATCCCAGTTTTCCATAACTGCGCCGGGATCTGTAGATGAATAGACCTTGTAGGAATCGGCATCACTCACGCTATCCCAGTTCAAAATAATATTACCTCCGGAAATATCTATCGTCAGATTAGCTGGAGCCGAAGGTGGAAGAACAGCATTTGTAGTGAAGGTTAGTTCATTACCATAAATGGTTCCCACATCATTTGTTGCGTAGGCTCTCACATAATAGAATGTATCCGGTGTTAGATCGGTAAGATCACTGGTGAAGGTACCGATTTCGCTACCGTCTGTTGTGTGATCGTCTGTTAGATCGGGATCTCCGGTAGTATTCCAGCAAACCCCACGGGCAATTACCGAGCTTCCACCATCGCCTGTAACTTCTCCACCACCAATTGCAGTCGTAGAAGTTATGTTGGAGAGCGTTGCGGTTGTAACGATCGGCAGTGTGATGCCTGTTCCACTCACAGCTACGTTCTCGGTTACTGCGCTTGTGCTGCCATGAGAAATATCTCCGCTATAAGTGGATTGTGTACTAGGATTGAAGCGTACATAGATCGTTGTTGTCGGGATCGAACCTGCCGTGGGTGAGAGGATTATCTGTGAAGCAAAATCACGGTTGTTCCCTTTTTTATTAACAATTTCATCTGATTCTGTAGTTAAAGAGATCTCAAAATCTGCCGGTGCATCGATCGTAATATCATCGATCAGGTATTCGCCCGAAACAGTGTAATACTGAACGGTCGAGTAAGTTCCAACTTCCACATCGCCAAAATCGGGAAGGGATGAAGTGGAAACAAAGATCTGCGGTGTGAATGTTGTGAATGTGATTTCCATTCCATAACCTGTTCCGAGGGAATTAGTTGCGTAGGCTCTTACATAATAGGATGTGTTTGGGATCAAGTTTGTTAGGTTGCTGGTAAATTCTCCCAACCCGGTACCGTTTGTTGTGTGATCATCGGCTAGATCGGGATCTCCGGTAGTATTCCAGCAAACTCCCCGGGCAGTTACAGCATAACCTCCGTTCGAGATAACAATGCCGCCGGAAGTAGCGGTGGTCGAGGAAATATTGTTAGCACTGTAAGTCATCACAACCGGCTCGGAAACACCTGAACCTGTGAGTGCGATCAATTCATCGCTACCGGAAGCGTTGTGTGTGATGATGATATTCCCGTTGTAAGTTTGAGCGTTCAAAGGTTGGAAATTTACATCGAAGGTTTGGATATAACCCGAATCTATATTGTAGGCGAGTACATTTCTTTGAGATCGATCTTTACTTTTGATGCTTTTTTCTGTGATGGATTCTGTAACCGTATATCCGACAGGACTGGTTATCGATCCGGAAAGTGGCATCGTTCCCAGGTTTTCAATCGTAAAGTATGAAGTTGAATCATTTCCAACTATTACTTCACCAAAATCGATCGAAGATGGCAATATCGAGATCGAAGGTGTACCGATGGTAAGTGTAACATTGATATTTTCAGCGGGTTGCTGGTAGTCATTACTGTTCAATATGATATTCGCAAAATAGATACCTTCGGCAAGACCGGTTCCGTCAAATTCCACATCGATATCATGAGAAGCAGCACCGGGAGATAACGTATCCATCAGGAAATCACTACCATCGAGGCTCAGCCATAAATAGGAACTTTCGCTACCTGTTATTTCCACATCGTCGATGCAGATCCCATTTCCCCAGAGATTATTGAATACCCTGAAAGCTATCTGAATATCCTGCCCGTAATAGGAAGCAAGGTACTGTGTTTCTTCAATGTAGCTTTGAGAGTAACTGTTTTGACCACAGGTATCTATGAAAGTCCAGGTCGTGCCGTCGGTACTAACTTCTATCCCGAAGCTTCCACCATAATAGGGGGGATCGTAACTTCGGATCCAATAAGATAACTCGCAATCATAAGTTGCGGTGAAAACAGGTGAGATCAACCGGGCATCTTCCACTTCCCAATAATTTGCTTCGGCACAAAGGCTGCCCCAATGAGGATAGAGTGAACTTTGTTCCCAGTCACCGCTGCCGGAAATGATCTCTGTTGTCCAACCTGTTACTACGAGAGAATCTTCGAAACTTGTTTCTTCCAGGGTAAGTGTGTCGGCATCGGGATATTGCACATATGCCTGGTAATTCAGATCGATATTTCCTACATTATCGATTGTGAAAATTTCTGTAGCTGAGCTGTCTTCCCGAATAAGAGCTGAAAGTGAATCGGGTGAATGAACCAGATC
This sequence comes from Candidatus Cloacimonadota bacterium, assembly GCA_018400535.1. Taxonomy (GTDB): domain Bacteria; phylum Cloacimonadota; class Cloacimonadia; order Cloacimonadales; family TCS61; genus TCS61. Next base: position 18,865 of record JAGYMQ010000059.1, read on the forward strand.
TGCTGCAATTCCGCTACCTGTAAGATCAAGATCATCCGAACCACCGGGAGCGTTATGAGTTATTACAATCGAACCATCGTATGATTGTGGTGCATCTGGTGCAAAAGAAACGATATAATAGCGAGACATACCGGACGAGATCGAAAAACTAAGAGTATCACGATTTGCTCCCAGCTTTTCGCGAATAAATCTACGAGGAGAATTTCCGGTATTTTCTACGAGCTCGTAAACATTGTAACCAGCTGGGATATCCATTTCTCCCTCCAGATCTCCCCAGCCAGTATTGGTAATCGTTAGAGAAGAATCACTCGAAGCCCCCACAGCAAGATCGCCAAAATCTATCGTATTAGGATCGAGTGAAATTCCCGGAGTCCCAACAATAAAGCTAACCGGAACAGACATATTCGCTAATTGGGGATCGTTACTCATGAACATAATATCAGCCATATATTCACCATCTGGTAGACCGGTCGCATCGAAGCCGAGATCGATCTGATCGGCAGCACCACCAACCGGGATACTGCCCTGAGTTACAGCATTTCCATCGAAACTAAGCCAGGTATAATCGGGACTGGGATCTCCAACTATTTGAACATCATCCAGAAAAACTCCATGGGCGTAACTATTGTTGTATGCTCTGAAAGCGATCAGGATCGATTGACCACTGTAGGATGCCAGAGACAGGAATTTTCTTTGATAATGATCGCTCAGCTCATCTTGTGAATAATTATCTATTGTTGTCCAGTTTAGGCTGTCTGTAGAAACTTCCACTGCAAAATCTCCTCCGGTTGAGTATATGTCATTTTGTTTGATCCAGTAGGTTAGGATGCAATCGTCGGTTGCTGTAAAATAGGGAGTGATCAATCTGGCATCATCTAAACTCCAGGGGCTTGCTTCTGCGGCACAACTGCCACTGTGTGCTCCCCAACAGGCTTGAGACCAAGTTCCGTAGCCACTGATAACTTGTGTACTCCAACCATAAGGTGGCACATAGGTTTCGAAGCTGGAGCTTAAGATACTATCGCGTATCATTGTAGAATATCGTGCATATGCAAGGTAATCTAACTCCAGGTTACCGATATTGGAAACTGTCATCGTTTGTGTAGAGGTTTGACCGGTAAGTAGATTTTCTTCAAAATAGAGTGGATCGACATCTAAGCCTGCTCCTACACCGGAACCGATTAATACTACAGTTTCATCTGGACCGGAAGCATTGTGGGTGATAGTTATAGTTCCATCGTAATTCTGACGTTGATCGGGATGGAACATGACCTGGTAATCCATAAGGTCATCACCGGGGATATTAAAGGAAAGGGTGTTCCTGCCATTCTGGGAAGTCGAGTTCCCGGTGAAATATTTTTCACCATTTTCTGTTCTTCCGAATTCACTGATCGTGTAACCATAAGGTGTGCTTATATTTCCAACTAGTGCCTGCCCACCGGCATTGAAGATATTCAACCATTCTGTGCTATCCTGATCGACGATGATATCACCATAGATCAGAGAATCGGGTGAAACATCGATCTCGGGTGGCGGCGGTTGAATACCGTTTCCTTCCACAGGGAGATATTCATTGGATCCTCCGGCATTATGGGTGATCACAACATTACCGGCAAAAGTTTGTACAGTGTCTGGTTCGAAAGTTACATAATACCAGTTGGTATTTCCACCTTCTACCGAATAAGTTATTGTATTATCGGTATTGCTTAAAGGTTTTTTACTGTTATCCGAATAGGAACCGACTGTAAAACCGGCAGGTGAGAGCAGTAGTCCCGTGAGTGTGCCACCTCCGGTGTTCTCGATGGTGAAATCGAGAGTGGATGTTTGGCCAACAGCTACATCCCCGAAGGAGAGAGAATCTGGTGAAACAGCAATATCGGGAGCTAAAGTCCAATCTACTCTGTTATGTGGATCGTATTCATAGGAACTGCCGGCAAAATCTCCGAAAGCACCAACGAGTTCGAGATGACCAAGATTAAAACTTTTATAAACATTATACATGCTGGAGGAATTATTATCGAATTCTGTGTTGGATATCAGAAGATCCTGATCATTTTCGATCCTGAGCAGTGAACCACCGGAAATTCCTTTCCAGAACAGGCAGTTATTGAAACCGGTGTTGCCATCTCCGATCGCTGCACCGTTTTTAACATACACACCATCGGTTGCCATATACTCGAAAATTCCATATTCAGCATCGATCGCACCACCACTCTGGATAGTAAGGTCGTAATAGTGTCCACTGCTTTTTCGTGTGATCTTTGCTTCATCTCCATCTGAGCCATAAACTCTTAGCATTCCACCACTGTTAACATTAAGTTCTGCATCATCTCCGATCTTTAAGATCGCACCTGCATCGACTTCTAATATTCCTCCGCTATTTACACTAACATCTGTATCGCAGATAAAATTACTGCCATTCAGATCGAGAGTTCCGTTTTCCACCACCAGACTTCCATCGTTGAGTGCATACATATCGGATAGCATTGTGAGAGAAGCAGCACGTGTGTTATCGGATAGGGTTTTATTTATGGTTACATCCCGGAAAACAACGCTGCCGGTTTTGTGATAGGTATGATCTCCGGTTCCCATGAACTTGATATGTCCCTGAGGAACCCACCAGCCACCGCTTGCAACTTCAAAATCCCCATAAAATTCCTGGGTTGTAACATCGGCATCTTTCCAGGTACCGTCTATAACCGTAAAATCTCCCAGCACTTTTGCGTCGCCGTTTAAAATAACGCAATCGTAATCGGGATTAGTTCCGGAATTATCCACCACAACATTGTAAAAATCCATGGAGCCATGCATGGCAGTTACAGTCTGATTATCTGTGCCGTTAAAAGTGACAGTAGAAAGCCCTTCCACAAAACCATAATCCCAGGGATAACCTGTTGTATTCTGATTCGACCAGTTACCGGAAATATTAATGAATGAAGGATCGCTAAGACATGCATATAGATTGGTATCTTCCGAGATCACCAGGTCATTCTCGATATTCAAGGTAGAATTTGGACTCAACCTTAAAGAGCAATCGTTTATATCGACATCATTTTCCACAGTTACGGTTATCCCATCATCGATAAACAGATAAGTGAATTGACTACCGTTTTTATCGATCTCCAGGTTATAAAAAGTTTCATCTGTAAGAAGATATGAATCCGAATCATTTATAAATCTTACTGTACCATTACCTTCTGCAAATCCCACAGCTCCGCGTTGATTCGACCAATCTCCACCTACTTTCAACAAGCCATCATCCGGGTCGATAAATCCACCTGTTCCTATGGTAACGGAGTTATTCACAGTGATCTCATTTGCATATCCCATTAATTTTCCACCATATACGCCCAGATCATTATTCACGACAAGATCACCATAGAGCATGCAACCTCTGAGAGTTTCGGATTTCGATATTACTAGATCGTGAAAATAATTTCCATTTGTTACTTCGATATTCGACCACTGGCTACCAATAAATTGTACTGATCCGCCATTTGGTTGGAAAGCATTTGCTACTGTCGCCTGTAAACCTCTGCCTAAATAGATATCGGCATTATCGATATTAGGATTGGTCGTGAAACGAACATTCTCATTCCAGATCACAAATTGCCCTTCAAGCAGATTTAAAGTTCCGGCAAAGGTGAGATAATTTCCTGTATAAGATTTATGCGAAATAAAATCACCACCATCGATCGTGAGAACTCCATTGCTGTTTAATTGGAAATCTTCATTAGTTCTGAACATACCACCGAAGATCTCGATCAATCCATTGGATTCGACATCTGCATTTATCTCGATAAGTCCATAATCTGATTTGAATTCTGCGTTATTGTCGATATACAACTCTCCATTCAATTCAAGGTTATCTGCTCTAAACTCGTTATCGGCATTTAGTGCTAGATCACCATCCACGACCATATAAGCAGAATAGTACATTTCTCTTGTTGTATATCCACCCGATTTATCCAGGATAACATTACCAAATTTTGCATTGTCAAATTCATTGATAAATATCTCCGAGATATTACTGCCGATAAATCGTACCGTATTACCCGTTCCCAGAGTTGCATTAGTTCCTTCTTCAAAACGCCAGTCTCGACCCAATTTGATCTCACCGGCAGAGATTAGATCATAAGAGCCATCCTGCCAGATAACATCTGTTGTAACTTCCAGTAGATCTGCAGGATCGCTCATTTTCAAAGTACCGGCGATCTCAACTTTATTTGCATCGACGCTATGACCATTCAGATCAAACACTCCACCATTTACATCTAATGTGCCATTTAGTTCCAGATCTTCCTGCAGGTTAGCATAACCGGATCGTGTGTTTTCAGTTGAACGGGAATTACGTCTTGATGTGGGAACCGGTTCTGCTGGAGTATTTTTGTTCCTTGCGGAATTATCCGATAGAGTTTTATCGATGGTGATGTTATGGAATGTGTTACCCCAGCCGAAATCGAGATCAACATCATCAGAACCATAGAGAAGTACTGTTCCTCCGCTGGGATCAAAATCGTGACGATCTGATGAGAAACTGCCATTCATTTTAATCGTGCCACCTGTGATAACATGGGAAAAAAGATGCAGATCGTCAAAGTGTATTCCCCAATCCTTCACATCGAGAGTTCCTCCTTCCATGTAAAGGTAAGTATCGTATGTGTGTGCAAAATAACAATCGTCAGCACCTCCGTGAATATTAAATTCTCCGTTGTAGATAATTATGCTGCCATTAACGTCCGGATAGTGACTGGCATCCTGGTGCAGGTCGATCTGCCCATTGTTCAAAATATAGGTTCCCACAATGCTGTTATCTGCCAGATCGAGTGCTTCGAACTGTCCTCCCTGAACCTGTAACATACCAGAATTCCAATTATAGGAATCACAGATCACATTAGCTCCCGATGGAATGATCAGTTTACCGGAAGATTTTTGTAGGATAAGATCATTAAAAGTTTCGCCATAGCAATACTGATCTGAAGTTCCATTGAAAGTAACCGAGCCGGTACTTTCCAGAAAGCCCAGCAGTGGTCCAATATTGTTTGTCCAATCTCCGGTTATATCGATATCATAACCATTAGATTTCAATCCACCGGGATCGATTGTCAGGTCACCCTGAATGGAGATATCGCAGTTCATTTCCACAAGAGCGGAAGAATTGATCTCCAAGTTGTTAAAATGATCTCCTGCAAAGGAATTAATCTCCTGCAATATACCTGAGAAGAAGAAAGTAGCATGATTCAACCACAGGTTCCCATTACAGGTAAGATCTCCTTTCAGAACGATGTCGTTTGTTTCGTATTCATTAACAACTGTTGAATTCGCTCCGATGATAAGGTTTCCACCAATAACGAAGGGATCGACAAGTTCTCCGGATATCTCTACTTGAGCGGTGTTTTTATCGATCTCCAGGTCATTTACATAGGAATCATCATCATAACAACTGATCACGGCATCGGAACTACCGATCAATTTAATCAATCCCTTATCCATTTGCACATCGGCACCATAGGAAAAGGCAAAGTGACTCAAGCAGTTGATCAAAGCCCCATCGGCAGAGATATCCACCGAAGATCCATTATGCCATGATAGAGTACCGTAAACATTCAGTACGGAATTATCCTGATTCATAACCAACTCACCGGCAATACTTGCATAATCATAAGCAGATAATGATTTTCCCTGGATGGTCAATTGTGCTCCGGATTCGATAGTAAGTTCATTACAGAAGGCATTGTATTGATAGATCTTGGGTGAATAAGTAGTACCGGCAGGAATGGTTACATCATCACTTGAACCGGGAACATCATTACTGTACCAGTTATCTGGATCGTTCCAGTTATTGGAAACATCACCTTCCCAGATGTATGGTAACCAGCCGGCTTCGAAAGTATATGGTAGATAGTAATCTGATGTAACCATACAATAAATTATTTCTTCGGAATTTACAGGTTGATTGAAGTCTATCGAAACAAAACCAGAAGAATTTGTTAGACCTGTACCGAATGTACCACTCTCTGTATATGCAGAAACTCGCAATCCGGCAATGGCAGGATTAACTACAACGTCCAGATGATCCATGCCAATAGAGGGATATGTGATGACATTTACATAATTAATATCGTTCAGATTATCAGTTGGCCAAATTTTTAGTGTAGGATCACCGAATAAGTTTAACTCATAATACTGCCATCGCAAAGCTGAATTACTATGCCCACTGTTATATTTTGAATATTCCTGCATACGACCGAGTTGATATATAGGATTTGATGATTTGCACATAGCGTGGAAAAAATAGCGATCAAAGTGTTGACCTGAACCAACTAACCCAAATCTGGAATTACCAACAACTCCTAGAACACCTTTTTCGTGTGTAGTGAATTTTTCTGTCATACAATCATAAGAATAATAAGTGCCGTCTGTTAAACGATTATCAAATGAAGAACCGTAACATGTTTGGGAATAGACGAAATAGAAGTTATGATTCGTACCGTCTGATGTTAATTGCTCGACAGAATTGTTATCTACTCTAAATCCCATATAGCTACCTACATTTCCATGTCCCAGATGATTCATAACATTTGTACCAGCATTCATCTTATTGATTAAATCTGCAACCGGCCAAGAACTATCCGGGTATGTGTGAGCATATTGAAGTTGACAAGTAAAACCATCATCGACCAGACCGGCAGTCGTGTAACCTTCGTAAGAACCACCTAAGCGGATTTGTTCCTTATGTTCATCTCCGCACCAACCATCCCACATTTTTTCTCCGACCATAATACCTTTTTTGTTATCAGATTCTACTGGTGTTTTTTGATACATAATCTGTTTATTCAATGCATTGGCAAATTCGCTGCTAGAATCAGCACAAATTCGTCCAATAAAAACTTCACTTAAAAAATCTGCTTCAGTGATATCTCCAAAATCGGGATCATTTACATCATATTCACCCCACATAGAGTCATTATCGACATTCCAATCGGGACCCGAACCTGTACCGACTCTATCCAACGCAGCATAATACATATCTGCCGGGACGTCATCATCACTGTAATGAATTGGTTCTGGATCTGCATTTGCCCAATAATGGCCAAACAATCCTCGATGTGGTATATCTTCAACATCTCCAGCAAGAATAACATATTCGGTACCATTATTTTGATAATAATCACGAATACATAATCTTATTTCATCCTGATCATCATAACCAGTATAAGTTGAATAAATATCTTCCACCGTAACTATTAAAGTGTTATAACCTTGTAGTTTTTTGAATTTTACAAACTCAGTGAGATCATTTTCAAAATAATCTGTAGTAATAATCAGTAGGTTAATATCATAATCTTCTCTCGTGATGTTTTGTATAGGATATAAATCCAGGTTTTCAGGATTCTGAACAAATTCCCTAATGGTATTTCTAGTTTTCTCATCACTTCTATATAAATCTGTGTAAGCTTTTGAAGCTTCTGTTGTTGATGATGTTCTTATTTTAACTTTCATTTCTGTAAAATAACTTAATTCACCTTTAGCGGGTATATATTGTACTGGATAAAGATTAAGAATTGCTATGGAATGTCCACGATAATAATTTGTTTCAACAGGTGAATTAACAACTTCCGGATAAACTTTATTCGAAGAGTAAAGTTCAATGTCTGGTTCGGTGAATTTATACAGATGTGATTGGCTAGTATGAGTTTCATATTGACCAGGATATAACTTGTAATTTTGACCGATTATTTGCTTTTTGAATCCGATAACTTCTACCGAAATCGCTTGTTCTTCCGAAGGTAGTAATAATCTTACGGGTTTCATTGGTACAACTGGTTTCTGAGGTTCATTCATCTCAAAACAATCTAACATTTCAATGTAATCATAACTATCTTTATGTGTTATTGATGGTTCTTCGAAATGAAAAGTTTTTTCGACTAATCTCCCATTAAGGGCTACTACAAATAATACAAAAAAAAGAAAACATAACTTCTTCTTCATTTTATCCTCCATGATATTTTTTTCAATGCCTGTTTCACATCGTTGTGCCGAAAGGGTTTACTAATAAAATCGATCACACCTTTCTGGCTGGCTAATTTTTCTATGTTCACATTTTTATTTCCTGAGATCATGATCACCTGGATATGAGGATAAAGCTTGTTGATATGCTCCAGCACGACGATACCGTCCATTTCCGGCAATGTGAGATCGAGAAAAACGATATCGACGGGATTGTTCTTCAGGATCTCGAAAGCGGTGGAAGGTTTGGCTGATACGATCACCTGGTATTTTTTTCTTACCAGGAATTCACTGAGCTCTTCACAAACCCTCTCTTCATCATCCAGGATCAGGATAGTGGTATCAAACACAGTATCCTCGAAAAATAAAATTCATGCTCTTTAAATATTCCATGAAGATGTATTCTGCATTTGAGATGCCAGTTGGTTAACAGGGGATAATATTTATTTCGTTAAGTTTATAAGATAGCTCTTAATAAGCTGATGATCGTGCTTCAGGGAGTAATAAAATTTTTCATGGAATTGCTCATTAACTTGATTTAGATAATCCGTAAAAAGCAATGTGCGTTTTCTTTGTATTATAATCGCACAGTGTGCGAAATCAGATGTTATATTTTTTCATTCTCCTTATCAGGGAGTGGCGGGAGATGCCTAACAACTCAGAAGCTTTTGTCTGGTTTTGATCTGCTTTGCTAAGGGCGGCTATGATCAATTCTCTCTCATTTTGCTCCAGGTTAAAACTTCGATGCTCATTTTTCGCAGATGCTTGACGGGTACAGTTCAGAGGAAAGTGATCTTTTGCCAGAATTTGTGAATCACAGATGATCAGAGCAAGTTCTGTGAGGTTTTTCAGCTCACGAACATTTCCCGGGAAATCGTAGTTCTGTAATTCGGGGATCAAGGCAGGATCGATATCGGGTGGGGTACGATTGATCTTCTGCGAAAAGTTTTTTACGAAATGTTTCAGCAAAGGTTCGATGTCGTCTGGTCGTTCTCTTAGCGGTGGGATCTCGATCAGCAGCGTGTTGAGCCTATGGTAGAGATCGAGCCGGAAATCGTTTGAATCTACCAGTTTTTCCAGGTTATGATTGGTAGCTGCTACGATCCGAACATCCACGGTGAATTCCTTGTCTTCACCGATCCTTTTGAGCTTTTTTTCTTCCAGGACTCGTAGTAATTTTGCCTGGAGATTAACCGGCATATCGGCTATTTCATCCAGAAAAAGCGTACCACCATCGGTTAGTTCAAAAAAGCCCTTTTTATCTTGTGATGCTCCTGTGAAAGATCCTTTTTTGTGTCCGAAGAATTCACTTTCCAACAGGGTTTCGGGAATAGCAGAGCAATTCACCGGGAAGAAATTTTCGTCTTTTCTGCTGCTGGCAAAATGGATTATCCGGGCGATTATCTCTTTACCGGTTCCACTTTCCCCCGTGATCAACACATTCACGTCTTTGTATTGTGCTGCATTAAGAGCCAGATCGAGCACTGCTTTGATCGCTGTACTTTCCCCGATGAATTCTCGCTCGATCTTATTTTCCAATTGCATGGAAATGAGTGAATTTCTGTCTGATGCATATTGAAGTTCCTTCTGCATTTTGATGAATTTACCGGTACGTTCGATGGCGATCTTAACATCCAGATGCCTGAATGGTTTCTTTAGAAAATCGATCGCACCTAATCGCATCGATTCGATCACCGTGTCCATATCTCCATGACCGGTCATCATGATCACTTCCAGGTTGGGATATTTTACTTTCACTCTTTCCAGGAATTCCAGACCATTCGTATCTTTCAGGCGGATATCCAGGATCAAAATATCTATCGCTTTATTTGCCAGTAGATCGTTCGCCCTGGCGATATGGTTGGCAGAATAAGCCACAAAACCATTCCTTTGCAGAAATTCACTCAGTTCATCGGTAGTCCTTTTTTCATCATCGAAAACTAAAATTTGTAAATTATTCATTTGTATCCTTTTTTAATTTGATCAAAAATATCGTACCTTTACCAACTTCACTTTGCACCGTTATGATCCCGTTCATGTCGGAAACTATACCGGAAGCGATAGAAAGACCCAAACCGGTGCCTTTATCGGTTTTCTTGGTCGTGAAGAACGGATCGAAGATCCTGTTCAGATCCTGCTCGGGTATTCCTGTTCCGTTATCTGCAAATTCCAGGCACACATATTCCTGCTGCTGATAGGTTTTGACCTGCAGTATTTTCCGGAAATCTTCATCCTCTTTTTCCGCCTGCTTTTCTACAGCATATTTTCCGTTGGAGAGCAGGATAAGAACAACCTGTTCAAAGCGGTAAATGTTTCCCAGAACCTTACAAAGTTTCGGATACAGATCTACTTCCAGATCTATCCGATGATTGGCATATTGCTCTTTGATCATATTCAGGGCACTGGTAACGCTTCGGTTTATGTCGAAGGGAGTTTTTTCCTCTTCTGTCTGTTTGCGTGAAAAGGTTCGGATGTGATCTACGATGCGTTTCATACGTTCGATATCTTCAAAGATCCGTTGGGTTTTCTGTTGAATATAGTTCTTGTCGGCATCGTCTTCTTCCAGAGCAAGCGACATATTATCCATGGAAAAAGCGATGCTATGTAAGGGTTGGTTGATCTCGTGGGCTATTCCGGCAGCCAGTTCTCCCAGGGCGGCAAGACGTGATTGTTCCACAGCTTTCTGTTCCTGGGCACGGCGTTTTGATACTTCTGTTTCCACTCTCGTTTCCAAATTTTTATTCAGATCGTTCAATTCTCTCTGGATAACCTTTCTTTTCTCGATCTCTATCTTGGCTCGATGATAGGAAAAATAGATGATAAGTGCCAGAGCCAGAATTAAGATGAATCCTATAATGAAGGTAAACTTCAAAATTCTATTACGTCGCAGTTGAAGTTCACGGATCTGGGAGTTTTTCTTGAGTATCTCGATCTCACGCTCTTTCTTGGTAGTTTCGTATTTGGTCTGGATTTCCTGAATAGCTGTTATCTTTTCCTGGTTGAAAAGAGTATCGTTTAATGCTATGTAGGAGCTAAGGTAATCGTAGGCAAGTCTGTAATTACCGATTTGTTCGTTGTGTAGTGCCAGATCTCGATAGCATTGCAGTATATGCTGTTTCGAACCGAGCTGTTTTGCCAGTTCCAGGCTTTTCAAAAAATATTTTTCGGATAGTTCCAGATTACCCAAAATATTTTGGACAGATGCGATATTACCTAAGGTGTGCATTTCTCCTCTCGTATCTTTCAGGTTGCGTTTGATCTGTAAGGATCTTGTCATATGATCGAGAGCTTTTTGATAATCTTTTTGCAGATAATACAAGTAACCGATGTTGTTCAGATTAAAAGATATCCATTCGTCGTTCTCCATTTCTTTGTTCAATTTAAGGGCTTCAAAATAGAGTTCCAGTGCCTTTTGATATTTTTCCTGAAACATGTAGATCATAGCTATGTTATTATAGGAGCCGGCTATTCCTCTTTTATAGTTTAATTGTTTTCTTATTTGGAGTGCAGATTCATAATACTCCAGAGCTTTATCATATTCTTTATTGAATTTGTGTGTACTACCGATCCGGTTCAAGATCAAAGCAATATTAAGCGAGTCTCCTGTCTGCTCAAATATCTGTAATGCACGATTATATAGCTCATTAGCTTTCAGATAATTCCCTTGCGATTGATTTACATACCCCATCTCCGATATTACTTCGGCAATATTACTTCTATCCTGTTGCTGCCGGAAAAGATCTAATGCGAGCTCAAAATTTTTTAGAGCTGCCTCGTAGTTATCCTCACGAAGGTACAATTTTCCCAATCGTTTATAATATGAGGAAATAGATCCATCCGATTCGCCTTGTTCCGTCAGGAAAATTATTTCTTTCAGGTGATCGATCGCTTTTTGATATTCATGGGATCCGGAATATTCTTTCACCAGTTCATTCAAGATGGGGATCTTTTCTTTTCCTTTTAAGCTGGATAAAACAGAATTCAGACTGTCGATACCTGTATTGGCATGTAAAAATTGCAAAAAGAGAAAACCTATGAATAACATCTTTTTCAAATCGAGCTCCCGGTTAGCTTTTATATTTTACAAATTTAATGACGATGTAAATTAGATGGTAGAAATTAATCAATGTAATTTTTATTTAGATGATAAGGATTTACAGTTTGAAATTCTATCAGCTTACTTCATGCCAAGCTTTTTCCCGGCAGCTAATAACTCGATCGCTTCTTCGATCCTTTTTTGTTTTGTAGTTTCTTTTTTTGCAGCACCTATCCATCCAAGATAGTTTCTCCTGTAGGAAGGTGCAAGATCTTGGAAGAATTCACATGCTGCGGCATTTTTCTTTAAAGCCTTTTTGAAAGCAGAGGGCATACGAATCTCTGCTCTTTGCTGTTTTTTGTGTAATAGTTCCAATGGGAACTTTGCCCGTCCCCACTCGGTCATCCTGTCGCTCTCCCATAATTCTCTCATACGTTCGATATTTTTGTGGGACCAGTTGCTTGTATCTTTCCTGGGCGTGAATTTCCGCAGGTAGGTTTTTTCATCCTTTTTCTTGATAAGACTATCTATCCAGCCAAAACAAAGTGCTTCGCATATCGCATCTTCATAGGAAATACACGAGACGCCGGTATGTTTTTTATAGAAGATCATCCAGATCGAGTTTACCGAATCATGATTAGCTTTCAACCAGTCGTGCCATTCAGTTAGATCTTTAAAATAGATTTGCATAAACTACCTGTTAATTTTTTCCCACATTTATTTTATCAAAAAAAATATTCAGAGTTTCTCTATATCGTATTTTTTCATTTTTTTGTACAGAGTGGTTCGATCCAGACCGATAGATTCTGCTGTTTTGCCGATACGACCATGATTTTTGCGGAGATGGTGCTCGATAAACATTTTCTCGAAGTTCTGTATGGATCCATAAAGGTTGTTATTTTCTAAAAGTCTGTTATATGTTTCTCGTTGTGCTTCTCCAGAACCTTCACTCAGCCGATGGTTATGCTGGATGTGCTCCTCGAATTCCTGCAGGAGAATGTGATTGTCGATCTTATTATGAAATTCGGCTGTAAACCGGCAGAAATTTTTAAGTTCGCGTACATTTCCCGGGAAGCTATAGGATTCTAACCGGGTTTCTATTTCCTTCAGGTCGATATCCAGAGATTTATTGAACTCGCGGCTGTAATCGATCAGGAATTCTTCCATAAGATAGGGAATATCGCTGGCTCGCTTTCTGAGAGGAGGTAAATGGATATTGCAGTTAGCAAAGCGGAAATAGAGATCTTTGCGAAATTCACCTTTACCGATCATCTCCCGCAGATCCCGATTAGTAGCAGAGATTATCCTGGTATCTATCTCTTTTGTTACTCCGCCACTGCCAATGATCGGTATTTTTTTCTCATCGATCACTTTAAGTAACTTTGCCTGATCTTCCAAACTCATGTTGGAAATTTCATCGATGAACAGTGTTCCCTTATTGGCAGCCTCGAAATAACCCTTTTTATCGTAATTGGCTCCGGTGAAAGCTCCTTTTTTATGACCGAACAATTCGGATTCCAATAATGAACGTGGCACAGATTTTATATCGATAGATTTAAAGGGCATATTTTTCCTGGGAGAATTCTGGTGCAAAAGTTCTGCAACAAGTCCCTTGCCGGTTCCTGTTTCTCCGGTGATCAAGAGATTCATGTTCGAACGGGCAAATTTTCCGATCTCATCTTTTAATTTAAGCATGGTTGGATGTTTACCGTAAAGAACAGAATCTATGGATTGTTTTTTTAGGTCATGGATCTCTGCTTCGCGGTTTTTCAAAGAAAGAGCCTGGCTGATATCTGCCAGGAATTTGATACGATTGAAGTTTTCTCCTTTCTCGTTAAAGTTAACCGCTCCCAACTTCATTGCTTCCACTACTTCTGTTTTGGTAGCTTCACTGGAGAGAACGATCACCTTTGCCTGGAAATCCTGTTTGGATTGTAGTTGGCGAAAAACTTCGGTCCCATTTAATTCACTGTTCTTCAGAACAATGTCCAGCAGGATCAGATCGGGCTCAAATTGCTCATATATTTGGAAGAAATCTGTACTATTCAATGCGATCCGTACTTCATAACCTTCCTGCTCGAGCATTTTTTTATAATACTGTGCGATGCGCTCTACATCTTCTAATAAGATAATCTTACCTTTCATGCTTTCCTCTTACTTAAATTCCATAGCATTAGAACTTCCGAATGTCCCGATTTTGACGGGTCTTCGGAATGTTCGATTTTTACCATCATAACATTCGGAAGAGCTACGCACATTCCGAAGTTATTAGAATTTCCAAATGTCCCGGCTTGGACGGGTCTTCGGAATGTTCGATTTTTATCAGCATAACATTCGGAAGAGCTACGCACATTCCGAAGTTATTAGAACTTCCTAATGTCCCGGTTTCGACGGGTCTTCGGAATGTTCGATTATTACCAGCGTAACATTCGGAAGAGCTACGCACATTCCGAAGTTATTCCAGCTTTTTCGGTATTCTCATAATTACTTCAACAATACCGTCTTTAGATTCAATAGCAAGTTCACCATTAAAATTCTCGATGATCTTACGGGTGATCTGAATGCCCACACCGCTGCCACCGGAACTTTCCGAGAACAGACCGGATTGGATTTTCGAGAGGATATTCTCAGAAATTTTGCCCGGATTGGAGATCGAGATCTGATAAGTATTTTTGTGCACATCCAGTTCGATCTCTATTTCACTATCCGGCTCGGAATATTTCATTGCGTTGTTCAGCAGGTTGCGGATCGCTATCTGGAAAAGATTCTCATCGATATCCACATAGAACGATTCTCTCTCTGGTTCGAAAAAGATCCTGGAAAACTGTGGATGGTTGGCATATTCCATGATCAGATTCTCCAGCAGCATGATGAGATCTTTGCGTTTTATGTTCAGCTCGAATAACCTGGAAAAGCCGGAGAGCAATAATGTTTTCTTGTAGATCCCTTTCATCGTGGGTCTTATCTGTTCGATCAACTTTTCTGCTGTTTTCTGCTTGGCTCTGTCTTTTTCGTCCATTTCCTGGTCTGCCAGTTGCAAGTTTACCAGATGTAACTGATTTTTTATGTCATGGGCGATCCTTTGGACGAGAAAGAGCTCATTCTGGGTATTCAAACGGAATAACCTGATCTGCATGACCGGCAATTTCTTCTGATAGATCTCTTTGAAATCTGTGGTCAGGTCTTTCAACAGGTAGAAGAATTTTTGCTGGGAACGGGAAATATTTCGGGGAAATCTGTAAAAACTCAATTTTCCGTAAATCCGCCAGAAATAGAACAAACCAAAAAAATTATAGAGCACAGCATAGCTGGATTCTCCCGAAACAAAGGGCAGGAAAAGGATCTGACGGAAGTAGTAATAGATCAGGATCACAAGTAATTCAAATAATAACAACAGCAAATAAAAAGGATTAATTCTAAAATTGGATGTTAAAGTTACCTTTTTTAAATAACCGGTATTATCATTAATATAGTAAATTGAGTTTCCTTGAGTTTCGATGTCTTCATAATTGATCTCTTCCGAAATAGAATAGATTATATTCAATTTATCATCGATCACCTGGAGAGGAAACCAGATCATATCATAATTTTTATTATCCATCGATAATGCATCTTCCTGGTAATATCGATACCTGTGATTTGCGGAACGACTTATTGTGTTCTCTAATTGTAAATCCTTTGATAAAGTTAATTTCTGCAATTTTTCGCTGTTTTTATTCATGCATACAATATTATCATCAACAGCAAACAGGTGCAGCAAAATATTATAATCTATATCGGTGCTAATTACACTATTTGTGGTCAGATCAAGATATTGCAGTTTCTTGATGTATTGATTCTTTGACCATAAACCTAGTACTACTCTTTTTTCTTGAGGAAGAGGTAAAAATTTATAGTGATAGAATCCGATTAAGTCGTTACGAACCATTACTTTTTCATTATAGATCTTTTTGAAGCTGCCATCTTTTTCCAATATTGTGAAAAAACAATGCATCGAATCATCGATATAGTCTTTGGACAATTTATCGATAGGCATTTCATAGCAGGGTGAATGAGTGGAAAGCAAAATGTCTTGTTCTCCATCATTATCGATGTCGATTATCTGTAGTTCTTTGATCTCTGTTATGAAGTCTTTCTCCCAGATAATTTCTGCATTTTCCACATCGTAAGCAATAAATTGATCGGGTAACCATCGATCGTTTCGGATGAGTAGAAGTAAGTCTGCCTTTCCATCTTCGTTAACATCGAGCTCTCCAAATATGTTTACCCAGCTATACATCAACTGATCGAATTTATATTGATCAAATTTTTTCATATAAAAATGTCTGCGTCGAAAATATTGGATGATCCTATAGATATCTTCATAAGTAAATTTTCTGCCGGTCAATTGTGATAAATTCTCAGCTATATCATTATAAAAGCGAATATTCAAAGAATCCAGCTCCAGCTTCAAACAATCGAGCACAAGAGAATCATAAATAGCCGGATTAAACACCAGTCGATGAGTGTTATCTTCTTTGATGATTCTACATCTATCTTCATAAGAAATCTTTTCATTAACAGAGTATTTTTGGAAAACAGTTTCCTTTATAGTCAACAAAGAATCGGTGGTTATCTTTGCTAAGTTGTAATTTTTAATATGCTTAACCTCGGTCCGGATGGATTTTTTATTATCGTGTGTTTCAAACAGCGAATAATTATGTTCATCATCTATTAAAACAGTATAAGACACATTTCTAAAATCGGAATTATAAAATATAGTACCATATGGTTGATATACTCCGGCAAATTCCTTTTGTGTTAATGCCAGATCTTCACTATCAAGATAATAAAAGCTTGTAGCGTTTGACTCTGCTCTTCTCGAAAGATATAAAAGGTCATTGTGATCATTGTTTTCTAATAGTGTAAAAGCGGAAGTTTGATTATAGGTTTCACTATCACTAATTATCTCACGATCGATCAGTTTGTTCTTTATTACAAATAGATATAGATTTATCCCGATAAGTAAAACAATAATGAAATATCGAAAAACAGAATGCTTCTTCCTTATCAAACCGATATCGTGCAAATTGACTCCTTAAAATAGATCTTAATCCAATTTTGTTTGGTTTTTATTTTTTGCAACTATTTCTTTAACCAATGCCTTTCTTGTGCCAAATAAGAGATAAACAATTTTGATAGGCTTAATTATACCTAACCTGATCGATCGGAAATAGGTTGTCACCTTTAAGTGTTTTATATT
>JAGYMQ010000060.1 GCA_018400535.1 Candidatus Cloacimonadota bacterium
CGAAAATAACGGCAGTTATGCAATTAGAACCTATGGCGATAATGTCAAAGCGATTACTGGAAACATGATCATCAGCGG
Source organism: Candidatus Cloacimonadota bacterium (assembly GCA_018400535.1). GTDB lineage: Bacteria > Cloacimonadota > Cloacimonadia > Cloacimonadales > TCS61 > TCS61. The sequence continues at coordinate 79 of JAGYMQ010000060.1, forward strand.
GAATTCACCAGATGCTATTAATGTAGGCAACGAAACCATCACCAGCGGGATTTGGTTATATCACAATGTTCCCTATCACATCACGGGCGATATTAATGTAGGCGATGGTGATACACTAACAATAGAGCCACTTAACGAGTTAAAATTTTATCCTGATTGTGAGCTTCAAGTTTTGGGCAAACTCATAGCTGATGGTTCTGCTTCCGAGCATATCACTTTTACTTCTGCTCAAGCTACTCCTGCAGCGGGAGATTGGGATCGCATATATTTCAACCAAGCAGATGCTGGATCTATTCTTGACTACTGCGATATTTCTTATGGTGGAGAAAATAATGGAAGTATTTATTTTCGAGGAAGTTACGATAATGTTTCAATAACGAATTGTGTGATTGAGAATGGCGAGAGCAGCGGTTTATATCTCAGCGATAATTATGCGCCATCTTCCTCTCCCACCATATCAAATTGCTTGATAAACAATCACGGTGATTTTGGAATCTATTGCTATAATGCTAATTCTAATCCCATAATATCAGATTGCACCATTCAGAATAATGGCAATTATGCGATTCGCACTCACACTAATCATCTTGCCTCGATAACAGGTTCGATGAACATCACAGGAAACAATCCAAATCAAGTAATTGCCCTCGGTGCGAATCTGTCCACTCAAACCTGGCTCAATCATAATGTTCCCTATGTGATCGAAAGTAATTTTCAGGTGAATGACGGCGAAACGTTGACCATTTCTGAAGGAATTGAATTGAAATTCAATAATGATGTCCAGTTCTCGATCAACGGTGTTTTGATCGCAGAGGGAACGATTTCCGATCACATTATTTTCACTTCCAAACAAGATGCCCCGACAGCGGGTGATTGGCGTTATCTCTTTTTCAATAATAGTGATAATGGAAGTTCAATTGAGTATTGCGATTTCAGTTATGGTGGATCTATAAATAGCTTGGTCAGAATTGAAGATAGCGACTCAATTTCTTTTTCCAATTGTTCTTTTTCTCATAGTGAAAATTCGGGATTATTTATAGGAGATTATTCCCAACCTGTGATTGATAGTTGTTCTTTTAGTGAGAATGAAACTTATGGGATCTATGTGAATCATGCTACTGGCTATCCTTACATTAGCAATTGTTCCATTAATAATAATGGAAGTTACGCAATTTATACTTTTGCTAATAATCTGAGAGAAATAACTGGTTCGATGAATATTTACGGGAATGTGCCTAATTCGATCAGAGCACGGGGCAATAACGTCTATGACAGCTTCTGGTTGAATCATGGTGTGCCTTATGATCTTACAAGTGAAGTTTTCGTGCAAAATGGTTACGACTTGACTATCGCTGCAGGAGATACGATCCGCTTTGAGGGAAATCATGGAATGACTGTTTATGGTAGCTTCAATGCGATCGGAACTGATGACAACAAAATTAAGTTCACTCGTTCTCCTTCTTATTCTGGATATTGGGATAATATCTATTTGTATAATCTCACAGAAAGCTGTCAGCTAAGCTATTGTGATTTTACCTATGGCGGCTATTCCAACGGAACTTTATATTTCCGTGGCACTGGTGATAATGTCGATATTGATCATTGCAACATCAAATATAGTAACTCAAATGGATTATACATAATCGAAAATTCTGACCCCAAGATCAATAATTGTGTGATCAGAGAAAATTCAAGTTTCGGTATTTATATCAATGGATACAGCCAACCTGTTTTTGGCTCGAATGTTAACGAATGGAACGATATTTACAACAACGGACTCGATGATATTCCCAGCTATGATTTTCGTAATGGATGGTCTGATGTTGTTGCAAAGTATATTTATTGGGGAGTAGATGATTTCCAAAGCATCAACAGCAGGATCATCGATAATGATGATAATATTAATCTGGGAATAGTCAATTTCTCGCCCTGGGAGAGTAGTCCGCATGGAGATCTACAGGGAAATGAACATGCTGGATTGATAAGTGCAGATGCTACTTCTGATCAGATAAATTGGACTGTGGCAAATGGTTCTGTTCATTATGTTACAGCTCCGGTTACTGTCGATGTCGGTGTTACGGTTACGATCGAAGATGGGGTGGAAGTGCGATTCACCGAAGGAGCATATTTGGAAGTGGAAGGAACATTGAATGCAGATGGATCAAACTCAGAAGGTATCACATTTAGCAGATACGAAAATAATATTGAATGGCAGGGAATCATCTTTAAGTCAGGATCAGATGGCTTTTTGGATAATTGTTTGATCGAATATGCTACATACAACCAGGGCATTGGTATCCACGAACATGGTTATGGAATTTATTTGGCTTCAGAACTTCCCGAAATCACCAATAACACAGTTCGTTTTTCTGAATTTGGAATTTATGCGAACGGTGTATTTCCAACTGCTTTGAGTGGAAATCAATTCAAAGAAAACAACACAGGCATATTTCTGAAAGAATTGGATACACCGATCCTGAATTCTCCTAATAGCATCGAAAATAATTCTCTTGTTGGAATTCATCTTTTCGATTGTTCTGGCAGACCATCGATTTCCAATCAAACGATCATAAACAACGCAGGAATTTACGGTGCTTTTTATCTGGAAAATTGCGGAGAATTTGAATTGGGCTCAGATAATTTTATCCAGAACAATCTTTTCCCACTCACGATAAATATGGCATCTTATGCTGATTCCAGCAGTCTCGTTCCAACAAACGTAAACACAAATAATGCCATTCAAGTTTATGGTGGAACAACCGTTTCTGATTTTTATTGGTATGATTTCGCTGTTCCCTATCTCATTATGGAAAGTCCGATCATCGATAGGGGAGACCTGCTAGAAATTTCTGCAGGCGTGGAAGTGAGATTTGAAAATGGGAAAAAATTCGACATTTTAGGAAACTTGAATACAAACGGAATTGAAGGAAATGAAATTTATTTCACCCACCAAGACTCGATTGATAGTTGGCAGGGACTGAATTTCCAAGAAGGTGCAAGTGGAAATTTGGAACATACTTATGTAGAATATGTTGCTGATGGAAATGGATATGGAATTTGTGCCGATTCAGTTGCTTTGTCTTTGAATGATTGTGTGATCCAAAATTGTATTTATGGATTTTTTGGTAACGATCAGCAATCCAATATCACCAATACGATCTTCCAAAATAATGATTATGGCTATTTTGTGCAAAATACCGATGATCCTAATGCAAATTTTGGTGCTGGAAATATCTTTTCCAATAATGCTAATTGCGGAATCTATTATAAAGACTGTTTTAATCTGGGAACAATATCAAACCTGATCCTTCAAAATAATCAAGGTTATGGTGCTCTATTGATCGCAAATTCTGGCAATTTTGTTGTTGGAACAAATACGATAGATGGAAATGATTGGCCGCTTTCCATAGATTGCGGTTCTTTTCCTGATCAAATAAGTTTACTGCCATCATCGGGAAATCTGAACAACGATATTCAAGTGATTACCGGAGTTAGTTCCAAAACTGGAAATTGGCCAAGTTTTGCAGAACTCAATTACATTATCACAGGAAATATCTCTGTTGGAGATTCAGGTTCTTTGACTATTTTAGAAGGAAATACCCTTAAATTCAATTATGGAAAAAAAATGGAAGTTTTTGGAACATTATCCGCAATAGGTGATGAGATAACTTTCACGGGAAATGAACAAGCGCAATGGAATGGCATTAAATGTTTCAATGGTTCGATAGTAACGATCGATTCCTGCACAATTGAATATGCATCTTATTCAAATGGAGCTGGAATATTTGTGAATCAATGTTCTCCTGATATTTCAAATTCTACTATCAGATACAATGTTTTTGGAATCTATATCGATAATGGCTCTCCAATTATTTCCAATAATCTTATCACAGAAAATTCAGTGGGAATTCGCTATCAGAACACAGCTTCTCCTTCTCTGACCTTTGCTAACACGATCTCTCAAAATAACTCAGCAGGAATTTATTATAAAGATTGCTCAGGTACTCCAAATATCGAAAATCAAATTCTAACTAACAATAATGGTAATTTTGGTGCGATCTATCTGGAAAATTCAGGAATTTTCAATTTTGGATTAAATTCGATCACCAATAATACATTTCCTTTGACGATAAATGCAGCTTCCTATCCAAACGATAGTAGCCTGAACAATATTCCAACTTCGGGAAATGATAATGATGATCTTCAAGTTTATGGCGGTTCGACCAATGCGAATAGTTTCACTTGGAAAACTTTAAACCAGCCCCTCGATTATATTGTCACAAATGATCTCAGCATCGCCACGGGTGGTTCTCTAACTATTTCTGATGGAGTAAATGTATATTTTGATCAAAATTGCTGTTTAAATGTTTATGGAACATTGATTGGTGCGGGTTCGACAGTTCGAAATCCTGACAAACGAATTGTTGCAGAAAAGGATAAAAGTAAAAAGAATGTAGAAAAAACAATGATCACAAAATTATCTCAATCTCAAACAAAAGAACGTGATACGGGAATTCTTTTTAGTCGGTGGCAAAATGATGAGAATTGGGAAGGTTTGTTATTCAGAAGTAATTCTACTGGCGATCTAGATCACTGCACGATTGAATATGCCACAGGTAGCGGAGGATACGGTGTTTACGCATCTTCTGCTGCGCAAATCACTTTGGATAATTGTGAACTAAAGAATAATAATTACGGATTTTATGGACATACTTTACAATCAACTTCCATCGTATCTTTCACCAATAATCAGGTTCGCGATAATAATACCGGCATTTATTTTCAAAACACTTCCGATCTTGTTCTGGATAGTACAAATATTGTTTCCAGTAATTTGACTGGCATTTATTTCCATCTTTGTGATTCTCCTGTAAACAACATCGATCTGGAAAATAATGTGAATTATGGAATTAAATTCTCCAGCTGTATTTCTCCTGTAAATAATGGTAATGTCAATAATTGCGGAAATGGAGTTTTTTTTACAGATTGCTCTGATTTGGGAACAATAGATAATTTTTCACTCACAAATAATACTGAAGATTTTGGTGCACTCAGGATTTCCAATTCAGGCGATTTCACACTCGGTGCTGGTCTTCTCATTACAGGAAATTCCTGGCCTCTCTCCATCGATTGTGGTTCTTTTGCCAGCAATTCGAGCAATATTCCTACATCTGGAAATAGCAACAACGATATTCAGGTTATCTCTGGTACTGGAACGAACAGCGGTACCTGGCATCTTTTTACAGATATTGATTACATCGTCGATGGTTTTCTTGAAATCGATGATACGCTTACGATCGCAGCAGGAAATACATTTCTATGTGAAAATAACAGCCAATTTAACATCGATGGTACATTGAAAGTTTTGGGAACTATCACAGAGCCAGTAATTATCACACGAAAGGAAACAACCGATGAATGGAACGGTTTGCGATTTCGCAATAATTCTAATAGCCAATTGAATTATTGCACTATCGAATATGCAACAAATGGCACAAGTTATGGAGTTTACGCAAGTTTTGCAAATTCTTTGATTTTAGACAATTGCCTTCTGCAAAGTAATGACTACGGCATCTATACCAATTTGTGTGATCCAGAATTGATAAATAATCAGATTATTAATAATGATTATGGTATTTATTTGAACGGTAATTCCACGCCTGTTTTCGGCTCAAACTTATCTGAATGGAACGATATCTACGGTAATTCAACTTACGATCTTTATAACGGAGATAATGATATTGATGCAAAATATGTTTACTGGGGAACGGAGAATTCTGCTGCTATCGAAAACCAGATTTACGATGAAAACGACGATATTGTTCTGGGATTGGTAAATTATATGCCCTACACGAATGCTGCTCACGATACCGAGATCATTGGCGGACTGGAAGCTCCACAGAATGTTCAAATTTCTATAGATAATGATTCACTCACAATTAGCTGGAATCCTGTTTCAGGAGCAACTTCCTACAAAATCTATTCTTCTGATAATCCAGAAACTAGCTTTACGGAAGATATGACAGGAACATTTTCTGATGAGAGCTGGAGTGCACCACTTCCTGCACAAAAAAAATTCTATTATGTCAAAGCCTATGCATCTTTCGAATAACATTCTCAGGCTAAAAAATGAAAATAGCTATAATTATTTGACATATAATGATATTCAACTTGTTTGGAATCGCTTAAAAAAGTTTGATAGATAAAAAAATAAAGGAGGCAATATTATGAAAAGGAAATTGTTGTTAACGATCATTATTGTGGTCGTTGGGCTTTCTCTTTTTAGTCTAGAATCAGCAGACAAAAGAGAAGAAATAGGTTTGGATATCGATCATCATTCCGAGGTTCATGTCAATCAGAATTCGACAAGTAGGGATATTCCAGCAGGCGGATTGTTGCTTATTCCAGATTCTGGAGCAGATCGCATAATGGCTTTTGATCCACAAACTGGCGATGTTTATGACACAGATTTTATTCCATCGAATGACAATCTTTCCACACCGATCCAAGCAATGCTTCATCCTGACGGTATGAGCATTCTCGTCTCTGATCAATTAGAAGATGGTCTTTTGCAATTCGACCTGGATGGAAATTTTTTGGGATGGTTCGCACCCAGTGGAGGAGTAAATAATTCAATCCTGGATAATGTGCGCGGTTGGTGCATCAAACATGATGGCAATATTTTGGTCACAACTGCAGGTAGTACAAATGCCGATGCAATTGCCGAATTTGATGTCGATGGCAATTATATTGATAATTTCATTTCGAACGGAGCTGGCGGACTTGATGGTCCCTATGGAATGGTCTATCGTCCTGATCAAAACGATTATCTGGTGAGTGCCAGCACCAGCGATGCCGTGCATCAATATGACGAAAGTGGAAGTTATCTTGGAGATTTTTGCACTGTCAATTTTGGCGAAGGAATAACTATCACCGACGATGGAAATATTCTTTTGGCAGAATTCAGTTTACCAAGCGGAGTTTATGAATATGATAGCTCTGGAAATCAAATCGGTTTTTATAACGTCGTGGAAGGTTGTCGCGGCGCTTATGAATTGCCAAATGGTAATATTTTGGTTACAAACGGTAGTGGCGTTTATGAAATCAGCAGAGAAAATGTTTTGATCGATACAAAGATCGAAAATGTGAATGCTCGTGTGATTTCCTTTGTACCAGGTTCTGCTACAGGATTTATCGAAGGAAATATCACCCTCGATGGAGGAAATGGAAATGTGGAAGATGTGGAAGTGAGTGCTGGATCGGTCACGGTGAATCCTGATGATAATGGTTTTTATTCTATGGAAATAGCTGTTGGAACTTATGATGTTACTGCAACTTTGACAGATTATCAATCTGATACTGTGGAAGATGTGGAAGTTCTGGAAGGACAAACAACCAGCAATATTGATATGACTTTGGTCTATAATCCAACCACTTTCGATCCACCTCAAAATGTTACAATAAACGAACAAACAGGAACTTTATCCTGGGATCCACCTTCGACTCCTTCTGGCTTATTTGAAGATTTTGAAGGAACTTTTCCTCCTGATGGCTGGTTAACAATGAATCCTGATGGTGGAACTGGCTGGGAACCACTTGAAGTAGGAACTACTCCACTTCCAGGTTGGACTGGTGGTGAAGCGACTGCTTGCCCCGATGGCGGAAATTGGCAAGCTTATTGCACATGGACGACTGGTGGTGCTTCCAGTAATGATCAATGGATTGTTACTCCGCAAGTTACTATCCAATCTGGAGATATCTTAGATTTTTGGATGGTCTATTATATGGATTCCTATACAGATCATGTGGAAATTCGGATTTCTACAACCGTTCAAGATGATCCTGATGCCTACGATATCATTGTCGATGAAATTGATTTCGCTACAGGA
>JAGYMQ010000061.1 GCA_018400535.1 Candidatus Cloacimonadota bacterium
TGTGCATACTTTGCGTCACAGCTTCGCAACTCATTTGCTGGAGCAAGGAGAAGATTTGAGATGGACAAAAATTACTGGGTCATAATAGTTCAAAAACGACTGAAATTTATACACATATCACCGCAACTGGTTTGAAAAATATTCAAAGCCCATTAGATGATATTAATATCGAAAAATAATTTTATGGCGTGATAACTCCGATTTTAGAGTTATCCCGCCAAAAATATGATAACTATAGGTTAGTTATGCGCCATAAATTATTTGGCGGGGATACATATGTTAGTGGAAATAGAGTATTTTCAGCAGAAAATTATGTAAACAAAAGAATGGAGGGAAAATGAAGAAACAAGTATTAGTATTAGTTTTAGTTTTACTGTTTTGGGCAGTAGCAGGTTTTGCAATCACAATCAATGTTCCGGATAATTACAGCACAATACAGGGTGGTTTAAATGCTGCCAGCGAGGATGATACTGTTCTGGTTTCTAACGGAATATATTTTGAAAACATTGTTTGGCCAATGGTCAATGGTATTAAATTAATAGGTAGCTCTCAAGATAGCTGCATTATCGATGGAGATGAACAGGGAAGTGTGGTTACATTCAATGATTCTGATAATCTAATAGACTCTACAACCGTTATAAAGAATTTTACCTTGCAAAATGGAAATGCTTTTGGAGGTGGTGGTGTATATTGTAATGATTCTCATCCGAATATAATAAACGTTACTATTACTAATAATATTGCAAACAATGGTGGTGGTATTTATGGAAATAATAATTCGGTTATTAAATTTTCAAATGTTAATGTTATAAATAATAGTGCTAATTATGGAGGTGGTATAGCAAATTGTAATATAGTTGAAAATTGTTTAGTTAAATATAACAGTGCAAACAATAGTGGTGGTGGTATTAATAATTGTTATTTAATTAAGAATTGTAAGATTACTAATAATGTCGCTTACCCGAGCGATTCTTATGAAGGTGGGGGTGGAGTTGCGAATTGCGATAGAATTGAAAATAGTATTATTGCTAATAACAATATTAATCAAAGTCATATATATACAGGTGGAGGTGGAGTTTATAACTGTCAATATATCGTAAATTGTACTATATACAATAATCTTGTCCAAGGAAATTCTGATGTAACTACAAGCGGAGGTGGTATTTGGATAGATAGGATTGAAGTCACCATTATTAATTCAATTATTTATGGAAATAAAGTTGGTAGTAACGAAAATCAAATATTTATTTTACATTTTTTGTCCTACGCTGAATTGCCTTTTAATTTTTTCAATAATAATATACAAGGTGGTGAAGAAGAAATTACATATGTCGGTGGTTACGGTGAAATTGGTTGTTATCGCAACTGTATTGACAGTGACCCATTATTGATCAATCCCACGAATGGAAGTGGAGCTTCCTATTCAACAAATAATTCCGATTGGCATTTACAAGTATCTTCACCTTGTGTAGATAGTGGTGCTGATTGGTATTATTATGATGAAGATGGAACGATTGCAGATATTGGTGCACTTACGACGAACAATTTAGCAGGAACTGGTGAATTATCACCAGATACCTTTGCTGGTGGAGAGATCACAGGCACGCTAAATGAAGATATTTTATTTGTGGGTGACATAACAATACCAGAAAATGATAGTTTAATAATTTCGTCAGGAGTAACATTTCAAGGATTCAATGCAAAAATAAATGTAAATGGGAAATTAAAAGCTTATGGAACAAACGGATCAAGAATAACATTTACTGGCATAAATGGAGGATTTTGGGATGGTATCTATGGCGGCTATATCGATTTGAAATATTGCGATTTAGGTAATTCTCAGAATTATGTAATTAACTCGAATAATATCTATCTGAGTTATTGCGATATTACATCATCTATTGATGGATCTGGCTCAATTACGTATTGCAATTTGCAAAATCTCCTCCCAATTAATTATTCCTCATTAGATTTTTCAGGTGATTTTAAGAATAATTATTTTTCTAATTATGGTTTAGATGGTGAAATAGAATTTCATTACAATACAAATATAGTAAACAACATTATTGAAAATGTTGCATTCATGCATATCGAAGACAACACAGCACTTATTGAGAATCATATTTATAATGTTGATTTAGATATTATGTCATTTGATAATGCATTAATTCAATATAATTGTTTCGATGATTGTAATATATTTGCTGAAAATATAGATTTCAGGAATAATATTGTACTGAACAACAATACTGGTATGGATTTATGGGGTAGTTCTTCAATTGTTTCTAATAATGTTTTCTATAATCTTAATGACGCTTTTGAATATGATGGGGATGAAGAACTTAATATAACTAACAATATAATATGGAACTGTAATTCTGTTAATAGTAATTGGGGTAGTGGCAATATAACAGCAGATTATTGCTGTATCGAGGGCAGTTACGCTGGCACAGGCAACATAGACCAAAATCCCCAATTCGTCGATCCGTCCAATAGTGATTTCAATCTACTGGTTACATCACCCTGTCTTAATGCAGGAGATCCTACCTCACCTTTAGATCCTGATGGTACCAGAGCAGATATGGGTGCTTTCTATTATCATCACACGCAGGATTTCGCTGCAACGCCACGCTTTGGCAATACTGTACTTATGGTGAATTTCAATGATCAATCCGAAGGTACTGTAATCGGTTGGGAATGGGATTTTGATAGTGATGGTACTTTTGATTCCTTTGAACAAAATCCCATTTACAACTATTCACAATCTGGGATGTATGATGTAACTTTTGTTATTGAGCGTTCTCCTACTTTGAAAGATACTCTTATAAAAGAGAATTACATAGTTGTACAAGATTCTAATTTGCAGCCACCGCAGAATCCTACAATTGCTATAAATAGTAATAACATAGTGTTAAATTGGGATGCTGTTATTGAAGCTGACTATTATTTAATCTACATATCTGATAATCCGTATAATGATTTTGAATATCTTGATTATACAACAGCAGTAACTTCTTATACTCATTCAGATGTAATTTCACAAGAAAACAAACAGTTTTACATTATCATAGGCTTTGATGGAACAATGGAAAGATTAGCTGAATTTATTGAGAAGAATCCAACTAAAAGCTTCAAAACAGAATTTCTGAATAAATAATTTGCATTATTTGTGAATCATAAATTTTCAGTAGGCAGAAGGAGGTCAGAAAATGATTGTAAAATATTATGTTGATACTTCAGTTTTTGGTGGTTATTTTGATAAAGAATTTGATAAGATAACAAAAGAGCTCTTTTCTCAAATTGAGAGAGATAAGATTGTAATTCTTTATTCAGAAATGACTGAAACGGAGTTAATGACAGCACCAGAAAGAATTCAATCTTTTGTCAGAAACTTAAATCCTGAAAGTATAGAATATATCGAAATTACTGAAGAAGCTGTTCAATTGGCAGACGAATATGTTAACGAAAAAGTTGTAGGTAAAACTAGCAGGGAAGATTGTATTCATATTGCTTTAGCTACAATAAATCGTGCAGATGTTTTGATAAGTTGGAATTTTAAGCATATCGTAAACCTTAACCGTATTCGAGGTTATAATTCAGTAAACTTAAAGCTTGGTTATCCGACCATTGAAATAAGATCACCAAAGGAGATGATTGATTATGAAGAAGAATAGTGAATTTAAAGCAGTTGAATTTATGCGACAAGTTCGTAATAAAATTAGTAAAGATATTCAAGATTTTGATTATAAACAGATCAAAGAATATTTTGCGCAAAAAAGACAAAATGGCAGAATTATTCCTGTTTTAAAAACTCATAAACACTCTTGATTTAACAGGTAGATATTTCCACTAACAAAAGTGCACACGCCAGATTTCATTTAGTAGTTTGGTGGTTTATTTTGAACTGCGTTTGCATTCAAAAGTTAGGTGGTTTGCGAGAGATGGCGTGTCGCACTCAAACATTAGTGGACATACGTTTATTTAAAACTTAATTTAGGTTGAGTTTTGTTTTGACAAGAATGTTAAGAAAATGGAAATAATCAAAAAAAAGGAGGTTCAAGATGTTTAAAAAAATGATGTTATTCTGGTTATTTGTAACAGTATTGGCAGGTTATTCACTTGCAAATGGAGTTGATTGCAAAGAGAGAGTTTACAAAACCGAAGAAGAAAAACAAGAAATTGCTGAAAGAGGAAAAAAAGAATTTATTGCAACTCTGGATTCTATTATTGAAAATGATGAAAAAATTGAGAGTGAGAAAGAAAGTGATCAAGCACAAATAGGAGCATTTAATGGAGACACAAGACAAATTCTAATATACTACAAATATTTAACCTATGGAGATAAAATC
>JAGYMQ010000062.1 GCA_018400535.1 Candidatus Cloacimonadota bacterium
GGCGGTCAGGCAGAGCATCAAAATATCGAAATTGGGATTGAATATCCCTTCCAGAATTCCGCTTGTGTTCTGGATTCTGGTGAAAAATTTGTATAGATCTACTTCTACCACATTCCAGCCAACAACAAAAGTGGCGATCAGAATAGAAGTGAGTGACCACGCCCAAAATGTTTTATACCACTTTTTTTTGATAAATATTGTGGGATTGAACACTTTCCTGCCGATCGAAATACCCCAGAGATTGAAGATTATCGCAAAGAAAAAACCAAAAATTACCACAAAAAATGATGAAACGGGAAAACTGAACCATTCATTTCCCAGATAGGATAGACATCCAAAAAAATAGACCCAGATCAATAAATCGGTCAAAAAGGCTTGAAAAAAGATTTTTATCTTTTTCATTTGATCTCCACTTCTTCAGCGTCTTCGCCATAGATATCCTTGAATTTCCTTTCATCGATCTCTTTCGGGCTGCCATCAAAAACGATTTTACCATCTTTCAAAGCAACCACACGGCTACCATATTTTCTGGCTAAACTGAGAAAATGCAAAGAACACACGACAGTGATATTATCCTTTTTATTTAGCTCACCGAGGTATTTCATTACTGAATCAGCAGTAGCTGGATCAAGACTGGCAACTGGTTCGTCTGCCAATATCAATTCCGGATCTTGCATCAAAGCGCGAGCGATCGCAACTCTCTGCTGTTGTCCGCCGCTGAGATTTCTCACGCGTTGCCGGGAAAATTTTTCCAAGCCAACTCTCGCTAAATTATTTTTGGCAAGCGTAATATCAGCTGTATGTTGATAAAAACTTAAGGCGCGCCATAATGTTGAGTAACCAAGTTTCCCAGTCAAAACGTTTGTGAGAGCAGTAAGATTTTTGATCAGATTGAATTGTTGGAAGATCATTCCGATGCGACGACGAATATTTCGCAATTCCTTACCTTCAGCTGCACAGATATTTTTTCCTTCAAAAAATATCTCACCGCTTGTGGGTTCAATCAGACGATTTATACAACGAAGTAATGTTGATTTCCCGGAACCAGATAATCCTAACAAGATCAAAAATTCACCAGCTTCTACTTCCAAATTGACTTCTTTTAGGGCATGAGTTCCACCATCATAAATTTTGTTTAGATTTTTTAGGGAAAGGATCTTTTTCATTCGAGGACTTGATCTGCTTCTTTGCCAAATTCTTTCAGTGTTTCGCGCACAGAATCATAATCAGAATCCTGAGCTCGCACAAAATTATCAATATCCAGGAGTTCTAACAGGGTCTGATGGCCTTCTTCAGTATTTGCAAAATGTAAGAGACTTTCAACGATTTCCGTTTTCATTTCTTCAGGAAAATCTTTGCGGAACGTGACCGTGTCATTTGGTATCCAATCTGTGAAATCAACGATCTTGATCTTTTCAACAACGTCAGGATGTGTATCGAGAATCGTTCGGCGTGCATCGCGGATTTCCCCATCTTCACCAACAGGTGACCAAAAAGTGCAGGCAACATCTGCCGTTCCGTCATAAACAGCAAGGATCGCTTGCGAATGACCGCCAGCAAAAATGTAATTTTTGGGTTTGATATTTTTTGCTTTCAAAATGACAGAAGGATAAATATGCCCGGAAGTGGAAGAAGCATCCGTGTAGGCAATTATCTTGCCATTAATATCTTGCAGAGAATTAATGTCACTATCACGACGGGCAAGGAATTGTCCTTTATATTTTTCCAATCCATTGCGAACTGTGGTCAAAGCAACTTCAGCATCATATTTTTCGTTTGCCAGAATGTAAGCAAAAGTTGCCAGCCAGGCAATATCTGTTTCTTTTGTGCCCATTGCTTCGACAACTGCAGCGTAGCTGGTGGGCACAGCTACTTTGAAATGATAACCGGTCGCTTCTGTAAGATGATCGGCCACGGCTTGTCCTGACGTGACGATTTTTCCTGCTTCCAGAGATGGAACAAAAAACATTTTGATAGGATTGGATTTTGTTCCCAATTCACCTGGTTTTGTGCAGCCCATAAATAATAAGATCGAGAATAAAAGACATATCTTACAAATTTTCATTGTTTCTCCTTTTTTAGATAATTTTTTTCAATTCTATTAATTTTCTAATTTCATAAGTCGGGAATATATTTATGGAATTTTCTTTTTCTGTGGGATTATACCAGCAAGTATCGATACCAAAATCATTTCCACCTTTGATGTCTGAAGCAAGATTATCTCCGATCATGATCGGTTTTTGTGTTTGGGGAAATTTTTCCAGCATTGTCTGGAAAAAAAAGTTATGCGGTTTCGGCTGGCCGATTTCTTCCGAAATGAATAATGCATCAAAATAACGAAAGATCCTCGATTTTCTGATCCGATTATTTTGCACATCCGAAAGGCCATTAGTAGCCAGGATCATCTTTACTTTTCGATGAAAATATTTCACGATCTCTTCGGCATCCGAAAGCAATTTGTTTTCTTCGCCTAATTTCTGAAGATAGACAGTGCTCACATCGTTTACATCAAGATCGAGATTTTCTTGCTGGAAAAAAAGGCGGAATCTTTCTGTGCGTAATTTTTTCGCTGAAATTTTTCCTTCTTGAAAATCGAGCCAGATCTGCTGGTTGATCTTTTCATAAGATCTATGCAATTCTGGCAATTTTTGTGAAATTCCAAATCGCTGTAAAGTCGATTCGAAAGCATTCCGTTCAGAATGTTTAAAATCGAATAAAGTGCCGTCGGCATCGAAGATCATCAAATCGTATTTCATCTTTTCACCAATTAAAATCTTTTGAGAATTGAGTTGTTTTGTCGTGTTTTGACGTCAATTTATTTTTTTATTTAGTTGATCAAAATTATCTCAAACTTGACGTATTTCTATCCAAAAATCTGTTTGAAAAAAATTTATCGGGAGTATTATGTATTTATTTCGCAAAGATCTGAAAGCAAAAAAGCCTGTAAATATTACTGTTCCAAACCGAAAAATTAAAATGGGTTTGAATGAAAGTGCATTGGATTTTTTCCCGGAACTGAGATCTGCTTTTTTGGAAAAAATGGAAAAGGTTCATCTGAATCGCTATTTCAATGAAATCACGCAGGAATTATATTCCAAATTGTCCAGATATGCTGGCGTGGATAAAAGCGAATTAGCTTTTGGTAACGGGGCTGACGAGATGCTTTACTATATTTTCACAGCTGTTCGAGAAGATGAAAATTCCTTTGCTCTTTCGCTAGCGCCTTCCTATTTTGACTACAAAAGTTATTCTGGTGCGGTTGGCTTGAAGATCAAATTTCTAAGTTTGGAAACCAATTTTGATTTTGATGTCGAACGCTTTCTGGCAATTTCTAAAGATAAAAATTGTAAACTTCTGATCTTGTGTAATCCCAATAATCCTACTGGTAACTTGTTGGATGAGAAGAAAATCATCAAAATTTTAGAAAGCACGTCAAAACCCGTTATGATCGATGAAACCTATTTTGAATTTTCCCAAAAAAGCTTTGCCGATGAAATCAACAAATTTTCCAATCTGATTATTGTGCGCTCTTTTTCCAAATCCTTTTCAGCTGCTGGATTACGCTTTGGCTATCTCATTTCGACGGAAAAAAATATCAACGAATTGAAAAAAGTGATGACTATCTTCCATCTGAATTTGATGACGCAAACGTTAGTCACTGTTATGCTGGATTATAAAGATCTGTTCTGGCAATATAATAGAAAAATTTTGAAGGAAAAGAAAAGAATGTTACAAGAAATGAATAAAGTGGGAAAAGTGACGGCTCATCCTTCTGCAACGAATTTTATCGCTTTCAATACTAATGGCGAATCAGAAGCTTTTTTTGAGTTTTTGATGGAAAATAATATTGCGATCCGTCCTGTCTGGCATCATCCAATATTACGTGATCATTTGCGTGTGACGATCAGCGACAAGAATGACAATGATCTATTTCTAAAAAAAATGAGGATTTTCTTTGCAACTTCAAATCAACATTCATCGAGTTGATCCTACAACAGGTAAATTTCTTTCATTTTTTGCTGGAAGTTCATAGAAGTCAGAATGTCAAAGAATAGAATGATATTCTTTTGGAAAAAGTTCATTCTCTAAAATAACGATAAAAAATATCTACATCAGAAGTTTTGGTGTATTCACCATTTTTCTTTGTTTTCAAGATCGTGTTGCCATGGATCGATTGTAATAATTTTGTCTTCAGATCATAGACGAAATAGCTGGGCGCAATGAAAAGCTTCAGAATGATGCTGGCTGGACTAAGTTTGAAAACAGCTTGACTGTCATTGCCATAATCGGAATCGACCAATTTAAAAGTGAAGGTGGCGATCTGCATCACGTTTGGTGCTGGTAATTTGATATACACTTTTTCTCCCCGCAATAATTTTCGCCAATTTTTCTGCACGTGATCATCAAAAAGTGGTCCCACCACCAGATTTTCTGGTAGATCAAAATCTTTGCTTTTCTTCTCGCTATTTTCGATATAGCTCATTTTCATCACTTTGTCTTCGACCTCGATCTTTCCCAGCTCTTTCACATCGAAAAATTTCGTGAAAGAACTTTTTAGTTTATCATTTTGCAGAACAACTCTATCCAAAGCTGCGAGGGTGCTATCAGGATGCAAATATTTGTGGATCAAAACTGTGCTATCTGGATATTCATAATGTTCATTTGTTTGGAAAAAGACCAATTCGTTTGTTTCCTGCAAATAGACTTCTCCCCAGAAATGTTCTTCTGCGTGCAATAGAAAAGCAAAGAACAATCCCAAAAAAAGTAAGCTACTTTTTCGGAAACCAGGGCAGGAAGACACTTGTTCGTTTCGCATATTCTTGAAATTCAGAGTTATTTTCATATTTTTTTTCCAAAAGTGGGATGCCCGAAACTGCCAGCAGAAGAATGGTGATAGCAGCTGGACTGAAGACTGCTAACCAACCGAAAGGGACATTTAGCATGATCAGAAAAATTCCCCACCACATAGCACTTTCACCGAAATAATTGGGATGACGAGTATATTTCCACAGTCCTGTCGTCATTAGCTTTCCTCGATTTTCTGGTTTCTGTTTGAAGCAGGTTTTTTGCAGATCACCAACAGCCTCAAAATAGAAACCGATTATCCAAATTAAAAGACCAATTTTGTCCAACCAGTTAAAAGGTTCTTTTACATCATAGTGCAGGATGATAACTGGATAGGCGATCGTCAGCATAAAAAATCCTTGAACCATAAAAACCTGAAAGAAGCTTCGTATCACCCAATATTTTCCCCATTCAGCACGCCATTGCGCATAGCGAAAATCCTCTTTTTTCCCCCGATTTCGACTGAAGATATAAATTGCCAGACGCAAACCCCAGATAACGATCAGAACTGTGACGAGAAGCTGTCTCGGCGTGAATCCTGAGCGGATGAAAAAATTAAATAAAGCCAGGAAAATGAAGCCAACACCCCAGGCAATATCGACGATTGAATTATCCTTTTTGATCAAGGCCAAAACGAACATAAACAGCATGAACAAAAAAACTTCTAACACGGAACGTAAAATGATCTGGAACATATTTTCCTCACTTTTGCATGATGCCGATCCCGACTGCGCCAATGCCGTTATGAACTCCCACAACAGGCGATAGTGGCATGATGTAGGCTGGTTCTTTACCAAGCTTTTCGGTTAAAATATCGGCGTATTTCTCCGCTCTTTCGATTGCATCAGCATGGACGATCGCATAATTCCAAATTTCCTGTTCTTTTGCTGATGATACGATTTCATTAACGATTTTCTTCATATTTCGGCTGCGACTCAAAGATTTTCCGTAGGCTATCCCTTTTCCCGATTGATCGACAGAAATGATCGGTTTCAAATTCAGGATCGAAGCCAGAATTCCCTTCAGAGCACTGATCCGACCGCCACGAACGAGATATTTTAGCGTGTTGATGTCGGTCAATATCCTGGTTTTTTGGATCCATTTCGGTAAATTTTCCTCAATTTTTTTTGGAGAAAAACCCATTGCGATCGCTTCTGCCAGACGCATCACGATGAGACCTTCACTCACAGATAAGTGGCGGGAATTGACCGTCTTCACATTGTTAAAATTTTCTGTGATCTTTTGAGCAGTCTGGAAAATCCCGCTCAAGTGCTTTGAAATGTGAACTGCATAAACTTTCTCATATTGCTCGGACATAAAATCCAGAACATTTTCCATCCGTTTTGGACTGGGCTGGGAGCTGACGGGATGCGCTTTTTCAGTTTTCAGCATTTTATAGAATTGGCGTGCGTTGATCGTTTTCTTATCCAAAAAAATATTTTCACCGTAATTAATCCCAAAAGAAACTTGTTGGATCTGATAATGTTCAATCAATTCAGCGGGAAGATCGCAGGCAGAATCAGTAATGATGCCGATCGGATATTTTCTTTTGTGACTGATCTGATATTGCATTTGCATGTCATCAACTTTGATGCTGCTAATCGTGCCGACTTTTTTTGCTTTCTGAAAAAAACGTGCTGGTTCATTCGTGTGAATATGTAAATGGATCTTTTTAGGAATGCCAGCTACTATAAAAGAATCTCCAAAATGTTTGAAATTTTCTTTAAAATCTGCTAAAGATATTTTGACATTGGAAATAATCGCTTCCGTGCAATAACGAAATTGGGAATCATGTAAATTATGCTCGTTTTTGATCTCATTATCCAGAATTTGAAAAGTCTCAAATTGCTTTTTGCGTAATGATCCAGATTGGATAAAATCGATCACGCCACCCAAAAAATCCACAAAACCTTTTGCACCAGCATCGACAACTCCAGATTCAGCAAGTATCTTGAGTTGTTGTGGAGTTTTCCTCAGAGATCTTTGTGCGTCTTCAAACGATGCTTGCAGCAGAAGACAGAAATCCGAATAATTTTTACTGTGCTTTTCCAGAGATTCCGACCATTCTCGGATAACAGTTAGCATTGTTCCTTCCACCGGATTAAGCAAGGAATCATAAACATGTTTGACAGCTTGATGAGCAGTTCGCGCAAAATTTTCCACTGAAATTTCCACTGATTCACTGATTGCTTCCAGTTCATTGCTGATCCCAACAAGATACTGAGCAAAGATGATTCCTGAATTACCGCGCGCACCAGTTAAGGCAGATTCTGCTACTGAACTTAAAGTTTGTTTCAATGAGCGCGAAATTTGGGCATCTTCCAAAATAGAACGAATCGTCGTTGCCAGATTGGTCCCCGTGTCAGCATCTGCCACCGGAAAAACATTTATTTTGTTTAGATAATTACGATTTTTGATCAGCGCTTGACCGCCAGCAATAAAGGCATTAAAAAAACGGTATCCATCCAGATATCTGATCTTCATAGATTATTCATTCCCAGATCTGCGGCATCTTTTTGATCTTCTCGATTTCGTAGCCATTTTTTTCCAAACGAGTTAAAATTTTCTCATAATCTGAATCGGTAATTTTTGGAGTGCGGCTCATAATCCAGACAAATTTGCGATTTGGCACACCAATGACCGTGTAGCGATAATCGTCAGCCAGATCGATGATGAGATAGGGAAATTTGAAAGGCCAGAAAAATTGTACACGCCATTCAGCCTTAGTTTTTTCGTCATAAACCCAGGCTTTGGGATGCATCACTTTCAGTTTTCCTTCAGGCGTTTTTTTGTGAAATCGATATTCGATATCAATTGAATTATCATCGTTCAATGCGTAGCTCTCGATGCCATTCACCGCATTTTTTTCGATGAAATTCGGAATGATAGCTATCACATACCAGCTTCCCATAAAACGTTGTAAGTCAACTTGATTAACAGTTTTCATTTTTCCTCCAAAGCTACAGGAAGATAGGAAAAGTAAGGCTGAGAGGAGCAATTGCCAGTTTTTCATTTTTTCAGTTCTTTTTCTAGAGCTGCGATCAATTTTTTGCTTTCAGGTTTTGTGCGTGAGCCAAAACGATTTACGATATTTCCCTCACGATCGATTAGAAATTTATTGAAATTCCAGGTGATTTTACCAGAATGCTTAGGATTTGTCTTTTTACTGGTGAGAAATTTATAAAATGGATGGATATCCTTTCCTCGCACAGAAATTTTGCTGAACATCGGGAAAGTGACGCCATAATTAATCTGACAAAAATTCTGGATCTCATCGTTTGTTCCAGGCTCTTGATTCATAAAATTATTGGCTGGGAATCCCAAGATCACAAAATCCTGATCCTGATATTTTTCGTAAATTTTTTGCAATCCTTCATATTGTGGTGTGAATCCGCATTTACTTGCTGTATTAACGATCAATAAAACTTTTCCTTTATAATCTGCCAGATTTACTTTCTCACCATTAAGATTTTGCATTGTGAAATCATAGATATTTTCTGCGTTGAGCATTATCAAACCTCCAAAAATCAATAAAAAAATCATTATATATTTCATTTGAACTCCATTTCTTTTTCTATCAAATTAAGCTTTTTTCATATTTCATAACTCATTGTTTTTTAATGAGTTAATTTCATTAAAATCATCTTGACTACCTCCTAACCAACAAATAAATGTCTTAAAGTCTTTAGGGACAATAAAT
>JAGYMQ010000063.1 GCA_018400535.1 Candidatus Cloacimonadota bacterium
GACTAAGCCTGTCCTGAGCGAAGCCGAAGGGCTCAGGATGACAGAATAAAATGCTCAGGATGACAGATTTAATAGGTCAGGATGGCAGAGTAAATAGGATTTTGGGGTTTTGGGTTTTAGGTGTTGGTAAATTGCTGTGTATGACAAATAATTTCTTGCATTCAACCTTCAACTTTTAACTTTCAACTTGTATCTTTTCTTTTCTCCAAATAAAAATTTCTTTTCACGAAATTACTCAAGAGTTTATTGATTGCATCAATGTAAAAAACGACGAAACGTTTTTCTAACTTCTCATGACTCTAATAAAAAATGGCGGAGACGCTGGGATTTGAACCCAGGATACGCAATAACGTATACACGCTTTCCAAGCGTGCTCCTTCAGCCACTCGGACACGTCTCCAATTTGATTTGCGAAAAAATTTATTCGTCTTTTTCTGTAAACCGTTTTTTCTCCTTTTCTTCATCTTGGAGAAACTCTTTGAGAAGTCCTGTTAATTCATCTTTGCTGATCGTAGTCTGTTTAAATCCACAATGATTTTTACTGTGCACCTGCTTTTCAAAAGTCAATTTGATCGTATCCATATCGTTTTGCTTGAGTTGAACGATATTGTGTCGTCCTTCCAAAATAGAAACAATAATAACTCCACAAAGCATAATTATCCAATTAGCATAGATCCAGAAGAAAAAGATCGGGATAGACGCGAGGATACCGAAGATCAATTTTGTATTTGTGAAGGTGAAAATATACCAATTAAAGATGGATTTGAATATGATCCAAAACGTAGCGGCGACGGCAGAGCCGATAAATATCGAACGACTTTTCACGCGCACGGTCGGAATGAACGAGAAGCCAAGACTGAAAATTATGAAGAGAATGAAAAAAGGAGTGAAATAGAGTAAAATACTTTGGAGATAGGGAAGTTTTGTAAATTTTGTAACAATGGGGATAGAAGTCGTGGATAATAATAACAGGATCAATAATGAGCCGAAAACAGTCATCCCCATGAATTTGATGAAATTGAAAAGTAAGCCTCGCTTTCTGGTTTCGTGGACATTCAGGATATTATCGAAAGAATCATTGATGATCTTGAAAAGTGAATATGAGGTTATCAAAAGAACAATAAAACTGAAAAGATTGAAGGAGATCTTTTGATTAGCGATTTCTTTGATGAATATCGATATTTGTTCAGCCGATTCTGGCAAAAAAATCGATATCAAGATGTCGCTGAGATGCGTTTCCAATTTTAGGAAAGGAAGTTCAGGAAGAAAAAAAAGCAGAAAAATGATGAAGGGAATAAAACCCATTAAAGTAACAAAAGTCAAAGCAGCTGATTCTCGATAGATCCCTTCTTTTTTAAACTTGATCCGAAATGCTTTCAGAAATTGAAAAAATTTAATTTTATTCATATCTAAGAGCCTCAACAGGATTTAATTTACTGGCGGTCACGGCGGGAATTATTCCAGCAACAAAACCAACGCCGACAGAAACAGCCAGAGCAATCATGATCACGCTGATACTGGCGATCAATTCTATGCCAATATAATTACTGATAAATGTGAGAATGGAAAGTCCGGTTAATATTCCAAACATACCGCCAATCGCTGTAATGATGATCGTTTGTGCTAAAAACTGGAAAAAAATATCCATTCTTCTTGCACCGACTGCTATGCGGATCCCGATCTCTCGCGTGCGTTCCTGGATCGAAGCCAACATAATATTTGCGATCACAATGCCACCAACCAAAAGCGATATGATACTCACGACAAAAAAGATGACCTGAAAATTCTTTTGATTTTTCGCGATTTGTTCAGCATTTTCTTTTGCAGTTTCTACTGAAAAAACGGGTTCACCGTGTCGTAAATTCAAAATGATATCTTCCAATTTATTGCCCAGAGCAGGAGCACTGTCTGCATCTTTTGCTTTGACGGTGAAGCTCGTGATCTCATCTTCGCCTGTTCCTTTTTTGATCATTGTGCTCAAAGGAATAAATGCCCTTCTGTTCAAATAGGATAGAGCATTTTCTCCTCGAAAGGCATCATTGCTTTTCATAAATCTGTGTTTCATAATGCCAATAATTCGTAATCTTCGATTGTGCACGGTGATCAATTCCCCGATTGCATCTTTATTTCCCAAAAGCTCCTGTTTGATCTCGGTGCCGATCACAACAACATCATTTGCTTGGTCAATGTCAAATGCACTGATAAAACGACCTTCCTCCACATCCCATTCTTCTATTTGGGTGAAATCAGGAACAACTCCATAGATAGACGAAAGGTAATCTTTATCTTGGTAGGAATATCTTACCCATTCTCTTAATTGCGGATTGAAATATTCTGCTTCTGGCACTAAAGACCTGATCAAATTGATCTCTTTCCAGGTGAAATAGCGTGGTTCATTATTTGGATTATCAAAGCTCCAATCTCTTCTGACGGTGATCTTGCTCAAGCCACCACGTTCCATCATCCATTGTATAGTCTGCTGATTGATGCCATTCATCAAAGAAAGTACTACGATCACGGACATCGTGCCCAGCACAATGCCGAGAACGGTCACAAATCCACGCACCTTTCTCGACCAGAAATCAGATAGGCCGATCGAAATATTTTCTTTAAGTGAGATTGCCATTCGTGATCATACCGTCCACAATTTTGATTATACGATTTGCTTTTTTTGCGACTACGGGATCGTGAGTGACCATAATGATCGTGTGACCTTTGGCGTGCAATTCGGTGAAAATGGAAAGAATATCATTACCAGAATTTGTATCGAGATTACCAGTCGGTTCATCAGCCAAAATGATAGAAGGTTCGTTAACGATAGCGCGAGCAATTGCCACTCTTTGTCTTTGTCCGCCAGAAAGTTCCGAAGGTTTATGGCGCAATCGATCTCCCAGGCCGACTTCTGCCAGCACTTTCTTGGCTTTCTGAGATCTCTGCTTTGCACTGAAGCCAGCATACATCAATGGCAATTCCACATTTTTTTGAATATTCAAATGAGGCAATAGATTGAAAGTTTGAAACACAAATCCGATCTGCTTATTGCGGATCATTGCCAGCTTGTGTTTTTTCATTTCGCTAACTTTATGGTAATTGAGCGAATAGATCCCATTAGTGGCAGTATCCAAACATCCTAAAATGTGCATTAAAGTAGATTTGCCTGAGCCAGAAGGACCCATAATCGCCACGAATTCGCCTTTGTTGATCGTCACATCGATTCCCTTGAGAGCGGGAACAGAGACCTTCCCCATTTTATATATTTTTTCTAAAGCTTGAACTGTGATTATCTCTTTCATCGATTACCTCTTTTGTGGGTGAGAAATGAAAGCATTTATTTATTGTCAATTAATTTCAAATTTCTTGTTATCAAAAATAAACAAAAATATCCTGATTTCAATGATCTTGCGTTCATTAAAAAAATATCACCATTTTCATAGTCAGGAAATTGCATTTGGACTATCTTAGTATTGTTGATAAATTTGAAATTTTGAAAAAATCCTGTTGACCAATTTTCATAAGAAATTATGAAATTCTTATGATCAGAAAAAAAATCATTTTTACAGATTTGGACAGAACACTTTTAACTGATGATGATAAGATCACAGCGAATGTTCTGAAAGCGATGGAAAAAGCGATCGCCAAAAATTATTTTCTGGTGATCGCAACCGGACGAAATATCTTTTCAGCTCAAAAAGTGCTTTCTGAAAAGCTTCCGTTTCATTATCTCATTTTTTCTTCTGGCGCAGGAATTATCGATTGGAAAAAGAAAGAGATCATCTATGAAAATCATTTGGAAGATAAACAAACAAAAAAAGTGATCGATATATTGTTACAAAATGAAGTCGATTTTATGGTGCACGAAATAATTCCTGATAATCACAAATTTTATTATTGGAGTCATCACGATTTGCCTGATTTCAGGCGGCGCATCGAACTTTATCGCGATTTTGCTCAACCGTTGGAATTGCCAGAAGCACCATCAAAAGTTGCTCAGATCTTAGCTGTTCTAAAGGAAAAGCAATTCCCTAAATTTCTAAATATCCAAAAACAGCTTCCTTTCGTGAAAGTGATCAGAGCTACTTCACCTTTGGATCACAGCTCGATATGGCTGGAAGTTTTTCCCAGAAATGTTTCCAAAGGAAAAACAGCAAAATGGCTTTGTGAATCGCTGCAAATCCCACAGAAAAACACAATCGGGATCGGCAATGATTATAATGATATTGATCTTCTCGAGTGGACGGCGAAAAGCTTCATCGTGAAAAATGCACCACAGGAATTGCAACAAAAATATCAGGTAGTTCCTTCTAATCAAGCAAATGGTTTTGCTGCGGTAATCCGAAAGATCTTATAAAAATTTATTTTAAATTAACATTTTTCTGTAATATCCAAAAAAGTGAAAAAAAATGCTTGACGTATCATCTTGTAATATCAGAGAAGCATCATATGATGAATTGAGGAGAGGTCAATGCTCTATGATTTTGTGATCGCTAAATTGTCAAAATTATTTACTGTGCTCTCAAATGAGATCAGGATAAAGATCATCTATACTTTGATGGAACACGATTCGCTCACAGTGACCGAACTTTCCAAAGAGATCAATATACCTCAAAACACACTTTCAGCTCACCTCAAAATCCTTTATGACGGAGCTTATTTAAAAAAAGAACAAAACTGGCGGAACGTTCATTATGCCTTGAAAGAACCGAAATTGCGTGATATTCTGGAATTAGGTTCATTGATCCTCTATAACAAATGGGAAGATAATTGGGAAAAAATTGCTGATGCAAAAAAGAAGATCGAAGAGATAAATAAACGAAACAAGGAGG
This sequence comes from Candidatus Cloacimonadota bacterium, assembly GCA_018400535.1. Classification (GTDB taxonomy): domain Bacteria; phylum Cloacimonadota; class Cloacimonadia; order Cloacimonadales; family TCS61; genus TCS61. The sequence goes on from JAGYMQ010000063.1 coordinate 4,824, forward strand.
GAAGATGAATAAGATCATACCAAGATGGGAATGGCGAACTTTCGGCCAAAGTTTTCTTTCTGCCGAAAAAAAGATCAAAGAATTGGGGGAAAACCCGCGCTTGAAACAGAGTTCCGAAATTTATATTTTATCCAATAAAAGCAATGACAACACCAAGATCAGAGATGAATTAATGGATATCAAAACGTTGATAAGACAGCATGAAGGAACAAAATTGGAGCAATGGACAGTGTTATCCAAATCAAATTTTCCTATTCACATCAATGAGCTAGCCCTTGTGTTCAAAGCTTTTGGTGTTGCCTTGCCCTATCTGGAAAAAGACGAATATTCCTACGATGATTATCTCACAAAGATCATCGCTGATAATCCAGAGCTGAAAATGGTAAACGTTCAAAAAGAGCGTCATGGATATCTTATCGACGATGCGATTGTGGAATTTGCTGATGTGATGTTTGATGAAAACAAACTGAAGACGCTTGCTGTGGAACATACCGATCCCAAACTTGTGGTGAATACCGTGAGAAAATTAGGTCTGGAAAAATTTGAGAACATCAATTATATTAAAGCGATGAAACGCACCTTTGGCCTTGATTATTAATGAATTCTGAAAAAGTAGTAATGGAGTGGAGATGAAAAAATATGCAATTTTGGATATCGGCACGAATTCGATCAAGTTTATGATCGTTGAAATTGAAAATGGCGAGGTAAATATCGTTCTGGATGATAACAATATTTCGCGGCTTGGTGAAGGTCTTTTGACAACAGGCTTGATCTCGGAAAAAGCAATAAAGAGAAATGTTATAATCTTACAGAAATTCATGGAAATTGCAAGAAAAGCAGATGCACAAGAAATCATTGCCGTGGGCACGATGTGTCTGCGAACTGCAAAAAACAGCGACGAGTTCATCGAGAAAGTAAAAGCAGAAACTGGTTTGGAAATTCAAGTCATTCCCGGTCTGGAAGAAGCACGTCTTTCTTATCTGGCAGTACTTTCCACGATCGGGAAAACAGATCAGAACGTCACGATCTTCGATACAGGTGGGGGTAGCACAGAATTTATTTTTGGAAAAGGACTTGAATTTAAACATAGTATTAGTCTGGATATCGGAGCGGTTGCACTCACAGAAAAATTTCTTGTTTCATCTCCAGTCAAAAAAAGTAAATTAGATGCGATGTTGAAATCTATTAAACAATATTTACAAAAAAAGATCGAAAAGCGGAAAACAGATTATCTACTGGGAATTGGTGGCACGGTGACCAATATGAGCGCTGTTATGCAAAATATGGAAAAATATGATCCTAAGAAAATTCAGGGTTCAATTCTTTCTTACGACGAAGTAACACGCCAACTCGAACTTTATGCCAGCAAGACCATCGAAGAAAGAAAAAAAATAGCTGGTTTGCAACCAAAACGAGCTGATGTGATTCTGGCAGGAGCTGGCATAGTAAAAACAATAATGGATATATTTGAGATCTATAAAATAACGATCAGCGATCGCGGATTGCGACATGGTCTCGTCTTCGATCGCTTCCAAAAATAGAGAATGGAGTTGATAACATGAATAGTTTGTTTCCAAAAAGATCAAAAGAATTGGAAAGTGATGTAGATAGTTATCTGGACAAAGTTAGCGTTGCCGGTCTTGTTTTGCTGGATGGGATCAAGAGTTATCTGGAAGGAAAAGCAGATCAATTTGAGAAGAATTATCTGGAGATCAGCAAAATTGAATCTGATGCAGATCAAATGCGCCGTGATATCAAACACCGACTCTATACTTATATGTTGATACCAGAATCACGAGGCGATGTGCTGGGATTATTAGAGACAATTGACGATATCGTTGATGTTTGCGAAAAAGTTTTGGAGCAATTCTCGATCGAGAATCCACAAATTCCAGATTTTTTGAAAGGTGATTTTCTGACCCTGGCAGAATTATCATCCAAAGCTGTCGAAGAAGTTGTGAAAGGAGCACAGGCTTTTTTCCGCCAGATCGAGATGGTCAGCAATTATGTGAATAAAGTCCATTATTATGAACACAAAGCCGATGACATTGAAGAACAATTGAAGCGTAAAGCTTTCAATAGTGATGAGATCAAACGCTTCAGCTACAAAGTTCATATGCGATATTTTGCGGAAAAGATCGCCCTTGTTTCCGACGTGTCCGAATCGGTTTGCGAAAGATTGTCTGTCTATGCGATCAAAAGAAGGATCTGATTAATTATGCTGACCGTGATATTTTTCTTATCCAGCGGATTATTTCTGGGCTGGTCTTTGGGAGCAAATGATGCTGCGAATATTTTTGGCACAGCAGTAGCGACCAAAATGATCAAGTTCAAGATAGCTGCAATAATTTGTAGTTTATTTGTAGTTTTGGGAGCTGTGGTCAGCGGTGCTGGAGCTTCTCATACATTAGGAAAACTTGGTGCGGTCAATGAGTTAGGCGGAGCGTTCATCGTTGCGCTGACAGCTGCGCTCACCGTGATGTGGATGACGAGGATCGGTTTACCGGTCTCCACTTCGCAAGCGATCGTCGGTGCCATTATCGGTTGGAACTTTTTTTCTCAAACCAAAACCGATCTTGTGCCTTTGTCAAAGATCATTGGTTCCTGGATATTTTCTCCGATACTTTCAGCATTTTTGGCCTTTTTACTATTTCATCTTGTGAAAAAAATCGTAGAAAGATCTTCGATCCATCTTTTCCGTCTTGATTCATTCACCCGCATCGGATTGATCATCGTGGGCGCTTTTGGTGCTTACAGTTTAGGTGCAAATAATATTGGAAATGTGATGGGTGTTTTCATCAATTCTTCTCCCTTCAAAGATATTTCAGTCTCCCATTTTTTCACTTTCACTTCTGTGCAACAACTCTTTTTATTGGGAGGAATTGCCATCGGAGTGGGCGTTTTTTCCTATTCCAAAAAAGTGATGATGACCGTCGGCTCTGGTATCTTTAAATTATCGCCGATCACCGCATTTGTCGTGGTTCTCGCCAGCTCTCTGACCCTTTTCCTTTTCGCTTCACAAGGATTACACGATTTTTTGGATTCTCACAATTTGCCAGTTTTACCATTAGTTCCAATTTCCAGCTCGCAATCGGTCGTCGGCGCTGTGATGGGAGTTAGTCTAGCCAAAGGAGCAAGAAATCTCAATTTTCAGAAATTAGGTCAGATCAGTCTGGGCTGGATAACAACACCGATCGCTTCTGCTATCCTATCCTACATTGCTTTGTTTTTTATGCAAAATGTCTTTTTAGAAAAAGTTTTTCATTAAAAGAGTGAAATTATGAATAAATTTATTGTTTTGAGTTTGATTTTTCTTTTTCTGTTATCTGCCTGCAAAAGATCAGAAACAGAATTTTCTTTTCCTCAAAAACCCATAACTGTCATTGTTTATACGGGACCTGGTGGCTTGATTGATATCACAGCACGTAAATTCGTGGACATCGCTTCTAAATATACTGATGTTACTTTTGTGGTGGAAAATAAACCGGGATCGGGAGGTATCGTTGCCCTCAAAAAACTGCTGCAATTACCTGCAGACGGCTACACGATCTTTGCCTGCACAAAATCCAATATTTCCAAGATCGTTGCCACTGGCGGTGATTTTTATATCGATGCCATCGATTGGGCGGCAATGATGATGGCAGATCCCGAATGCGTCATTACAAATAGAAATTCTGAGATAAAAAGCTGGGAAGACATTGTAGCCGATGCAAAAGAAAAAAAGGGAAAACAGCTCTGGCTGGGACCAGCAAATGGCGGTTTGGATCATGTTACTTCGCTCAAGATCTGGGATAAAGTTGGAATAAAAGCAAAATGGATACCATTCAAAAGCGGCGGTAAAGCCAGAGCAGCGCTTCTCGGAAAACAAGGAGTTGCCTACGTGGGAAATCCCCGAGAAGTTCTCGGAAATGATGAATTGCAGATCGCTGCTGTGTCCAGCTCAAAAAGATTAAAACAATTCCCTGATGTTCCTATCTTTTCCGAATTTGGCATTGAAGATATGGAAAATGAATATATGTGGCGTGGTTTTGTCTATAAAAAAGGAACTCCACCGCAGATCAAAGCTTGGTATGACGAATTGTTCACAAAAGTTGCCAACGATCCGGAATGGAAAGAATACTGGGAAAATGGCGGTATTGATGTTACCTATAAGGATGCAGAAGAATTTACACAAATCATCAAAAAAGATCAAGCAGATTTTGAGTATTATCTCCAGAAACTCGGTATCATCAGCAACCAAGGTGAAAACTTTTTTTCGAAATTGAATGATCCTCAAACATTGCAATTTATCTTGATCGCTGTCATTTTATTTCTTATCTTTTTAGGAATATTATTTACTCGAATGTCAGCCATCAAAGACATCGGCAATATTATGATCCCAATCTTTTTTATCATCCTGGCATTGCTTTTTTTATTGCTTTCTTTCACTTTTCCCAATGACGAGGAAGTCGGTCCTTCGGTTGTTCCACGTTTGTGGATATTTATCTTGATCCCACTTAATATCATTTTATTGATCAAAGCAATTCGCCAGGAAGCAAAAGTCGAAACCACACAACATCTGAAAATAATTTTTTCTTTTGTGCTTCTGTTGATCGCATATCTTTTGAGTATCTACTATATTGGATATTTCATCAGTTCCTTTCTATTTTTGGCCATTGGAATGATCTTGCTGGGATATCGCAAATATTGGATAATAATTTTTATCGATTTCGGTTGGTTGATCTTCTCTTATTTGATTTTTTACAAAATGCTCTATGTCCCGCTTCCCTTGGGAATAATAATCGAAGCTCTATTTTTATAAGTTGGTGAAATATGGAAATTTTAATGAATTTAGGACAAGGATTCAGTTTCGTTCTGGGATGGCAACCGATCTTATTCATCGTGATGGGAGTGATCATGGGAATTTTGGCAGGAGCAATGCCAGGTCTTTCGCCTTCGATGGGCGTCGCTCTTCTCGTCCCTTTCACTTACGCAATGTCACCCACGTTAGCTCTGATTCTGCTCGTTTCCATTTATATTTCTGCAAATTATGGTGGATCGATCACAGCAGTCACGATCAATGCTCCGGGCACACCTTCAGCGGTCGTGACTTCTTTTGATGGTTACGAGCTCACAAAACAAAATAAACCGGGTATGGGTTTGGGAGTTTCTCTTATTTCTTCAACGATCGGTGGTTTTGTAGGAACGATCATCCTGATCTTATTCAGCGTGCAGCTGGCAAAGATCGCTGTGAAGTTTCATCCTGCTGAATATTTTGCGCTGGCAATTTTTGGTTTGACGACGGTCGCTACACTGGGTGGAAAAAATTGGCTGAAAGCTTTTGTAGCAGCAATTTTCGGTTTGCTCATCAATACGATCGGCATTGATCCCATTTCGGGCGTCAGTCGTTTCACTTTCGGCTCTGTTCATCTTTATGATGGATTTTCTTTGATTCCAGCTTTGATCGGACTTTTTGCGCTCAGTGAAATTTTCAGACAATTGGAAGAACAAAATTTTAAAAGCAAAAAAGCAGAATTGGGGAAAACACGCTGGCCCTCGATCCTGGAATATTGGAAGCTAAAATTCACGATTTTACGCTCGTCTTTGATCGGAACGATTATCGGCATATTTCCCGGAGCTGGAGCAACGATCGCTGCCTTCATTTCCTATGACGTGGCAAAGCGTACCAGCAAAGAATCAAAAAAATTCGGCAAAGGAAGTTTGGAAGGAGTCGCATCAGCAGAAGCAGCAAATAGCAGCTCGGTGGGTGGTGCTCTCGTTCCACTTCTGACGTTGGGAATTCCCGGAAGCGCTTCTACTGCTGTTCTCATCGGTGCTCTGATGATCCACGATCTGACGCCGGGACCACAACTTTTCCAAAATAATCCAAACATAATCTATGGAATTTTTGCCAGCTTGTTGGTGGCAAATTTGGTTATGCTTGTTCTGGGCTTGTTCGGAAGTAGATTGTGGGTGAAAGTTACCGCTATTCCCAAGAAAATTCTTTATCCGCTCATTTTCACCGTTTCTATCATCGGTAGTTTTGCTGTGCGCTATTCTTTTTTCGATATTATCGCCTGCCTTGGTTTCGGTATTTTTGGCTGGATTTTGCGACGATATAAATATCCCGTTGCCCCGATTGTTTTAGGAATAGTGTTAGGAAACATCGCAGAAACAAATTTCCGCCGTGCGGTAATGATGGGTGGCTATAATATTTTCTTCACACGTCCCATCAGCTTGATCTTGATCTTGCTGGCACTAATTTCCTTCGGCTGGCCTATTTTACAAACAAAGATAATAAAAAGTAATAAATCGTAAAAAAATGGAGAAATTATGAGAAAAATTATTGTAATGATGGTTGCATTATTTTTGTTCAGTAATGCTGTTGCCAAAGAATCATCTGGTTTCACCAGCTGGGATGACGGCATCTTGAAATGGAGATCGGATGATGGAAATTTTGAATTGAGAATGGATACCCGAATATACTTAAACGGTGCTTATTTTTTCGATGATTATGATAACGTTCTGAGTAATCAGACTAATTTACGCAAAGCCCGTTTTGCTCTCAAAACCAAAGTATGGAAAAATTGGCTGATCGAATTTGACATTGACGTAGCAGAAGAGGTTGTGGAAAAAAAAGATATGTTCGTTAGTTACATCGGTTTCTCAAATAGCCATATAAAATTTGGTAATTTCAAACAAGCCCTTGGCCTGGAAGAACTAACATCCTCGCGTTTCATAACTTTCACCGAACGCGCCTATCCGATGATAGCTTTCGAAGGTGACCGTCAGATGGCTCTGGAATATTCCAAATGGGGAAAAATTGGTCTTACTAATATTAATTTTCGTAGCTCGGTTTTCGGACAAACCCTCGATATTGCTGCAGAAGAAGAATATGAAAAAGAAGTCGATGAAACAGGTCATGGCTTTGCTGGAAGACTGGTCATTGCACCTCAAATAAATAATGATCTGCTCATTCATACGGGAATTGCTTCCATCTATCAGACTCCCTATGATAATTCAGAAAAAGCAGAGTTCAAATCCGAACCAGAAACAAAGATCGGTGATGTCGAATTTTTGGATACAGATGAAATTAAAGACGTTGATCATACCTTTCGTGTCGGTTTGGAAGGTGCTTTGCAATTCAAAAATATTTCGCTACAAGGAGAATATGTTACAGCTGACGTGATCAGATTAGATGATTCTGACAAAGAAGATGCAACATTCTCTGGTGGCTATGGTTTTATCAGCTGGATATTGACCGGTGAAAAAAGAAAATGGTCGGTCAAAGATGGAGAATTTGGTCAGATAATTCCAAAAAATAGTTATGGTGCTTGGGAACTGGCAGCGCGCTATAGTCATCTTGACCTTACTGAAGAAGATGCCAACATTTTTGGTGGAATGGCAAACAATATAACTTTTGGTGTAAATTGGTATACTAATCCAAACATTAAATTTCAGCTGAATTACACGATGGTCGATCAGTCTCAAAGTGCTATTCATACAAATGAAAAAGACATAACTGTCGGTGAAGATGGCTACGATTTCAATTATCTTCATTTTATGACAGTGCTATATTTCTAAGGAGGAAGTTTTATGAAAAGAATAATGGTGTTTTCGATTGGAACTTTATTAGTCCTTATTAGTTGCAGTTTGGATGAAAATATCACAGAACCACAAAGTAGTGATATAAAACTTGTTATCAACGAATTTATGGCTTCTAATGAAAGTTGTTTCTCTGATGATCATGGCGATTTTGATGACTGGATCGAAATTTATAACTATAGCGAGGAAGCGATCGATATCGGTGGAATGTATGTGACTGATGATTTAACAGATCTCACTAACAGCCAAATTCCAACGGACAATCCTGACCTTACAACTATTCCCTCAGGTGGCTTTCTTGTCTTGTGGGCAGATAAAGAACCTGAACAAGGTGTTCTGCATCTTGATGATGTGAAACTTTCTGGTGATGGAGAACAAATAGGATTAACTGACATTGATGGAATATCATTAATTGATTCTATTTCTTTCGATGCTCAAACCACAGATGTCTCTTACGGAAGATTACCCGATGGCAGCGATGATTGGGAATATTTTGGTGAAGGATTCACTTCGATGCCAACTCCCGGTGCTGAAAACGGTAGTGGAAATGAACCGCAAGCAATCTTTGTTATCAACGAATTTCTCGCCAGCAACGATTCCTGCTATGCCGATGAACACGGTGATTTCGATGATTGGATAGAAATTTACAACGCAGGAAATGTAACAGAAAATATTGCTGGAATGTATTTCACCGATGATCTGACAGATCTGACGAACAGTCAAATTCCAGCAGATGATCCTGATCTTACCACAATTCCTCCAGGAGGTTTTCTCCTATTGTGGGCAGATAAAGAACCAGAACAAGGGATTCTTCACTTGGAAGACGTAAAACTCTCTGGTAGTGGAGAACAGATCGGACTCACAGATGTTGATGGCACAACAATAATTGATTCACTCACCTATGGCGAACAAACCACAGATGTTTCCGAAGGTCGAATGCCAGATGGCAGCGATAATTGGCAATTCTTTGAAACTCCAACTCCCGGTGAAAGTAATCAATAAAACAAATGAAAAAATTGGGATTCTTATCGGTCTTTTTGTGTGTTCCAGCGCTTTTTGTCGCCTGTTCAGTGAATGAACCAGCGCAAGATGTTTCCAAATATCTGGAAAAAATTGCAGAATATGAATTGAACATTCCCGAACCTTCAGGTTTGACTATCGATAAGAATTCCAATTCTCTTTGGACGGTTAGTGATCATAATCACACGATCTATCAAATTGATCTGGAAGGTAACATTCTTTTTTCCAAACAAATTGAAACCAGTTATTCCGATTTTGAGGGAATTGCCTTTGATCACGACGATAATACTTTGTGGATTTGCGATGAAAGTGAGAATACCCTTTTGCATGTTTCACGAATTGGAGCATTGATCTCAACTCATCAAATTCCCATAACATCTTCTGATAATAGTGGATTGGAAGGAATCGGTTTGGATGATAATTCCAACATCTGTCTGTTGCAGGAAAAAAATCCCGGCAAATTTATCCAACTGGCTGAAGATCTTTCTATCAAAGAAGAAATATCTCTGGATTTTGCCGCAGATTATTCTGGTATCTATTTTGATTTCCAAAAGGAAGGTTTTTGGATGGTCAGCGATCAAGATGAAAATCTCTTTTTTTGGAAAAAAGAAGAAGGTCTTATCGAAAGTTATAATGTTAATTTTCCAAAAGCAGAAGGAATAGTTTTTTATGATAATAAATTTTTTATTGTTAGTGATTCGATGGAAAAACTTTTTGTATTGAAGATCATGGAAAAATGAATCATCAGCGAAAAAGCTGAAGGAGGAAAAATGAGTAAAAAATTATTGTTCATATCTTTTTGGACTTTGATCTTCGTTGTTTCGTCATTTGCACAAGAACTTTACATCAATGAATTCATGGCGAGCAATGATTTTGCCTATCCCGATCCAAATGGCGATTATGATGATTGGATCGAAATTTACAACGCAGAAAATGAGCCAATCGATATCGGTGGAATGTATATCACCGATGATCTGGACGAACTGACAGCCTGGCAGATCCCAACTTCTGCTCCTGATCAAACAACAATCCCAGCTGAGGGATTTCTCGTGCTCTGGGCAGATGACGAACCAGATCAAGGCGTTCTTCATCTGGAAATCAAATTATCTGCAGATGGCGAAGATATCGGATTAACGGCAGAAGATGGCTTCACGATCATTGATCAAACAACTTTTGGTCCGCAAACTACCGATATTTCCTACGGCAGATATCCCGATGGTTCTGACAATTGGGTTTTTATGCCAGATTTCACTCCCGGTGCACCAAATGATCTCGGTGTTGTGCTGTTGCCAGTCGTTATCAATGAATTCATGGCAAATCCAAGCACGGATTACGATTGGCTGGAGATCTATAATTATAGCGATGAAACTGTCGATATTGCCGGAATGTATCTCACAGATAATTTTGCCTATATGACGGAGATCTATCAGTTCCCAACCGGTGAAGATTGGACGGAGATCGATGCTTATGATTATCTTGTTCTAATATTGGATGAAGATAATTATGGTGAGATCACTTTGAATGAAAATGGAGAACAGATCGCTCTGGTAGATGCTTCAGGCACAGCATTTGTCGATTCTGTCAGCTTCGGCATCCAGACTGAAGATGTTTCCTATAGCAGATTATTGGATGCGAACGCAATCTGGACTTTCTGTCCTCAACCTACTCAAGGTAGCACAAATGTACCAGCTCCATCTGATGAAGAACTCTTCATGAATGAATTCATGGCGAGCAACGAAACAACTATTACCGACAATTTTGATGAGTATGACGATTGGCTGGAAATCTATAATGGCACAAACGAAACCATCAATCTGGGTGGAAAATTCTTGCTGGATAGCGGTGAAGAACTCTGGCAGATCCCGACTGATGATCCAACTAACACCACGATCGATAATAACGGCTTTTTGCTTATTTGGTGCGATAATGATGACGATCAAGGCACTTTGCATGCCACTTTCAAATTGAGCGCAGATGGCGAGTATATCGCATTTTTGGATGAGGACGGACACACGCTCATCGATTTCATTGAATTTGGCGAGCAGACAACAGATGTTTCTTATGGACGGTATCCCGATGGAACAGATTACTGGATTTTTATGGATGAACCAACACCGAATTCTTCAAACGTTTCAGCTTTCAGTGATGATCACACTTTTTCTATGGCAGCAAATATATCTTTGTTAGGAAATTATCCAAATCCCTTTAATCCTACGACGACAATTGTCTTTTCCGTGAAGCAAAATTCAGCTTTTATCACCTTGGATGTTTTCAATGCAAAAGGACAAAAAGTGATCAGATTGCTGGAAGAAAAAGTTAACGCAGGGCAGCATCAGGTAGTTTGGGATGGATTAGATGCAAAGGGACGATCGGTGTCATCAGGATCGTATTTCTATAAATTGAAAAATGCTGAGCAAAATTTGATCGGAAAAATGTTAATTCTAAAATAGCATAATTTTTTGGAGGAGATAATGTTTAGATTAAATTTCATCTTGCTTTTTGTTCTAATATCTTTCTTGCTCTCTGCTCAAGAGCTTTATATTAATGAATTTATGGCAGATAATGATACAACGATCGCCGATCCGCAGGGAGATTTTGACGACTGGGTAGAAATTTATAACGCTGAAGATTTTACTGTCGATTTGGCCGAAATGCATTTTGGAGATGATCATCAAGAGGCACATCAAATTCCAAGTGGCTATCCCGAAACGATAATTCCAGCAAACGGTTTCATCATCGTCTGGTTTGATAAAGATGAAGATGATGGACCTTTACACATTCCAGAAAAATTAGGTGCAAGCGGTGATGAGATCTATCTCTGGGATAGCGATGGAACTACCGTGATCGATTCTTTTGTATTCGGGCCACAAACGACAGATATTTCTGAAGGAAGAACCTGGGATGGTGCACCGAATTGGTCTTTTTTCACTGAACCAACTCCAGGCTCAACAAATGGTTCGCAATCGACGATCCCACAATTATTCATCAATGAGTTTTTGGCGAGCAATGATAGCGCATATCCTGATCCTAACGGAGAATATGATGACTGGATCGAAATCTATAATGCAGGAACTGAAGCTGTTGATATCGGTGGTATGTATATCACAGATGATCTTAATTCACTGACAGAATGGCAGATTCCCACAACCGCTCCAGATTCAACCACCATCCAGCCTGATGATTTCCTCATACTCTGGGCAGATAAAGATTCTGAACAAGGTGTTTTGCATTGTGAGATCAAATTATCCGGTAGCGGTGAACAAATTGGACTTATCCAATCAGACGAAATTACGATCATCGATTCACTCACGTTTGGACCGCAAACAGCTGATATTTCCTACGGTCGCTATCCCGATGGCTCTGATAACTGGGAACTTATGCCTGATTTCACTCCAGGAGCTGCCAATATTTCCAGTAATGCGCCGCCGTTCATTTCAGATGTCAGTCAAGATATCTGGAATCCAACTTATACTGATAACGTAAATGTTACAGCCTACATTACGGATGATAGCGGTTTGAATTTCACTTTCATCAAATATGATGCTGGCTCCGGCTGGCAATCTGCTCAAATGTATGATGATGGCGCGCATGGTGATGGTGCTGCAAATGATGACGTATATGGCGGATACATTCCAAATCTACCAAGCGGCACAAATGTGACTTACTACGTCGAAGCAATAGATAATTATTTTGTTAGCACCACTTTCCCGGCAGATATAGACGAATTGACTTATCAATATGTGGTAAACTATCCTGTTCCAGCAATATTTATCAATGAATTCATGGCGGATAACGAAATCACAATCACTGACCCGGAAGATGATTACGAAGATTGGATCGAGATCTACAATGCCGGCGCCACAGCAGTGGATATCGGCGGAATGTATATCAGTGACGATATATATGATCTTTCCAAATGGTGGCAGATACCAGCAACAAATCCTGCCGAAACAACGATCCAGTCAGGAGAAAGTATCATGCTTTGGGCAGATAAAGACACTCAAGATGGCGTTTTGCACGTTGATTTAAAACTTTCCAATAGTGGCGAAGAAATTGGCTTATTTGGTTTTTATGGTTCTACCGTCATCGATTCTCTCTCTTTTGAAGAACAATACAGCGATGTTTCTTATGGACGCTTTCCCGATGGAGCTGAGAGCTGGGAATTTATGTTTACGCCTACTCCAGAATCTGAAAATATTTCAGGAGTTGAAATAGACCTGACTATTTCAGTCACAGACTCCGTACATCTTTCATGGTCTGAAGTGATTGGAGCAAATTCCTATCTGATTTACAGAGCGACAGAGCCTGAGCCGATCAATTGGGGGCTTCCTCTCACGATCGTTTCGCAGCGAGCTTATACCGATGAAGCAGATGAAACAAAATATTTCTACCGTGTGAAAGCTTCCACCGAAGATCCGAGGTGAAGTGACGAAAATAATGGTTTTATCAAAAGCAGATATTGATTTCCGATATCTGCTTTTTTTATTTCAGCAGCAACATTTTTCGGCTGGCGATCGTTTTCCCATCAGCCTTCAACTGATAGACATAAACTCCTGAATTGACCGTTCGATGGTTTTCATCTCGCCCGTTCCAGGTTATGGAGCGATTCATCTGCGATGATGAAGCATCGACACAGTCGATGCACTCCAAAGTTTTTACCTTCTGCCCTTTCAAATTATAAATAACGATCTCCGTGTTCTCAATGCTTTCCGTGGTGAGAGAAAAAGATATAGTTGTTGATGGATCGAAGGGATTGGGATAATTCCAAATACTGTTTTCTAAATTAAGCTGCAATTCTTCGCTGGCAGAAACGTTGTCGATCAATTCATATTCGATCTCATTATCAAGAGCATAATTTTGCAAAAGCATTTCAAATTCGGTTTGATAGCTTGTGTTTCCAGAACTGATGAAATTCAAAAAAGGATGGATAAGGTCAAAAGCAATATTATTGCTTGTGATTCCAAGATGATCTTCTCCTAATAGAGAAATATATGCTTTATAATCTGATTGTAAATTCTCATAAATCGGGATCTGGTGGGAAGATGGAGGTGCAATATTATCTGCAGAAGCAGAAAAAGTGATCGTCGGGATAATGATATTATCTGCAGCAATGATCGCAGATGGATCGGTATCAGCAGCGGCAAACGTGATCATTGCAGAAAAAACATCGCTCTCCGCCGCTGAAAGAACTGCACAACCTCCGCCCATCGAATGTCCCATCGCAAAAGAAAGCGAATCGACAATTCCAAAAAGTGCTGAAGCAACATTCATATTTTCCTGCTGCAAAGCCGTGGAAAGGAACGAAAGATCCAAAGCAAATTCTTGATGATCTGGCCATAAATTTTCTTCCGTTCGCGGAAATGCCACAATGTTTCCCGCACTCACCAATTCGCTACCAAATTGTGAATAATTGCTGTAATTCATCAACCAGCCATGACCAAAAATAATAATTGGAAATTCTTCGCGGCTAAATTCTGAAGAAACAGGATAAAAGATTTCCGTTTCGATCTGGCGATTATCTCGCGAGCTATCCACAAAAGTCTGATTGAATTGCCCGACTTCGTAAGCAGATATACTCATCGCTATCAATAATAAAATTCCAGGAAAAATTTTTTTCATCTAATTTTACCTCTATATTTCACTTTTGGAGTGCATTGACTGCTTGCCCTGTAACTTTAGCGTATCAGGGTGTCAATGCAAAATCGACATAGTCGATTTACTGTTTTCAACCAAGACACAAGAAGAATCATTGAAAGAAAAGCACGAGAATCTTCGTGAGCTAACCCTGAAAAGATAGGCTATTTGATTATTTAACAAACATTTATCACGTTGCAAATTGCCTAATAGCCTGCGCCTTCAGGCGTAGGAACAAAATAAACAAACCCAAAAAAACCAACGGCGTTCACGCCGTTACCATTCCCAAACGCCGTGAACGGCGTTTATTTTTGGTCGGGACGTTTTTTCCCCTATCCCTGAAGGGATAGGCTATTTGATTATTTAACAAACATTTATCTCGTTATAAATTGCCTAATAGCCTGCGCCTTCAGGCGTAGGAACAAAATAAACAAACAAAGTCGATTTACTCCAAACAAATAGTCAAATAGACAAATAGTCAACAATCTTAATCCCGCAGTCTGGTTGAATAAGATTTGAGCCTTTTAGCAAGATACATACGACCATGATAGCTCTTCAAATACTTTTCACGTCTCATAGCATCTTCTTGATCTAAACATGCTTCATAATAGATTATTTCAAATGGACGCCTATACTTTGTTGAATCAACTTCCCCATTCTGATGTTGCTCAAATCTTAATTTCAGGTCTTTTGTATATCCCGTATAATGTTTGCCATCCTTCTTAGATAGCAAAACGTATGTATAAAACATTAGTTAATTCCTGAAATTATTCAACTGACCGCACACAACGAACCGAATACCCGCTACGCTTAAGGTAGTTGTTCCGGTACACCTGTGTGTAATCATAGTGCAATAACCGGTGCCAGGCAGTACTTGAATTGCTCTCAGTAGAAGACCAGAAGTAACCGAGGTTGCTTATATTGCTGAAGGTTCCAAGGTCGTAGTAGCGGTACCCGCCAGGAAGGAAGCTGAAACCGCTGGAACCAAACTC
>JAGYMQ010000064.1 GCA_018400535.1 Candidatus Cloacimonadota bacterium
GTTATACTGAAGATCACCAGAATTATGAAGATTATCATGGAAAATGCAGCAGCATAGCCATAGCGATAAAGATTGAAAGCAGCTCGATAGACATAGGATACAAGAATGTGGGTATGATCGGCAGGATCACCACCATTGCTCACCAACCACATCACGTTCAGGTTGTTAAAAGTCCACACGATACCCAGGGTGATCGCCGGTACCATAACCGGTTTAAGAAGGGGAATCGTGATATTCCATAATTGTTTCCAGCGGGAAGCTCCGTCCATTTCCGCTGCTTCATACAATTCATTGGGAATTGATTGTAAGCCGCCCAGAGCGATCATCATCATAAAGGGAAAACCGAGCCAGATATTTGTGATAATGCAGGCGATGAAAGCAGTTGTAGGTTCCGAAAGCCAGTTCACTCCCTGCAATCCGATGTTCCGCAGGATAAGATTTATCGCACCGCTGTCGGACATGAACATACCCCTCCAGGTAAGTGCCGTGATGTATTGTGGAACTGCCCACGGTAAGATCAATAGAACACGAAAGATCGCTTTTCCCGGAAGATTCCTGTTAAGCAGGATCGCCAGCCAAACTCCCAGAACAACATGAAAGAAAACATTAACAACCGTCCAGATAACTGTTTTGAAAAAGACTGAGTAAAAAATATTTTCGCTGAATACTTTAATGTATTGTCCCAGCCCCATGATCTCGGCACTGTTCACATTGGTCATGTTCATGTTGGAAAAGGAAAGATAAATATTATAGAAAAAGGGATATACGACCACACCGAACAAGATCAAGGTTGCCGGCAGTGCCATGAAAACAGCAAATCTGCTGTTGCGTGTTTGCATGGAATAGGGATTGGAAAGCAGCACTTTGATGAATTTAAAAACAAACAGATAGGTTAGAAATAGACCGATGAGGATCACAAATCCGGTTAAGATATTTTTGTTCAACTCATTTGATGTTGCGTCACCTTCTGCTGTTCCGCTATACATATCATCGATCTTTTCCAGGCATAGCTCCTGCTGATATTCTGCCGCCTGCTCGGGAGTCATCTGATCTCCCAGAACATTTTGCAACGCCGGTCGCATCGCATCCCAGGCAGCGCGCATTTCTGGAATGATCGGCATCAGCTGCCCGGCTTCGATCTGCTGTGCAGAGATCTGCAAGATCGGATCATCCAGTATTTCAGGATCCTGCTGCAGTTTTTTTAAAGAAGGAATCGATTTATGGACTTTACTGAATTTTTGCTGGGCATATTCAGAAGTTAAAAAGCGTAACAGATCTTTCGTAGCTTCCATTTTCTCGGGTACTGTATTCGAGTTTATGGAATAGCCGGTTGCAGAGACCATCGGTGAAGACCAAAGACCTGTTTCTTCCACCTTCGGAATACGGGCTAATCCAAAATCCACATCATCCGATTCGATATATTTTCCCCACGACCAGTCTCCGTTGATGATCATCGCTGCATTGCCCTGATTGAATTTATTATCGGCAATATTATAATCGCATTCGGGAGGAGCTATTTTGTATTTGTTCTTGATATCACTCACCAGCTGAAAAGCTTTCACGGCAGCTTCACTATCTAAAAGAGGTTGATTATTCTCATTAAAGACCTTTCCACCATAACCACCAAAAAAGGGAATGAACCAGAACGGCTCGTTATAATTCCAGACAATCCCGTATTGGTCGATATTACCATCTCCATCCAGATCGCGGGTAAGTTTCTTACCATATTCGATCAATTCGGAGATCGTGCGGGGTGGATCATCCAAACCCACTTGCCTAAAAAGTTTTTTGTTATAAGCAAGAGCCAGGTGATTGCCCAATCTATCTGCAACCTGGTAGATATGCCCTTTATAGCGAACTATTCCCAGGTCACTGAATTTTTCAAAGAATTCCGGTGGAAAAACATCTTCCAATGGCATAATGATACTTTGTTCGCTATCTTCTAGTTTCATCACTTCAAATGGACCGATTTGATCCATCGGGCCGTAAACGAGTTCGGGACCTCCGCCTGTGAAAGCAGCTGCTGCTTGAAATCCTGTGCGCAATTCTTCAGTGCCTTTTTGCAGCTGGATGACTTTGATATCGGGGTTTTTTTCTTCAAATTCTGAGATTAGTTCTTTCAAGGTTGGTCTTTTTGCTGGTTCCATCTGATGCCAGAGATGGATTTTCAGCAGATTATCATCCTGTTTACAGGAAGCTAATAAAAACAGAAGCAAAATTAACCAAACAAATTTTTTCATCTATTCTCCAAAATTATAATATTGGACAAAAAATCTATCTCATTCTGTCAATTTTTTTTTGTTAATCAATAGCTTTCACAAAATAAAATTTCCTATTAGTCGTGATCGGTAATTGATATTCAAATACTGTGATATTTTCTGCTACCAGCGACCAAGTACCGGGGTCTTGAGAGGGAGAATCAGCAGCAAATATTTTGTAGGAAGCAGCGCCTGCGACATTTTCCCAGCTTATCTTTATCGAATCATTGATCACTTCTGCTTGCACATTCTGCGGTGGTAGCAAAATCTCCAGATCAGAATGATTTACGTTGTGTGTTTCAAATCCCATCAACGGCATATTTCCAGTAATTTCAGGTGGATAGAACATAAAGCAATTGATGATTTCAGGATGATCTCCGCTTTCATTATTGGAAGGATAGATAGCAGTTACGGTATGATTATCTTCTTCAGTCAGATGCACGCTGAGCGCAATTCCTGTCGGATCTCCCAAACCGCTCCAAGGCACACTGATCTCGGTATAGGGAACCTCTGTCCAGCCTTCATAGGAATTACAGCCATTTGCTGGATAATGAGAATAGCTCCAACCTCGATCTGACCAGCTGTTTAATTGGATTGAATTGCCGCCGCCTTCTATCGCAATTTGATATTCTGGCAGATAATCAAGCGCAAAATCAACTCTGTTCCAGGAACCAGAAGTTGCTCCTGAACCACTTGTCTGATCCACATCAATATTGACAAAAAGATCGTTTGAGTCATCGAGCACAGATTCTTTCAAACCAAGATAGAGA
This sequence comes from Candidatus Cloacimonadota bacterium, assembly GCA_018400535.1. Lineage (GTDB taxonomy): Bacteria > Cloacimonadota > Cloacimonadia > Cloacimonadales > TCS61 > TCS61. The sequence goes on from JAGYMQ010000064.1 coordinate 3,029, forward strand.
AAATCTTCGTCCCAGGTGAGATAAAGCGAATCTAATCCTGTAGCAATTAATTCGGTGGTCGGATCAAAGTCCAGCACACCATCAATGAATATTTGGTGTGGAGTGATGCCGTTTGGAACAGAAACATTTGCAGTGGAATTATCAGCAACAGCATTTCCATTTAAATCCAACAAATCATTGACGATTATTTCACCGGAATCTCCTGCGATCAAGTTTTCCTGCAGGATAATATGAAAAATGCTCCAATCAGCTTGTCTTTCAATGTGATCGATATTATAGGAACTGGAAAAGCTGGAAAGTTGATAATTTGAAATATCTTCTCCGCTGACGTCATCGATCGCTTCATCGAAGAAAATGCGTATCGTATTGGAATTCCATATTTGCGCATCAGCAGAAAGGTGCGGCGGAAACTCATCCAGATTTAATGTTTGCAGATTTTCCAATTGCGATAGATCGTTATCCGTCCAGCCGGCATACAAAAGAAATTTGAAATGATCATAACCTTTTATCTCATCACCTTTGAGAAAAGTTCCTTCAAAAGTGCCATTATGAGAAGCTCCACCGTTATTCAGAATATAGGCGACAGTTCCACCGGTATTGGCATTTTTCTGTCCCATATAGGCAATGTCATTGTCCCAAACGCGCTCCCAATTGACGTTCCAAAGCGTGGCAAAATAATCTGGAGTCCAGCCAGATTTAATGTAAACGTCTGTATTTCCTACATAATAAACGACTTCTGCGTAGTCATTTCCTGTGTGAAGACGAATAATTTTATGGATAACTCCATGATACATTGAAATTTGGACTTCGTCGGCATTAATGTAATCAATAGCAAAACTATAAATATCATGCTGATGATTGGGCGAGATATCACTCAAAGCAGCAAAATGATTATTGGAAGATTCATTGTAATCACCGTCAGTTTCGGACCAGTAAACGTTATCCGAGCCGACGACGCTTATTCCATTACAATCTTTGGAAAAGATCCAATTTGCTTTTCCACCGATTCCTTCAAAGACCATGAAAATTTTGTCATTATGGATGATCAGCTCATCACCACCATCCAGATCAATATCGCTCATAAATGCATTGGTTGTAACTGCATAATTTCCATTATACCAGCGAGCAGCTTCGGCATAGACATTAGCATTTTTAATATGGGAAGCGTAACGATGGATCCAACCGCTGATCTGAGGTGGATCGCCATCATGCCAGCCTGTTTCATGAAGATTTGTCATCATCGTGAACCAACCTAATTGATTGAGATTATTGTCAGGTGCATTTATAACATTTTGAAAGGTATTCCACCAGACAGTTCCATAATCCCAACTAGGATCATGAAAATCGCTGTGTGATGCTGTGGAAGCCCAATTTGAATACCAGGAATTATTGCTTCCGCCATATCCATCTGCTCCACCGAGGAGGCCATAAGTTCCATTTTGCACATCAATTCCCCAGCCGTCAAAATCTGGGTTAGCGATGGCTGAATCGAGTTTCCATACATTTGTAGCAGGAAAATTATCATGACAATACCAAATGACATTCGTGTAATTTTCCAGGAAATCTGTTCCTGCATGTTCGTTCATTTCTGCCACGACTTCCCAATCTGTACCATAAGTTAAAATGTCATATTGTCCAGTGCTGTTAATTTGATTTTTTGCTGCATCGGGGTTATAATGAACATTTCCTGTAAAACTTCCATTCATTGGAATTACGCGCAAAACGATTCCGCTGTTATTGTTCATCCAGTGAATTTTGGTGGAAGAATTTCCGCTGCAATGCGGCCAATCGTCCAGCAGGACGGCTTCCACGCCGTGTTGCGTCCAATTATCTCCCAGCCAGTCGATCACACCGGAATTTGGATAACTATCAGGAGAAAGCCAGACGCGTTCTGGCACCCAGGCAATTTTTGCATCATAATTGTAAATGTATTGCACCATATTTTTTTGTGTACTAACGGACCAATCATTCATACTGTTGTCCAAAAAGGGCATTATATGCTGACCATAAGCAGAAGTGAGCATTGTCACCCAACCGCTGGAAATTCCATTTCTCAGCCAATCGTTGAAGGCGGGATCATGCCATTCTGCGGCGTTCATCAGTGTTCCGCTCATATGGAAATTGCCGGGAATTCCTGTGGCTTGATGCAAATCCATGACTTCATCGAAACCGCTATCATCTTGTGGATATTGCCCGCGGAATACTTCTGTGTAGGTCAGGCCTTGATTTCCGTGATGCACAAAAGCACAGTTTCCACCACGATAATTTCTGTTCATTTCTGTTCGATAAGAATCTATCAATTTTTTTCCTTCCAGGATTTTTATGGCAATATTGGAATTTTGTTTGGTAAATTTTTTATTGTTTCTCAGTTTTATTTCCAGATAATTCAATTCAGGAAGACGTTTCACTTGATTTGAATTTTGGAAAATGGGGATAGTATTTTCCATGGAATTTTTATCGTTCCAGATTTTAACAAAAAGGTGATGTTCTGGAGTGAAATTATCTTGGAAATTATTATCAGGAAAACGTTCTATCATATCATCAAAAGTAATGCGCAAGAGGATCTTTTCCTCATCAAGTTTCGCATAAGACGAGGCAATATCGCCCTTTCCTTTTTGATCTGCAATTTCGTCAAAACCGAGAAAATCTGATATTTCCCATTTTGTTAGTTCAGTTGATATATTTATAGTATGTAACTCTATAATGATGATCAAAGAAAACAGCAAAAATCTAAATTTCATTAATATTCCTCCGAGAATTTTTTCAAAGAACAGGATTTATTTTTTGGGAATAAATGCAAGAAATAAAAAAAGCAGACGTCAAACCAACGTCTGCTTCTCTTTATTAAGAAGGATTTTCTATTTTAGCAACATCATTTTGCGATAGGAAATAAAGCCATTTGCTTCGATCTTGTAGAAATAGATCCCGCTGGAAACTGAATTGCCAAATTCATCTTTTCCCTGCCAGATGAAAGAATACTGTCCGGCAGATAATTGCTGATTTACAAGCTGTTTCACTCTTTGTCCTTTCATGTTGTAAATCGTTAATTGCGTGGAACTTGCTTTCTTCAGATCAAAGCGGATCATCGTTTCAGGATTGAAGGGATTGGGAAAATTCCGATACAATTTGTTTGCCAGTGGAAGTTGGTTCTGATCGGTATTTGTGATGATGTATTCGACCATGATCTCGTCTGTAGCAGAACTTTCATTTTCCTGTTCATAAAGCGCTGTGACGTAGTAACCATAATTTCCGCTTTCCATCAAGGAATCAGTATAGTTTTGTTCTGTTGTGTTATCAAACAATTCATATGGTGAATTTTCAAAACTGCGATAGATATTGAACTGTTGGAATTCTCTCAAATTATCTTTGCTGCTTTTTGCTTTTCGAGGTGCTTCTGTTCTGGTGCTGACAGCATAATCCCAATTCAAAGTTACCAGGCAATCGTTCAATTCTGCTTGCAGATTGGTAGGAGCGGTCAAATACGTCAGATCAAAATTTACCATAGTGATCTCGTCGGGAAGCACTTCGATATTTTCATAAGTTATTTCTTCATAGCCAGCTAATGATGCGGTTATTTGATATATTCCGACGGGAAGCGAGAAAGAATAGTTTCCATTTACATCGGGATTTGTGATCATCGCACCCACTTGCAATTGGACGTCTTCTACATTTCCAGAAGGGATCAGATCGACGACGCCAGCTAAAGTTCCAGTTATCGGTGGAGTCATATTGGGAAAAGTGATATAATCGATCCAGGCACAATCTTCGGGAATGGAAGTTCCACCATCGCTGGAATCTTTCACATAAGCCCAGGTGAATGTGTGCGTTCCTGCTTCCACAGGATATTCAGCATAAGTCCAGGGCGAAGAGCCATCTTCTTCTGGTTGATAGCGTCCAGCTTCGTCATCATCGATGAAAAAGATCAAACCATCATAGAAATAAGTTTGGGAAGGACTATATTCGCAAGCGACTTTATACCAGAAACTGATCAGGTCATCTTCTGGAATATCGAGAGTGATCTGCAGGAATGAAGCCTGATCGTGATCAATATCTGCTGATCTTGCGCTGGCATTTCCATGATAAAATTCATTAGTATCAATTGTCCATTCGGTATTCGGAAGTGTATCCACGATATCAAAATCTTCGATCGGATCTACATTGGGCCAACTGATCTGATAGCCAGCAAATTCCCAGGGAAAATCTTCGAAATTACTATTTTCAAAGTCTTCTCGGAAAATTCCCACTTGCGTGGAAAAATCCTGAATTATTTCATATTCGCCAGCGATCAGCTCAAAGTTCAAGCTTATCGGAGTTCCGAAAATGATACTCGCATCCGCTGCAACGTCAAAAACAGCAGTATGGATCGTATCTGCCGCGATAATTCCCATATCGATCAGAGCATTTGAGATGGTGATGCCTGGTGTATTACAATTAAGGTAAGCAAAGGCTTGTGGTGAAGCAGCGTGACCTGAATTCTGAATTGGAAATTCGATCTGGACATTTTCACCTGGATCGAGAACTCCATTATTATTTCCTGTATCATCAACGATTGTCATATCGCCCACGGAAAGAATCGGAGCAAAAAGCATCAGCGAAAAATAGCTTGTCCAAATTTCATTTCCATCTGTGGCATTGACTTGAAAGATCACGTTGTGTTCATCAGGAATATTATCATTGATATCAATTTCAAAGCCGTTATTTACGCTCGCTAATGTATTTGGTTCTATCGTTCCATAATTTTCTGTGCTGTCAGCAATTATGAGATTATCATCAGCGGTGACTATTGTTACATCTACATCTGTTGCATCTTCCGAACCCAAATTTTCCATTTCAATTGTCAGATTGATTGCTTCGCTAAATTCGGCGATTCCGTTTCCATTTCCAGCGCTGTCATCCAATTCGACTGAGTTGAAGACTACATAAGGACCAGAAGGTGGAATAACAGGCACTGTTTGTCTATAGCGGAAATAATTTTGTTTTGTGATCGTGATAAGCAGCTCAGAACCAGGAAGTTGTGGTGGGATCGTGATGGAGATTGGAGTGCCGGTAGCTTCAGCAGTGGCAATGATCTCATTATCGACAGTGAGAGCGATAAAGGCGTTTTCATCTGCAGTGATACTAAAATTATCCACACCACCGAGAAGAACAGGATCGTGGATCACAGTGAGATTTTGCGGAACTTCTGAATACAAAGTTGTGAAAGCATCTCCGTGATGATGGAAAAGATTATAAGTCACTTCTTTGTTGCTCGTATTGTAAGGCCAGTTAGAACTTTGGAGAAAATATTTTCCAGCAACATTGCCAAAGGCTGGAAGCATGCCGCGAGATTCTGGAATTGCAGTATTATCGGGCATAAAATCTGGCCACATGTTATCATACATGCCCCAAACGTAAGTATCGTTAACAAAGGAATAGGAAACTTCCGAAGCTGCGATGATGCCTAAAGCTCCAGCATTTTCTCCATTATAGGTATGACGATGAAATTTTTCAGCAAAACATTCGCTGCCATAATTATATTTTCCAGTCAGGCAATTGATAGAAAAGACAAAAGTGAGATCAGTATTGGTCAAGCTATTGATGTGAGTATTATTGAAAGCAGGTTCACCCCAACCTTGTTCATAGCCATGATCACGATGTTGCAATATGAAAGCTCCATTATTGATCGCATTGATCACTTCGGTGGCCGAGCCCCCAGTCCAACCGCCTAATTCAGAAGGTGATGCAGGAATATAACCCAATCCGTTCGGTCCAAAATAATTGAGAACAGTCGTTGTATTCGTTGCGGTTGACCACGGATCAGAATTTGGATTTCCAGAATAGACAGCATTGATCCTGGTTGGAACTTTATCGTGTACATTTAAAAAATAACCGCCAACTGTTTCTGAACAAATTTGAAACCAGCGTTCGGTTTGCCAGCCCAAAGCGGTGATCGGATGTTCATAAAAATAGGGATCGGTCGGAGGATTTGTCTCATAATTGATGAATTTAGTTACCATCGTTTCCAAATGATCTGCATTTTGTGCTGTCATGCGAGCCAAAATTATATCAGCCATATCGTTATTATTGACATCTGCAAAAATATGGTCGGAAACGCAATAATTATCCCAGATCGGTGAAACGACCGCGTTATTACCAGTGCCATAATCTCCTAAAATGAGAATTGCTGCTGGAGCGGGATCCCAACTATTATAGGCATTATCGATATAATTTTCGATCGCTGAAACATTGTTTCCACCAGTTTCTGTGGTTGTGACTATTGCCGTGCTGATGCCTTGTTCCTGGCGAAAAACTTTGATGGAATCTGCCCACGCAAGAAAGGTGGGATCGTCTGGACAGATAATAAGATATTCTGCTCCATCGCGATGGCTTGTGGAATTTTGATGATCTATTGGTGGTAGAGAGCTATAATTGATAAAAACATCCTGAAGAATTGGTTCCCACCAGCGACTTCGTAATCTATCATCGCCAAATTTTCCATTACTGCTTAGAAATTCAATTTCGATTTCAATATCGCGATAGATCAATAATTCTTTTGTAACGGGATTATATTGAAAAGGTGTGATACCCAAAATTATGGCGTCAACGCCACGAATTTCGGTTGGTTGAGAAAGCTGGATAAATTCTTGTGGATAAAAAGCATTGGTGGAATAGATCTGTTCATTTTTGCGATATTCCAAAGGCCCGTCTTCATTTTCCCAAGGAATACGTGGTGCAGGTGCCAGCTCAATATTGCGTAAACTTTCCACTCGATAATTTAGAACATTCAAGCGAACATCTGCATTTTGCGGAACAGCGATGTAACGAGCAGTTCCTGGAAGATCAGGCATTCCTTCATCATTTGGTAAAATATTGCCCGGGATATCAATCGTGCGATATTCAGCATCTTCGAGGGTCAATTCTTCTAAGAAGAAATTCTGCAAAGAAAAGTTCAATTTCACTTGAGAATTATTTTCTGTGAGCAAAGTGTAACCTTGTTTTCCCCAACTATCTGTGTATTCGATTGTTTGAGTTTCAGCTTGTAAAAAAGAGAATAGGAAAGATATTAATAAAATCAAGCCAATGTTTTTCATATTAAAACCTCCAATTATATTTGAGTAATCAATTGCAATTTTCATTCCGATATTTTCACTAATTAGTTATTTTTGAGAAAGTTAGCGAAATGATATTTTTTATCTGATTTTTTTCTATCTTTACCAGGAAAATTTGAGCTGATTATCTATTTTGTAATGTTTAGCATAAATCTGAGTAAGCTTTTGTTCTGCGTTCGCCCAATTTCTTTTTGGCACATTGCATTTTTTTAGCTGCTGGATTTTCATTTCAAGAGCATCATTTTTTTACTGGCGATCGGTTTCTCATTATCTTTCAATTGATAAAAATAAATTCCGCTGCTGACCGGTTTGTTATTGTCATCTCGTCCGTTCCAGATTATGGAGTGCATCATTTGCGATGATGCAGCATCGACACAGTCGATACAATCCAAAGTGCGGATCTTTTGTCCTTTCAAATTATAAATAATGATCTCAGTGTTTTCTATGCTTTCCGTGGTGAGAGAAAAAGATATAGTTGTTGATGGATTGAAAGGATTTGGATAATTACA
>JAGYMQ010000065.1 GCA_018400535.1 Candidatus Cloacimonadota bacterium
TCCTGAGCTATTTACCTTGTCATTCTGAGCCCTTCGGCTTCGCTCAGGACAGGCTTAGTCGAAGGACGAAAAAAGGGAAAAAGGAAAAGGGAGAAGGGAAATGAAAAGGAAGAAGGAAAAAGAACAGGGCAAACTTTAAATTTTAAATTTTCAATTTGTAAATCAGATGTTCTCCGATCTTTGAAATTGGTGTTAATTCGCGTAAATTCGTGGTTTCTTTTCTTTAGCGGAAATCGTTTGTTTCGGCCTCACCTTCTCCCTTTCCACAAGCGGAGAGGGAGAAGAAATTGGGAAAGTTACAAGTTGAATGTAAGAAATCATTTATTCTCCAAAGCAATTTACCTTGTCATCCTGAGCGGAGTCGAAGGATAAGAAAATGGGGAAAAAGGAAAAGAAAAAAGCAAGAAATCCTTTGCAGTTCCCTTTTCGTAAAAGGGAAACGTAGAGAAGCAGGAAGAATGGGGTGACAGGAGATAGGAGGTGGGGATCGATGAGAAATGTAAAAAGAAAAAAGGGAAAGTGAAATGGGAAAAGTGAAACTATCGGATTTGGATAAATTAGAAGTTTGACGTAACAAATATCTTTTTTCCTTGCAATTTTATTTGTCTTCAGATTTATGTGCAAACGAAAAAAATTATGATGAGAGGAATCTATGGGAAAAAAGAAAATTATCAAAGCAACTTTGCTTTATGACGGCATTTCTAAAAGTGAAAACAAATTTATCGTTGTGGAAAATAACAAAATAATTGATATCACACCAAAGAATTTGAAAGCAGATTTTGAAGGGATCGTCACTCCCGCCTTCATCGATGCTCATTCTCACATCGGAATGTTCCGCGATGCAGAGCCTTATGTCGAACAAGAAGGAAACGATTATCTCGATCAATTCCTACCACTCGCTGATCCCCTCAACAGCATCTATTTTGATGATCGCAGCCTGCAAAATGCTGTTGATTTTGGAAATCTTTATAGCTGTATCGTTCCCGGTAGCGGAAATTTGATGGGTGGAAAAGCAATGGTCATCCGCAATTTTGCCCAGTTTCGCAATTCTGCCCTGATAAAAGATTATGGCTACAAAATGGCTCTGGGCTATAATCCACGTTCTACAACAGAATGGAAAGGTAAAAGACCGAATACGAGAATGGGGATCTATTCTCTTTTAGAAGAAAAATTCGATAAGGTTCTAGCCAAAAAACAAAAAGCTGAAGTAAATCGTAAAAAGAAAATTCTGGATCTGGATGAAAATCTGAAATCAAAAAAGATCAATAAAAATATTTATGACCAAAAATTGCAATTTGTCCAAACTGAGTATGAGCTGGAATTCAACAACGAAGACAAAGCGATCCTCGAATTATTAGACAGAAAAAAAGTGGCAAAGATCCACGTTCATAAAGAAGATGATGTGCTTTATCTCATAAAATTCGTGGAAAAATATGGCTTGAAAGCAACTGCTGATCATACTGGCGATGTCCATCATAAAGAAATTTTTGATGAACTGGCAAAACATAAAATCCCAATCGTTTATGGTCCGATCGGCGGTATCGGAGGAAAAGTGGAATTATTGCATGCTTACTATCAAAATGCTGAATTGCTCTATCATTCCAAAGCTGATTTTGGTTTGATGACAGATCATCCGGTCGTGTGGGCGCCACATCTACGAGATTCATTGAAATTTTTCCTCATTGTTGGAATGTCAAAAGAAAATGCTATTTCACTCATCACCAAAAAAAATGCGAAAATACTGGGAATTGATGATCAATTGGGAACGATTGAAAAGGATAAATTAGCCAGCTTGATCGTCTGGAATAATGATCCTTTTGATCTATCTGCCTTTCCCAAAATGGTGATGGCTGAAGGAAAGATCATCAGAGAATAATATGCTGACGCTTCCTATCAACGAAAATGAAAAGATCACGATCAAACATCTCGTGCTTGATTTCAATGGAACGCTGGCAATTGACGGAAAACTGATCAAAGGCATCAAAGAAAAATTGCATCAGCTATCTTCCAAACTGAAGATCCACATTATCACCGCCGATACCTTTGGCTCTGTGCGAAAAGAATTACCAGAATTCAAAATAAAGATCATCTCTGCGCAAAAACAAGCAGAACAAAAAAGAGATTATGTTAATATCCTGGGAAAGAAAAATTGCATCGCGATCGGAAACGGTTTCAATGACCATCTGATGCTGAAAGAAAGTAAACTGGGCATCGTGGTTATCCAAACTGAAGCAGCTCACAAAAGCGCAATTCTCGCTGCCGATATCATCTGCAAAAATATATTTGATGCTTTGCAATTTTTCCAATTTCCAGATAGACTAAAAGCAGTTATAAGAAATTGACAGCTCATGTTTCCAAAAAAAATAATCATTTGCACCTTGACTTTTTTCAAACTTGCTTGAGACGAGAATTCTGTAGGAGGAATTATGGCGAAAATGGAAAGATCAATTGTTCTGAACTTCGAGCCAGTGGAAGCTGAAAAGATTCTCAGAGAACGCATTTCGCAGGGAAATGAGTTAAAAGAAGAAAAGCCAGACTCGATCAAAGCCTGGAAACTGATCGAAAAGCAATTCAATCAATGGAATAGTGAAAATTATGATATCCTCAAAAAAATGTTCCAAAAAAATACTGTGGCAAAAGATTATGCCTCATCATCCTGGAATATCGGCGGTATCCTACTCACCGACCTGAAACTGAATGAAAAAACTGAAAAGCTACAAAAAAACCTTGATGAAAGAATAAAAAAACTACAGTCTATTTTACAAAGCCTCGATGTCTTTTATAAAAGATCAACTACAAAAATACCGAAAAAAAAGGTGTTTTTTATTCATGGAACAGATTGTCAGACAAAATTCACGCTGTTGCATTTCCTCAAAAATCTCGGTCTGGAAGTTATTGTCTTGAACGAATTGGCAGCAGCTGGAAAAACTCTCGTCGATGAGATCCAGAAACAAAAAGAAGTGAAACAAGCCATCGCTCTGCTAACGCCCGATAACGTTGCCGCTCCCTACTCGCATAAACCACACTTCATCGCCGAACAAAATGTCATTCTCGAACTTGGTATTTTCATCGGCACCTTCGGCAGAGAAAATGTTTTTGCTCTTTATGATGAATCTGTCAAACTCCCCGCCGATTACCACGGCTTCGAATATATCAAAATAGATAACACCGATATGTGGATGAAAGAACTGGTGGAAGAATTGAAGAAAAGTGGATTGGAAATGAGGGAGTGAATAGGGATCATATCAAAAAACATATTATGATAACTTTTATTCGATTAAAAAATAATTAAAAATAATAATATTTGAAATATGGATAAATTATGGCAGAATTCAAAACAACTATTGAATTATCTTTTAAGATAGAAAAGATTGTGAGAAAAATAAACCGGAAAATTTTACTATTGTTTGAAATATCACAACAAATTATAGTAAATGTTATTGAGAGAATCAACTTTAAAACGAATATTTGATAAATGAATAAAATATGAAAAGAGCTTATTACTCAGATAAAATTAGATGTTTTGTTAATTCTTCGACAAATGAGATAATTGGACAACTTTCTAGGAATAACCAATTTACAACAAATCAATCTCAAAGAGATGCTTGGATTGAAGAAATAAAAATTTTAAAAGAGGTATTACAATCCTATACAGGAGTTATATTTTTTGAATATTCTATTCCTCGTATGGGAGAGAGAATTGATGTAGTTTTATTGATTAAATCTGTTATTTTTGTACTTGAATTCAAGGTAAATGAAAAGAGTTTTACAAAATATGGATATGATCAAGTTTGGGATTATGCTTTAGATTTAAAGAATTTTCACGAACCAAGCCATAATAAATTAATTGCGCCTATTTTGATATCAACCAAAGCAAAAGTTGAACATTTTCAAATTATTAGTACACCACAAAATGACAAGTTACTCTTTCCCATTCAAAGTAGTGTTGACTTATTCTCAGAAGTTTTAGATAAAGTATTGCAGTTCAGTGATGAAGAAAATATTGACATTGAGGATTGGAGAAATGGAAGATATTGTCCAACTCCAACAATAATTGAAGCTGCAAAAGCTTTGTATAAACAACATTCTGTTAAAGAGATTTCTAGAAACGATGCTAGTGCGATTAATCTAACAAAAACTACAGAAGAGATTAAAAAGGTTATTACTTATTCAAGAAAAAATAAAAAAAAATCAATTTGTTTTATCACTGGAGTTCCCGGCTCAGGAAAAACTCTTGTAGGCCTTAATATAGCCACAAATCATTTAGATCAGAATGAGAATACCTATAGTGTTTTTCTTTCGGGAAATGGGCCATTAGTAAATATACTTCAAGAAGCCTTAGCTAGAGACCTACAAAAACAAGAAAAGCAAAAAGGAAATAAAATTACAAAGAAAGTTGCAAGAAGTAGAGTGAAAGCGTTTATCCAAAATGTACACCATTATCGTGATGCATACTTAATCGATTCGAATGCACCAATTGATCATGTAGCTATTTTTGATGAAGCTCAAAGAGCATGGAATTTAGTTAAGACTAACGATTTTATGAAAAGAAAAAAGAATTGGCCAAACTTTAATAAATCTGAATCTGAGTTTCTTATCTCCTGTATTAATCGACACAAAGATTGGGGAGTAATCATCTGCTTATTAGGTGGAGGACAAGAAATACATACAGGTGAAGCCGGAATTGCAGAATGGATAAACTCTATTAATCATTCTTTTAAAGATTGGAATATTTATATATCTTCAAGGTTAACTGACAGGGAATATGCTGCTGGAAAAGTTTTAGAGAAAGTAAGAAATAATCAAAATGTCCATTTTAAAGACTCACTACATTTATCTGTATCTATGCGCTCTTTCCGAGCTGAAAATGTATCATTATTGGTAAAACAAATCTTAGATATAGATACTAGAAATGCAAGAGAAACTCTTAAATCACTGGATAATAAGTATCCAATTGTTATTACAAGAGAACTGAAGAAAGCAAAAAGATGGTTAAAGAAACAAGCCAGAGGTACAGAAAGATATGGTTTGATTGTATCATCTCAAGCTGAGCGCTTGAAACCTTATTGTATTGACGTAAAATCACCAATGGACCCAATTCATTGGTTTCTTGATGGAAAAGAAGATGTCAGATCATCCTATTATCTTGAAGCAGTAGCTACAGAATTTCATATACAGGGTTTAGAACTAGATTGGGTTTGTGTTACTTGGGATGCCGATTTTAGATATTCTGATGATGGATGGGAACACAGATCATTTAGAGGAAGTAAGTGGAATTATATTAGAAAGAATGATAGAAAGCTTTATCAAATAAATGCTTATAGAGTTTTACTGACACGAGCACGACAAGGTATGGTTATTGTTGTTCCTAAAGGTGATGAAGAAGATCATACAAGATTACCCGAATTTTATAACCCAACTTACAAATATTTACAATCAATCGGTTTTATAGAAATATAGAGTTATGCTAATCAACAAATACCCTGTCGGTAAATCGATACTCTGTGAAGGAACGCCGATACCCAGCCACTTTCAGGATGCTGTTCAGGCAAATCTTTCTGAAGAACTTCCTATGGGTAAGAGCACGTCTATCCAGGTTATTTTTGCTGAAAGATCTTTCCAATTAAAACTGCAGAACCAAAAGTTCAATCAAAAAAAATATCTCGATCATGTTCCCATAATTCGCATAATGTATGGGAGAAGTGAATTTTCCGATTTCCTAAAAGGGAAATTCAAAACCACCTGGGATTGGTTGCAACAGCAAAAAAAAAGAACTGACAGATTTCCACGAGTAAATATGATCCCCGATAATATCAAAGAGTATTTTGCCTTGTACAGTACAGATAAACAGAACAGGTTTTATGACAGGTGTTTTAAGGCTAATGAGATAAATCTATATCACAAAGATTTCGTAGATGTTCAGGATGAGGAAACGGCTGAGCTCCAATTAAATTATTCACATATCGATGAGTGTTCGACGATCAAAGAGAAAGCGATCATAAAAAAAGTCCGACAACTGGATAGAGGTTTGATCGCAAATTTAAAACAGATATACGATCATAAATGTCAGATCTGTGGCAGGGAGTTTTTTGATAGATATAATGCAAAAATCGCCGAAGCTCATCACATAATTCCTTTTGTGGAAAGTTATAACAATGATTCCGATAATTTGCTAATTGTTTGTCCCAATCATCATCGCATAATCCATAAAGTGAATCCAAAATTCATTAAAACAAAAAACACGTTTTGTTATCCAAATGGTTTAGAAGAAAAGCTGCAGATAAATAAACATTTGTAGCAATTTATATCAGTTAAACTTCTCAAATAATCATAAACGAATTGCAGAATAGTCGAGATTTTTGCATTTTGTTGCAGAATGGTCGAAGTTAACATTAAATACTAAATTCTTTGAGAAAAGTTTAATTTTCTTTACTAAATAATTTAAAATTTAATTTTTGGGACAAGAGTCATAACGGAACTAAAATGGAGTTGATACCGAAATGAAGTGTAATTTTGGAGTAATTAGATGACTAAAGAACAATTGATAAAACGCTTACAGGACATAGAGTGGGAAGACTTTGAAGTCAAGAGAGCACAAAAGGCAATACCAAAAAACAGCTGGGAAACAGTAAGCGCTTTTGCTAATACCGGAGGTGGTTGGCTAATATTCGGAGTCTCTCAGAAAGGAAATGAATATTCGATAAATGGCGTAACTGATCCTGAGAAAATAGAACAGAGCTTTGTAACGACCTTACGGTCCAACCAGAAATTCAATGTAAGGATCGATCCGATATGCAAGAAATATATTTTTGAAGAAAACACTGTGCTAGCTTTTTACATCACTGTTTCAGCCCGAAAACCTGTTTACTACAATAATGTGAAGAATACTTTTATAAGAACAGCCAGTGGAGATCAAAGAGCTACTCAGGCAGAAATCGATGCCATGTATCGTGATCAGGCTTTTGGTACAAAAGACCGTGAATCTACTACTTATAATACTGATGCCCTGGACCCGAAATCTATCAAAAGATATAGAAATTATCTTTCCGTTATCAATGCATCACATCCATATAATCTTTCGTCTGTGGACGAATTATTTCAGAAGCTGCAGGTTACTAAAGAAGGCAAAGTGACAATAGCTGGATTACTTTTCTTTGGGCAAGCAGAAAAAATAGAAGAATTGATAGCTGATTTTAGAATAGATTATTTCGAGATACCTGGTACTTCATTAGATGATGCTCCGGAACGTTACAGTTTCCGGTTAGATCAACAGCAAAATATCTTTGAATATTATTTCGCTATATATCCCAGATTATTGCAGAAAATTGATATTCCCTTTAAAATGACTGCTGAAGGAATGGCAACAGAAGAACTCCTTCATGTACAAGCTCTTCGTGAAGCTTTGGTAAATATGCTGATGCATGCAGATTACTTTTGTACGTCTAAGCCAAGAGTACGTGTATTCACAGATCACATAGAATTTTATAATCCTGGTGGTCTGCCAAAAGAGCTTAAAATGTTAAGAGAATCAGATATCTCCCAACCACGCAATCCATTGATAGCTAAAATGTTCAGAGTGATCAAGTTGGCCGAAACTGCCGGTTATGGTTTTGATAAAATATTTAAAGGTTGGAGCACTTATGTTGATGATGATCCAATCTATATCAATGGGCTGGATTATGTAGATTTAAAGCTAACTACCCAGAAAACTACCCAGAAAACTACCCAGAATACTACCCAGAATACTACCCAGAAACAAAGAGAGATTCTTAATTATCTTATTGAGCATCCAAAAGCAAGTAGAAAAGAATTAGCGGGTGTGATTAATGGTATCACAGAAGGTGGAGTTAAATATAATTTGAATGCTCTACAAAAAAAAGGACTGTTAAAGAGAATAGGGCCAGATAAGGGTGGCCATTGGGAAGTGATTCATGAAGAAGATTAAAGACTTACCCAACAGAGAAATGCCACAAAAGAAACTGCTTTCTAATGAAGCCGAGAATCTCTCCGATCAGGAACTGCGGCTATAAAACTTGGCAAAGGTACCCATAAATTGGATGTACCGTCTTTATCGAAGAAGATCATTAACCCATCTTTACCATCCACAAATAGATAAATTAAAGAAAACATTTGATATATTTAAAGCGCCAACGATGCCAATCTCATTAAAATTTAAAGGGAAAACATTTAGGAAATTAAAAATGAAAAGAAAATTTGTGATCGAGAGATAATTCCCCAAC
>JAGYMQ010000066.1 GCA_018400535.1 Candidatus Cloacimonadota bacterium
TCCTTTTTCCCTTTTCCCCATTTTATTATCCTTCGACTCCGCTCAGGATGACAAGTTAAATTGCTCAGGATGACAAAATAAAATACTCAGGATGACAAAGTAAATTGCTCAGGATGACAAGGTAAATTGCTAAGGATGACAAAATTAATTGCACAGGATGGCAGAATAAATAGAGTTTAAGGTTTTGGGTGTTGGGTGTTGGGTGTTGAAAATAAATCACGATGACAAATGATTTCTTACTTTCAACTTTCAACTTTTCCCTTCTTCCTTCTTCCTAAATCCTATCTCCTATCTCCCCATTCTTCTTGCTTCTCTACGTTTCCCTTTTTACGAAAAGGGAACTGCAAAGGATTTCTTGCTTTTCACATATTGCAATTTCTTCTTCTTTTTATCACTCCTCACTCCTCACTCCTCACTCATCTCACTTCACTAGCAACATCTTTCTGCTGGCAATAGGTTTTCCATCCATTTCCAATTGATAAAAATAAACTCCGCTACTTACGGGTTTGTCATTTTCGTCGTGTCCGTTCCAAACTATGGAATGCAAAATCTGAGATGATGCAGTATCGAAACAGTCGATGCACTCCAAAGTGCGGATTTTCTGTCCTTTCAAATTATAAATAATTATCTCCGTGCTCTCTGTATTTTCGGTGGTGAGAGAAAAAACAATAGTCGTAGAAGGATTAAAAGGATTGGGATAATTTCGTAAAGATTTTCTGACAGAAATGAGATAATCATTTGCATCTGTTCCGTTATAAATGAATCCAGCTGTGATAATATCGGATTCACCTTGTTCATAGACAGCACTGATTCCCAATGTATATAACTGACCGTTGATTAAATTTTGTAACGTGTAATTCATTTGATTCATTAATCCGATAAAATTTCCATCTAGATAAAGATTGTATCCGACCAATTCTGCACCAGGATAAGGTTCAGGAAGCTCCCAACTAACAAAACCCGTGTTGAAATTGATATTAACATTCAGTGGTGGATTAAGCACAATAGGAAGCTCTACGTTGACCGGACCAAAATAGAATGATGTAGTATCTTCCAAAATACTTTCTAACCAATAGCTATAGGTATGATCCATTTCTAAATCGTAATTATCCAGAAATTCGTAGTCAGCTGCCGTGGAAGGAGAACCCGTAGCAGGAATTAACCCTGTATTTATGAGAAAAGAGTCTTGAGCTGTGATTTCTGATCTCCATATATTCCAGCCAATTAAGTTTGGTTCACCATAAGTTGACCAATTAATATCAATGCCTGTAGATATTACTTCGCCCGTAAAAGAAGTGAGAAAAACCGGAATCGTTGTTCCCAGTGTTCCATCCAAATTTATATTCTGAGCAAAGATATCTCTATTTCCATTTCGATCGTCTTCCCAGCTAACGATAATCTGATCCATAAATGTTTTACTGGCAACGGAATGCACTTTTTCCGAAAGAACTGAACTCAAAGTTACGGATTGTTCATTCCAGACGAAATTTCCTTCCGCATCGATCCTGATTGCTTTTGTTTGTGAATTCAGAGCACTGCTGCTTTCCAGATAGAAAATAATAAAATCGTTTTCCGCTTTGCGAGCAGCAAAAGGCAATACATCCAGTGGAGAAACAGGCAGGATCGTAGCTCCGTTGTCTCCCCAAATTCGATTTCCTGTTGCATCGATCTTTTGAGCAGATATTCCATAATTATTCTGATCACTATCTGTTTGATACCAACTAATATAAATGATATCATCACTTTCCTGAAAAACGATTTCCGGATAGAATTTTTCGCTATTTTGTTGCAAAGAAAGTTCCAGACCATTTTGTGTAAAAGAAACTGAACCATCAGAATTTATGTGCTGGACAAAACAGCTGGCGTCCATATCGTTATCACGATCATCATGCCAGGCGATATAACAGCCGTTATTTTCATCAGGAACCATTGAAAATATCTGCGTCCAAGCCGAGATCCCACCAGCTTCAGAAACGATCGTAGGATCCATCCAGACAGGATTTCCATCTGAATCAAATTTTTGGATAAAAACATGTCGAGTGGGAGCGTATGGTAAACCAGAATCTTCGAAATATTTTAGCAAGATCGCATCATTATCACTTGGGAGTAGTTGAGGCCAGGTAAAATCGTTTGTTCCGCTTATTGTAATTCCATTATCACCCCATAATAGATCACCATCTGGCGATATTTTCTGCAGGATAATAACGTTTTCTGCTGACCATGCGATCACAGAATTATTATTGGATGTAACTGTCACTTTGGGAGATGCATCGAAAGTAGTCGAATTGGAAAGTTCCAGACCACTATCTCCCCAGATGAATGAGCCATCAGGTGAAATGCGATAGGCATAGATATTATTATTTCCCGCATTACGAATATCTTGAAAAGTCAGGATCGCATGATTTTCCTGATCGACTGTCATATCCCAATCAGTGAGCCAGCTCATAGCAGGATTATCACTGATGAGGAGGCCATTGTGATCCCAGATCTCATTTCCCTCAGCATCCAGTCTTTGCAGACGAACGTCATAATTTCCCGAATCATTACTGAACCAGCTGATGTAAGTATCTCCCGTAGGACTTGTCACGACTTTCGGGATCGCTTGTTCACCTGTCAGATCGCAGATCGCATTGTTTTCTGCTGGATCGTTGCTCCATTGTCCAAAAAGTAAAAGTGGAAAAATAAAAAGATAAAAGAGAATTTTCTTTTTCATGATCGCTCCATTTTTTATAATAAAATTCTTTCTGCTGAACTCAGATCATTCAGTTCAAATTTCACAATTGCTAATTTTGGACTATCATAAGCAGCAGTAAAGCAAAAAGTTCGCTTAATTTTTTCCTGCCAGTTTCCTGTTATTTGCGAAGATTCATGAATATGTCCATGCAGTGTTAATTTGGGTTGTTCTGTCTGGATAAAATTCTTGATCGCAATGCTGCCGACATGGACATCCAAAGGGGCGTGATCAATCATCTTGCCATCAAGGGCAGCACGGTCTAAATTCGTTTGATAGGGTGGTGCGTGAAAGAGAAAAACAGCATTTCTCATTTCCAGGTTTTCTGATAATTTTTTCAGATCTCTGGCGATCGTTTCATATTCGATCTGCACAACATTTTTGGGAACTGATCGGTAGCCGGCGAGGGGAGAAACAGCACCGAGATCGACATGCCGAGAAACATCGAATTTTTCCCAATCTTTTAACAAAAAGGGCGAAGGCGGAACGTAGGAATAGCCGACGATCTGATGATTTTGAAAGTTATATATCCTCTCATTAGCATAAGACCACAATTTTGCTTTTTGCACTTCAAGAATATCTTTTTCATTAGTGCGCGGGTCGTCATTTCCCAGAATGATAAATATTTTTGGATAGCGCAATTTCATTTTGTGTTGCAATTTTTTCAGTTCCAGGAATAAGAAATCCAAAATAAAATTTTCGGAAGACAATTTATTTCCTGGTAAAATATCGCCACCCAAAAAAACAACATCAGGATTTTCTTGATAGATCTTGGAAAATAGACGGAGATATTTTTTCTTTTTGCCGTGTAGATCTGAAACGAAATAACAATTTATCATGAATCGATCACCTTCAAAGGGCGTGCTGCATCGGTGATAGCACTGATTTTGACAGCGAAACTCGTGCGGTCTTTGATATCTTTATCAGTTACGAAATGAACATCCAGAAGTTCGTCTGTTTCTTCATTGGTAAGGAAATAATTTATCTGAGAAAGACAGAGACTCCAGCCTTCTAACCAAGCATCGAGACATTCTTTTTGTTTCTCATTTCCCCGAAAATGAATAATGATATCAATATCGCTTTGCGGCCCGGCACAAGCGTTTTTGGTGCTGCCAAAAAGATAGAATCCTTTCACACCAAATTTCTTGAAATCGAGTTTATGGCAAATTACTTTAGCGATCTCATATCGCCATTGCCAGTGACTTTTATTACGAAATGGCATTTTTCTCCTCTTTGATAAAATCTTTTTGGAAAAAAACTATTTCTCTTTTAATTTTCAGATGACAAAAGAAAACTCTTGATGAAAGTGAAATGCCATTGCCACCTTTTCAGTTTAGATCACGCCTTGTTAGATCCAAATCTTCAAATTCTGCTTCTTTTTGGGCAATAGAAAAACCTTTTGCCAGAATATTTTGTAACACATCGATCATTGTTTGTTTGAGATCTTTGTTATGCTTTGCTGTTTCCAATTGTTTCTGTTCAATGAAAAAGATATAAGATTCCAGTTTGTTTTCCAATTCTGGTGAATCTTTCAAATAATAGATCATTTCATAAAACTGTAACTGCTCGCGATACTTTTTTATTTTTTTATAATTGGCGCTGCCCGTCTTGAAATCAAAAATAAAAATTTTATCTGTTTCGATGCGGAGATCAGCTCTTCCACGCAAAAAAATTGAAAAATTTTCCAGAGCAAAATATTCTCTTTCCTCTTGATTGCTAACTTCTGGCAAAACTGTGATCATTTTATCAGAAAGTTTTAGATAATTATGCAATCGATAAAAGAAATTTTCAATGCCGTCTTTCAATATTTCCAGGAAAATATGGCGGAAATAATTATCAGAAAAATCATTGGGAAAATAATATTTTTCTTCAAATTCATGATCAATGTATTTTTCTACTGCTTGTTGTACATAAAGTTTTGTGTTATAGATGAAATTATGTCGGAAGGAATTATTTTTATGAACTTTGATGATCCTTTGCCAGATCTTTTCAAAAATCTTATGAGCGATATTTCCCAATAATTTTGCGGTAAGATCACAACTTTCATTGATCTTTCTCTGGCGCAGATTATGAATATATTCCAGATAAAAATTAAAAGGATCATACTCTAATTTTTGCCATTTATAAGCTGTCAGTGAAATCTTATTTTTTTCAAAATCTTCTTGCCGAAAAGGAAAAGAAAAGAAATCGTTCTCCAGATTTTTTTTCGGTTGAACAAAGTTTCTATTATTCCCAAATAGCTGCGTAAAAAGTTCATGATGAGCATAGGGATCTGCAGCCGAAATTTCCTGCACGAGACCTTGCAATTTCAATTCTTCCAAAAAAGAGCTGATTTCGATGTTCTCTTCCAGATCGGAAAGTGTGAAAAGGAATGCCTGTTCAGAAGCTGTCAATAATCGATAAAAATAATATTTGTCACGCAGTGTGATATCTTCGTAAGATTTCAGACCCAGCTCTTTCCTCTGATTTTCCGAGAACAGGAATTGCGTGTGTTTACGATCAGGCAAAACTCCTTCGATCAGGTTCAAAATGAAAATATTCTGAAAGGATAAATTGCGTGTATTCTGCAAATTCGTGATGGTGATAAATTTCTTTTTTTTCGGGATCTGATAGCTTATCTTTTTTGCTTTTAGATAAGAAAGTAGCAGCTGCAAGATCGAGAGCGCAGTATTTTTGGGAAAGATCTGCTTCCAATCTTGCACGATGCCGATCTCTGCGATCGAGAGAAAATCAGAGAAAGCTTGAAAAAAAGTTTCCTCAATATTTGTTTTTGTCTTTTCTATCGAAAATAAGCTGGTTATCTTAGTTTTTTCCAACAAAAATTTTCTTAGATCCTCCAAATCATTGATTTTCAAAAAATCTCTTAAATAGAAAAAAATGGAGCCGATTTGCTGCGCAAGATCATTATTTTGGGAAATCAATTTTTCATCTATAAACTGGAGGTCGTTATCTTTCCATTCAAAAAGTTGAGCTCGAAATTTTTCTCGCTCGGCTGCAGAAGAAACAAAATACTCGAGAAGATCATCACACAAAGCAAATTCCAGTAATTTTTGTAAGGACAGCAAAAATCCCTTTCCATCCAGCTTCCTTGATTTCAGAAGTTCAGCAATGCTTTGGAAGAATCGATAGAATTTTGTTTGGGAGAATTTGATCTTCTGTGGTTTGTCAAAATGTTCTGGTGAAAGCAATTGCGCATAAGATTGTTCATCGAATTTAAAATCGATAACAGTCTGAAATTTATTTTCAGGTAAAACGTTCAACATTTGAGCTATCATTTGCAAAGGTTTTTGAGCTGTATATTGAAAAATTTTTTTTGGAACAAAAGCTTGGATATCTTTAGCTGAAAAAGAATTGAGTGGTTTTAGCTCGTTTTCGTCAAAACACGTTTTCGGGATTTGCGAAAGAATAATTACCTTCTCTTTCATCATCTCGATGATCGCTTTCTCCAGTTTCGTAAAATAAAATTGATTCACGACAATTATCTTTTTGTAATTATTTTTGCTCTTGATCTTCGCGATATTTCGACAAAATATCTGGTCGTTGAATCCCTTTTTCTGCAATAATTCATAATAATTCTCTTTGATCTTTTGCAGTGATCGAAAAGATTTTTGCTGCCAATTTCGAGCAGATAGTTTTTGGCTGAGCAAATCGGCAATATCTTCATCTGCGATCATTTCTTCTGCGATCTCTTCCCAGAAACCAAAAAAATTATAGGCCAATTCAATTGCCTGAAAATAATTTTCTATCTGGAATTGATCTTTACTTTCCTGATCAAGAGCCAGATAAAAAGCCATTATGCGTTTTTCTTCTCTCAAGATCGGAGATGATGAAGGGAAAAGCGAATCTTTAAATTCTTCCATCGTGAGAAATTCTGTTCTTGTGAAATTCCATTTTTGTTGATAGAGCCGCTCTGCTTCTTTCCTACTTTGATGAGTGGGAAATAGTAGAAGATTATCTTCACCAGAGATTTCAGCGAGAGCAGTTTCCAAGATATCTTTTGCAAAAGAGATGAATTTGATCATAGCAAACTCCTGAATGAGATCATCGACTAAATATCATAAACCGATCTTCTTTATGATAAATTCCTGCTCTTCTTGTGAACAGCATCGATCGTCAAATCCTCTGAATTCCAGATATATTTCACCTTTGGGAACGAAAAATTCTGCTGGTGGATTGATCCATTCAGAGATATTTCTATTTATCTGGAATCTAAATTCGATCTGGATCTCGCTCGATTTTGTGAGCTCTAAAAAAATATCTGCGTCCTTTTCCAAAGAAAATCGAAAGATATCGTGATCATCTCGCGGGAAAATGAAAAATTTTATTGTCTCGTTCAAAACTATTGCTTTTGCTGTCAGCAGATCATCGTTTGGTTCATATTGATCAAATTCAGGAATGAAGTTCATTTCCAATTCAAAAAGTTGCTTGGAAAATTCATCATCATAAGCATCGTGTAAAAAAACAAAATATTCACCTGGATTACGAACAGGACAGACGTCAGGCAAATATTTCCAATTGCGAATTCTATGAACTTCTTTTTCATTTTCATAAATATAATAGACTTCAGGTCGCAAACCTTGAACTTTTTTTGTGGATGTTTTTAAATAACCTTTTTCAGCAAGCTCGATGCTGAACCAATCTTGATCTAAACGAGGAAAGATCGCGGTCTGGATCGGTTTATTCAAGGTCATTTCGAAAGCATTTTCTCTGGAATTATTCGGTTCTGTGGGATCGAATTCTGCGATAAATCTCGGTAGAAATTGTACTTGACCCGCTGAATTCCCCAAATCGTTTTTCAAAGTAAAATAATGTATTCCCTTTTTTTCGATGAAAACGGCATCAGGCAAATATTGCCAGGAACGGATTTGACCAGAAGAATCAAAATAATTGATGCGGACTTCACTTTCTGATTCTTGCAAATTAATTTCCAGATAACCTTGTCTGGGCAACGAAATTTTAAAATAGTCAATATCATTTTCTGCGCTCAGATCAGTGCTGATCGATTGATCCAATCCTATCAAAGTCGCATTAGAAATGGTGTTGTTCGGCTCTTTTTCAGAATAATTATTTTGCTGACAGGAGAAAAGAACAGCCATCAAAAGAAAAAACATAAATATCTTTAAATGAAAATTATCAGATTTCATAAGGCAGTTATTAGGTCTGAATAATTATTTTGGGGAGAATTCACTTCTTTGGAAACAGGATAAATTTCCATTTTCCCCTCATCAAAAGGTTTCAACATTTTATGCAAAACATTTTTTGAATTGGCTGTCAACCACCGATACTCATCCTCTTTTTCTAGAATGAGTGGCATTCGATGATGAATTTTCTTCATTTTGGAATTTGCTTCAGTCGTAATTATTGAACACGTTTTGACGATCTTACCTGCTGGTGATTTCCAACTTTCCCAAATTCCTCCAAAAGAAAAAAGATCACGCTCTTTTAATCGACAGAAATAAGGTTGTTTTTCCGGCTTTTTCCATTCAAAAAAACCATTTGCGGGGATTAAACAGCGTCTTTTTTGAAAAGCATATTTGAAGCTAGGTTTCTCACTGATCGTTTCTGCCCGAGAATTGATCAAGCGATAGCCGATCTTTTCATCTTTTGCCCAGAAAGGGATCAAACCCCATTTCCGAAAAGTGATCTGATTGCCCATTTCATTTCTGTAGATCACTGGAATACTCTCTCCCGGTGCGATATTATAATTTCGCTCATAATCTCCCAATTCATTAAGAAGATCAGCATAATCTTTTATAGACTGAAAACTGCTGTAAAGTGCAAATCTGCCACACATAATCTTTTCCTAACATTTTTTTCGAATGAATTTATAAGATTGGAAATACTATCTGCTGTCAATTGGTATTTTTCGATCAACCAAGATATTTTGGAAAAAGATTTGTTAAATCAAAATATTTGAATATGTTATGTAAAATATAGTATGATTTGTAAAATGATTTTTATAAAGGAAAATATTAAAAGAATAAACTTGACAGCAGAAAGTGATAAAATATGCGGAATAAGTAAAATTAAATTTTGGAGGTTAAAATGAAAAAAATAGCTTTAGCTGTTTTATTGTCTTTATTGGTTTCAACTATCTGGGCGACCACTATCTATGATATCCAATACACTACAGAGCCAGGTCCTGATGATTATTATCCTTCCCCATTAGAAGGTGAAACAGTAACCGTGACAGGGATTGTAACCGCAATCGGTTTTAAGGGATATAATGATAATTTCTTTATATCTTCACCCGATGGCGGCGCTTGGAACGGAATTTATGTTTATATGTCTGGAGACACGACGCTAGTTGTAGGCGACGAAGTAGAAGTAACAGCAGAAGTTACTGAATACTATGGTTTTACAGAATTAAGTTGGGTCGATGACGTAACACTATTAAGTAGTGGAAATCCTGTTCCTGATCCAGTAGTGTTAACTACAGATGAATTAGCTTCAGAAGAAGCATATGAAAGTGTTTTAGCTGAAATTCATGATGTAGTTGTAACTCAGGCTCAAAATAATAATGGCGAATGGTATGTCGTTGATGCATCTGGAACACCAGCGCAAATGGATGATGGATTTTTCTATCTTGATTCTGTAACACCACCAATTGTGATCAATGTTAATGATACCTGGGCAATGTTGCGAGGAGTGGTTAATTTCTCCTATGATGAATATGAATTGAATCCGCGCACACCAGATGATATGAGCCAGGAAGCTTCTGCACAAAACAATTTACTTTCTCCCAATACCAAGATCATCAGTGCCTATCCCAATCCTTTTAATCCTGAAACAACTCTTCGTTATCAATTATCAGAAAATGATGCTGTGACAATTAATATCTATAATATCAAAGGTGAAAAGATCAGAACTCTTGTTGATCAAAATCAAGCTGCTGGCATTCATGAAGCTGTTTGGACAGGAACAAACGATGAAGGTCGTTCAGTTAGTAGTGGCGTCTATTTTTTCAAACTGGAATCTGCAAAGAATAATGCTGACTACACGAGCACAAAGAAAGTTATTCTGTTAAAATAAATAGCGAATAAAGGGGTTTTATTATGAGCAAAGGATTTAAGAAAATTTGTGGCTATATCATTTTGGTTGTGATCGGATTTTTGGGATACACGCTATTTCGCAAAATCAAGGCTGTCGTTGAGCTCAGCAAAACCCTTCCTCAATATCTGAAAAACATTTTAGGCGAAAAACCAAAATTCGACTTTAATATGAATCTCCATAGAATTATTATGACTTTTCACCTTTCGCCTGATGTTCTGAAAAAGAATCCTGATCTAAAAGAAACGATTTTAGATTATATCAACGATTTTTATCCTGTTTTAAGCAGCAAAAGGATCGAGATCGAATTGGTGGAGAAAGACGTAGAGCAACAAAAAGAACAAACATCAGAAGAGAAGAAAGAAGAAAAGTCAGAAGAAAATTAACCAAGCTTAGTTAATAAGAAAAGGGAAGTGAATTTTCACTTCCCTTTTTTAATACCGAAGAAATTCAATCAGAATCTTACTTCCATCGTCAAGAAAATATTAAATAATGGTGCTGGCGTAACATACATATAATCATTTCCGGTCAGATAATCATCAATGAATGTGCCATCTTCAGTAAATATTCCGCGATTGTAATCAGACCTCACATTTGCTGATAAATAGTTATCTTTTTTGTTCATAATGTTGTTCAGATCCAGGCGGATAAAAGCATCTTTCTTGCCGATCTTGAAAGTATATTTCAGATTTGAGCCAAACTCGATGAAAGCAGGTAATTCAGAACTGGTCATTTTTGTTTGTAGAGAATAATTTCCTTCTCCTTCAGGAACTTCCACATAGTTACCTTCTGCATCAATTACATAATTGCCATTTTCTGTTAGACAATATTCCTGTTCAGGCACATATTCTGATCCATCCCAAACATAATTGCTGACATATTCATTTTCGTAATTAGCAAAATAGCCATCCCAATATTTCGCGGTTAATCCAATTCTGAATTTACCAGATAAGGGTAATTCTCTGAAAGTATAACCGATATCAAAATTTGCCATTTTTTCAGGTGAGAAAGGAACGACTTTTCCTTCCATCTCTTCAGCTGAATTATCAAAGATCTCTTCGACATTCATCTTTGTCCAGCGATTACGAGAAAGAGTTAATGAAGCGGAAGCATCAGCATTATCATATTCAATATTCGAAGAAAGTTCCAAACCTTGGTGTCTTGCTTCACCAGCATTGATGACCAGACTTGCGTCGTAATCATTAACTTCAATGGAATCGTTCTCGACATGATAAAATTCTTCTCTAACTGGAACATTAACATATTCGATTTTATCATAATAATCACTGATATAATAATTTATATCAAAGTCAAAATTAATGCCGTCATATCCCACGCCGAATTCGAGTGTGTTTATCTTTTCAGGCTCTAATTCTCCATAAAAATACTCAACTTCTTTATTATAAAAATTTCCGAGAGTATCGATCATAATAACATTTTTGGAATACATCTGTCGTGTGTCTGGTCCGTCATATCCATACCATTCAGAAGTTCTGGGTTCTTTGTAAGCGATGGAATAATTACTACGAAAATTAAAATATTCAGAAATGTTATAATTCATACCAAATTTTGGAGAAAAAAAGCTGTAAACTTTTTTATAATCATCATCTTCAAATTTGGGAACAGTATCTTGATCTACCACTTTGGTTAGGTCTTCCGTCGATAAAAAAGTTATACCTGTAGGTTCGCCAGTGCTCAGATCATAAATTTCGATGGGATTTTCTTTTACTTTGGAAGAATAACGCGCCCATTGCCCATCCACCATAAAATTCAGCATTTCATTTAATTTCCATTTTAACCTGGCAAAACCAGAAAAATTCAGCACATCGGAAGTATAATCATAAGTTTTTTGAAATTCTTCATAAGTTTCGACATCATAAACAGCAGTAGAATCACCGGTTTCGGGATCAACTTCATACCCGATAATATCTCCGAGATGACGGAAATTCTCTCTTTTTCCTATATGATTTGCATGCCATTTTCGCAATTCACCTCCCAGAACCATATTAAATTGGGGACTCATCTGATAATCAAAATATGTATTACCACCAAATTGAAAATGATCGCTGATGCTATTATTTCGCCAAGAATAATCATAGCGGCTATCGAAAAAATCTGCTCCGTTACCGTTTATCAATTCACCTTTGTAAGTTGGTCCTTCAACAGGAATTGGTCCAAAATAGACGGTGTCAACAGGATTGAAGTTTTCAACAATTAGCTTGTATTCATTATAAAGATAAAGCGCATGTTGTCCGAATTCCAGATCTTCGTAAGCAGCCGGATTATCAGAATCCAAGAATCCATCGTGATAATGAATTTCACCTGTATTCACATCGAATTTATCTTGGTTCAAATATTTTCCACCACCATCACCTTTTGTTACAAAGGTATTCAACATAACAAGCATTTCATCATTGATTTTCCATTTATCTCGTAATGAAAATTGTGGTTTGAAATAATAATTTTCCTGATATTTATGATTATTACGGTTATAATTCCTGCCCAAGGTTTCCATCAATTCTGGATCAGATTTAAAATATACTTGATTATGCTCTTGAGGAGCTCCGATGAAACTACTATTTACCGTATGTGTTCCAAGAAACTCAAATATATTCTGTGTCTCTAATCCAAAAGAATAGCCATCATAATTTGTGCCAGTAAGATAATAATCACCTCTTTTTCGTTCAAACATCAAGCTATAATTGAATTTCCCACCGTTCAGATTGCCTGAATTATAGCGAAGTAATACATTATAGTTAAAAGGATCATAATCTGTGATTCCTCCTTTTCCATCTGCAACGTCTGAATCTGTTCGATAGTCTCCATAAGAAGAGCGAATAGTGAATTCACGTTCTGGATCAGAACCCATCGTTTCAATATTCAAAGATCCACCAAAAGCACCTGAACCATAAAGAGAAGAACCTGCCCCTTTTTGCACTTGCACGCTTTTTACATTTGCCGATAATCCAGTCCAATTACTCCAATACACTTTTTGACTTTCGGGATCATTAACCGGAATACCGTTGATCAAAACCTGAATTTTATCAGCTTCAAAACCACGCATCGTAATTTGTGCATCTCCAATACCAGTCGTGTTAGCAAAAAGTCCAGGTACATCTTCCAATAATTGTGGCATATCCTGTGTTGTGTATTTATCGGAAATTTCTTCTTGATCAAGATTTGCAAAAGCGATAGGAGTTTCACGCTTTATCGCCCGATTCGCATTCACCACCACATCCTCGATCCTCAAAGCTTCACGTTCCAAATAGACATTGGCAATTGTCGTTTCATCTGACCTGACCGTTACTGATTTTGTAACTTTTTTCAGACCGACCATCTTGAATTCGACAAGATGATCGCCCACTGGAATTTCCCTGATAATGTAGGTTCCATCATTTTTCGTTGTTGTCCCAATCCCTAACTTATCGATCATCACATTCACGTTTTCGATTGACTCGTCTGTTTCCTGGAAAGATACTCTACCAGCTAATTTCCCTGTTGCTTGTGCACTCAAAATAGAAATGGAAAAAATGAAAAAAAGAATAAATAACTTTTTCATACAAACCTCTTTTTTTGCTGATCAAATAATTTACGAATAATCATAACTTTCATTATCACAGCATTTTATTTGGGAAATAATGTTGAATTTTTCTTTTGTGTGTCAAGTGGAATATTGGAATATGATCAGACTTATTTTAATTACATATCTATTTTTAAGCTTAAATTGACCATAATATTTCTTTCTTTATGATAGCATATTTTTTGTATAGACATAGCCTTACTTGAGAAGTGAGATGCATAATTTTTTTTGGAAAAAAGATAAATTCAGTCAAGAATCAACAAAGGATGAAAGAGTTGATAAGAATTTTTTACCGTAAAATGTTAAATAGATAATATTGTTATTTCAAAAAATAAAAAAGATTTAGTGATGGCAGCGACCT
>JAGYMQ010000067.1 GCA_018400535.1 Candidatus Cloacimonadota bacterium
TCATAATAGAAGCTTAAAGCAAAACATTTTTGGTCTTTTACCCTGCATTCAGCAGCTCTGTTCTTCATTGATTCTCCTTTGTTTATGAACGGAACAAAAATTTGTATATAATGTTTTATCTGTCAAGAAATTATATTTCGTGAATTAAAAAATATATCAACAGAAATTTATCGAAACAACAAAGGATGGTGATGGGGAAGTGGAGCAGTTAAAATGAATAATTAAAGAATTTCAGATTGAAAAGAAAATACATTTTTCCTTAATTTCTGCATTTTCCATTTCTTCATCGATCGCTTTAGATAAGTTTCATTTGTCTCACATAATTTCAGGCTCTAAAAAAACATTTGACACAAAATGACTGCTGGTCATTTTCTGACCGCACGTTCTCAAAATACTGTAAATGGAGCGATAATGGGAATTGCCGAAAGAAGAGAAAGAGAAAAAGAAAAAAGAAGAGAAAGCATTATCGATGCAGCTGAAAAAGTTTTTTTTTCCAGCGGGTTCGAAAACGCCACAATGCTTGATGTGGCAAAAAAAGCAGAGCTCAGTAAAGGCGCACTCTATCTTTATTTCCAATCCAAAAATGAACTCTGTATGGCAATTCTCAATCGCAGTTTGAAAATATTGGTCTCTCAAATGAAAAATCTTTTACGAAATTCTGAATTGACGGGATTGGAGAAAATTGGCAATCTCGGCAAACTTTTTATCAATTTTAGCCAATCTCAAAAAGATCATTACAAAGCACTATTGTCCTATCGTGAACACAAAGAACATTGTCCTGATAACGGAAGGATTTTTCAAAATTGCAAGAAAACAAATAAAGAGATAAATTCATTGATTGCCGCAATGCTGCATTCAGGCGTCGAAGATGGTTCGATCCGCCAAGATATAGATCAAGAAAAAATTTCTATCATCATCTGGGGAAATTTTTCTGGATTCCTACCATCAAGCATTCTAACGGAAGAAAATTTGAAGATAGCACCTGCTGAAGTCATGAACTATTTTTTTGAATTAGTGAAAATCGCAATCGCGAAGGAGAAAGAATGAAAATTTGGAAAGGCACTTTGATCCTTTTTCTCTTGCTCTTTGTTCTTTGGCTGCTTCTGGCAGGAACGGATCCGCAAGAGCTCATCGTTGGAGGGATTACAGCTTTGCTTCTCTCACTACAGTTCTCTTCCAAAGCAAAGATCTTTGCTGAGGTCAATATCTCGTTCAGATCATTTTACTTTTTAATACTCTACATTTTCATCTTTTTGATCGCTCTTATCAAATCAAATCTTGATGTCGCCAGACGTGTGCTTGATCCTAAACTGCCGATCAATCCAGGCATCGTCAAAGTGAAAACAAAATTAAGCTCCAAGCTGGGAAGGATCATGCTGGCAAATTCGATCACCCTGACTCCTGGCACGCTCACGGTCGAAACAAAGGATGAGAATTATTATATTCATTGGATTGATGTAACTTCTCCCGATATTAATTCTGCGACGGAAGCGATCGTGAGAAAATTTGAAAAATATCTGGAGGTGATCTTTGGTTAGTATCAATTTTTCTGGAGGTGCATTTTGAGCGCTATTATCTATCATATCGCAGCGATCGTTTCTCTGATAGCCTTGTTTTTAACCTTTTTGCGTTTGATCTTGGGCCCTGATCTTCCAAACCGCACAGTCGCTCTCGATGCGATGACCATCATCACGATCTCTGTTATTGGTTTTATCGGTTTTCTGACAAAAAGAGTTATCTATTTGGACGTTGCTATCGTCTATGGTTTGATCAGTTTCATCGGCATCGTAGCATTGGCGCGTTATTTGGAAAGGGGGATTTGATGGAATTAATTGGATCACTCATAACCTTATTTGGAGCGATCTTTCTCTTTCTGGGAGCTCTGGGAATATTTCGCATGCCAGATCTTTACAACCGCATGCAAGCTGGAACAAAAGCTACAACTCTGGGCAGCATTCTTTTTCTTTTTGGATTGGCGATCGGTTGCTATCGAGGCCTATGCTTTTGGCGAGTTCTCATCCTGATCATATTCATCATTTTCACCAATCCGATCTCTTCCCACGCTCTGGCAAGAGCTGCTCATCATATTGGAGTCAAATTAACCGAAAGATCTGTGAAAGATGATTTGAAAAAAGACAGCCAAAAAGGAGATAGAAAATGACGATAATTATTATCCTTGTGCTGGGAATCTTGATGCTGAGCTCTGCCATTCTCGCTCTTCAGCTCAAAGATCTTGTCGCTGCGATCATCAGTGCTGGTGTGATCAGTCTTTTGGCAAGCGTTCTCTTTTTGATTCTGGCAGCTCCCGATGTGGCAATGACGGAAGCAGCGATCGGCAGCGGATTAACAACCGTTGTTTTTCTTTTCACGATCAACCGCATCCGCAAACTCAAAGGAGATGACGATGGTTAGAAAAATATTTCTTTTTATCATCCTTATATTATTTCTTTATATGATCTTTCCTTTGATCAGCGAATTCAAAATCCTTTCACAAATTCCCGATCTGGCAAAATATTATCTGGAAAAAGGACCTGATGAACTCGGTTCAGCAAATTTGGTGACTTCTGTGATCGTATCATATCGCGGATTGGATACTCTGGGCGAAGTGACAGTTCTTTTCATTGCAACAGCAGGAATCGGCTTTTTGCTCAGAAAAAAAAGTCGAATTTCTTTAACTCCAAACAGGAAAGCTTCAGAAATTTTGCGAACTGGTAGTGCATTTCTTCTCCCCATCATTTTTCTCTACGGGATTTTTATATTCACACACGGGCATTTGACGCCAGGTGGTGGATTTCAAGGTGGTGTGATCATCGCTTCCGGAATTTTGTTATTGATGCTGGCAGAAATTTCATGGAAAATGAATTATCTCATTTTGCACTGGGTGGAATCACTCTCAGGATTTTTCTACGTTATTATCGGTCTTTTGGGAATTTTTCTCGCAGCTGGATTTTTAGACAACCGTTTATTACCGCTCGGAGATTTTGGCAGACTGTTCAGCGCCGGAGCGATTCCCTTCATCTATTCTTTTGTCGGATTGAAAGTTGGCTCTGAATTAGTAGGTATTTTAACGAAATTACAGAGATGAGAATCTTGAAATAATTTCACAAAAAGGAGTAAGCAATGTTATTGATCACGATCTTTGGATTCGCTTTGATCTTTATTGGAATTTGGGGTATGCTCACCCAAAAGAATATCATCAAAATGATCATCGGATTTTCCATCGTCGATACTGGGATTCATCTGGTCATTTTATCGATCGGATTTAGAAAAGAAGGCACCGCTCCGATCATCGATGCGACACTTTCCAAAGCAGAAGCTGTTTCCCGCGCAATTGATCCTATTCCTTCAGCGCTGGTGCTCACGGCGATTGTTATCGGGTTGGCTGTCACCGCATTGATGCTGGTTTATGCTTTCAAAATGTATGAGAAAAAAGGTTCATTACAGATCAAAGATTTCAAGGAGCTCAAATGGTAGATCCGATCTATATTTTTGTCATTGTCCTCGGACTTGCTTTTTTACTTTCGCTTTTCGATAAACTGAGCCGCAATCTGTCATTATTTCTATTTTTCCTTGCTCTTGCCAGTTTTGTCTATATTTCTGGCAGCTGGTTTATTTCTCTTTTATCTGGAAAAGAAGAACTCATCATATTTACTGCTGGCTTCAAACCTCCCGTATCAATAAATCTGAAAATGGGATTGATCGAAGCATTTTTTACTTCGCTAACAAATTTTTTGGGTTTACTTTCCGCAATCTATCTTTTTCGCAAATTCAGAGCCGAAGCGGTTTATTCGCTCATCTTATATTTGATGATCATCATGGGAATTAATGGTTTGATCATGACACGCGATCTTTTTAACCTTTTCGTTTTTCTGGAAATAACATCGATCGCTACCTATTCAATGATCGGTATTTCTTCTGATCTGAAATCGCTCACAGCTGGTTTCAAATATATGATCGCTGGCGGCATCGCTTCAGTCTTTCTGCTGATTGGAACGATTTATCTCTATCGCAGCAGCGGAACCTTGAATATTGATTCTATGATCTCAAGCGTTGGATTACTTACAACGAAAACCGGTATTATTGCGCTTTTCCTCGTGATCATTGCAATTATGATCGAATTGAAACCCTTTCCTGCAAATGGCTGGGCGCTCGATGTTTATCAATCTGTGAATAGCGGTGTCGTTGCTATCATCGCGTCAGGAATTTCTGCTGCTATGTTGTTCGTTTTGTTCAAGCTTACTCCGCTTATGAACGAAAATCTTTTGACTGCTGTTGCTGGTATCGGATTAGCCACTTTCTTCTTTTCAAATTTACTTGCTTTAAAACAAGAGAATCCCAAAAGATTACTCGGATATTCTTCGATCGGACAGATCGGCTTGATCATGACGGTTTATGTTGTTTTGATCAAAGCTGGTTTCATTCGCGATTCTCAAATTGTTTGGCTGATCTCAGGCGGACTTTTCTTGAATCATTTTCTGGCGAAAGCAGGTCTTTTCTGGCTGGCTGGCATAATTAAAAAGGAAAAATTATCAGATTGGGCATCATTGCGCACTAGTCCAATTCTGCTCTTTGCCTTTGGAACATTCATTTTTGCCTTGATCGGTCTGCCGCCATTTCCCGGCTTCTTTGCAAAGTGGCAACTCGTCATGACTCTTGCTGCAAAAGGGATGATCTTCTGGATCGTGATCATTTTGTTAGGTTCATTTTTGGAAGCGATCTATCTTCTGCGCTGGCTGGGAAAAGTTTTGAAAAGAGAATTTCAAGAAAAATTTGCCATTCATTTTTCACGAATATTACCAATCATAATTTTTATGTTGCTGATTCTCGTTTTGGGTGCTTACTATTCCACTTTGATCTTTGCAGGAAACAACCTGAACATACTATATTTACCGATGCTTTTCGTTTTCCTGCTGTTTATTTTAGACTTTCTGCCAGTCTGGATAAAAAACACGCTGACGATTGCCGCAACCGCCTGTTATTCCTATCTGATCTTTCCTCAATTAGCAGGCTATAAAAATATTTTTGGTGTCATTTTTCTGATCGGAGGAGTTTTATTGCTTATCCCCGGCTATATCAAAAAAGGCAAAAGAATGGGCTTCTATCCTTTCGTAGCGATGATGTATGCTGGACTTGCTGGACTCTTGATCTCCAAAACAACGCTGCAATTGTTCACGTCTTGGGAGATAATGACGCTGGGTTCATACATTTTGATCATCCGCGGGAAAAAGTCCGAACCGCATGCCTTGAGCTATATGCTCTTTTCGGTCGGTGGTGCTTTTGCGATGCTTCTTGGTTTTGGCTTGCTTTTCAGCGTAAATGGAAATAGCTTAGCACTTGATTCTTTAGCAAATGTTTCCCAGGCAGTCGGTACGATCTATCTTCTTTTGGGATTAGGCTTTCTGACGAAAATGGCTTCGATCGGATTGCACATCTGGTTGCCCGGCGCGCATGGTGAAGCAGAGACTGACGTTTCTCCTATGGTTTCAGCGATTTTATTGAAAGCTGGAATGTTTGGAATGATCATTTTGATGTCGGCGATCCACAGTGCAAAGATCGGTTTTGTTAGTTTACCCTATAGTCTGGGCTGGCTGGGTGCGATCACGGTATTTCTGGGGAATCTGATGGCAATTTACCAGGAAGATGCTAAGCGATTATTGGCTTATTCCAGCGTAGGGAATCTGGGCTATGTTTTGTTTGGATTAGCTTTGATGACACATCTGGGCTGGCTCACTTCCATTACCTACGCACTGAATCATTTTCTCTTCAAAGCGCTTTTATTCCTTGCTATCGGCGGCGTCGTTATGCGCGTCAAAACGAAAAACATGTATGAAATGGGTGGTCTCATCAAGAAGATGCCTCTGAGTTTCATTTCAGTTTTGATCGGGATCATTGCTCTTTCTGGCGTGCCGCCACTTTCTGGCTTTGCTGGAAAATGGATGATCTATAACGTGGTTTTGGAAAAAGGTTGGTATTTTCAAGGATTGGTCGTGATAATCGGTGGTTTGATCGCTTTCCTATATTGTTTCCGCTTGATCTACGCAGTTTTTCTGGGACAATTAAAAGACAATCATCGACAAGTAAAAGAAGCACCGATCGCACTTCTAATCCCGCAATATATTATGATCTTCGCAATAATGTTGTTTTCGGTTTATCCTGGTTTCATTCTGCAGCCAGTCGGTGATTTTCTGAAAGAACTATTTCCCCAAGGTGCGCTCATCTGGAATGAAGGAAGCGCGTTCACACAATTTGGTTATTGGAACGGTGGGTTGATATTCATGATCACTGGTGGAATTTTTGCTATTTTCTTCCTTCTACTTTTCTTCTTGAATCGAAAAGCACAAAAGGTCAAACAATTCAATATCGTTTATGCCGCAGAACGTCCATCCCGTCCCGAATTGACACATGTCGGATACAACTTTTTTGCTCATTATAAAAAAGCTTTGGGCTCTCTATCACAACCTTATGTAACAAAATTCTGGGATACAATGTCCGATCTTTTTCATTCATCAGGAGATTTCGTGCGTCGTCTTTATACGGGAAATGGTCAAACCTACATTTTGCACATTTTGCTGTTTGTATTAGCTGTCTATTATATTACTTTCGGA
Source organism: Candidatus Cloacimonadota bacterium (assembly GCA_018400535.1). Taxonomy (GTDB): domain Bacteria; phylum Cloacimonadota; class Cloacimonadia; order Cloacimonadales; family TCS61; genus TCS61. The sequence goes on from JAGYMQ010000067.1 coordinate 6,606, forward strand.
GGATAAATGATTGATTTTCAGCCAGTTAAAATACTTTATGCTCTTTTTTCGATTTTCATAATTTTCAATATCGGTCTGCTCATTCAAGGAATTGTGCGGAAGATCGGAGCAAGAGTGGGAAAACGCTATGGAATTCGTTTCTATCAGCCCTATATCGATTTGATAAAAAATTATTCTTTGCGCACTTCGATCACACACGGCATTATGTTCTATCTGGGACCTGTTTTTCGATTAACCGGCGGATTAGGTGTTTTCCTGTTCATTCCGATAATTTTTGGCTCTGTTTATTTTCAGAACTTTTCTTTTTCTGGAGATATCATTCTCGTTCTCTATTTCATTTTTTTTGGAGCTTTGGGCATGGCTTTGGGAGCTGGAGAAGGTGGTCATCCCTATTCAGCCATCGGTGTGAGCCGCGGTCTGGCACAAGTTACAGCTGCCGAAATTCCACTCGTGATAGCGATCATGGGAATTGCCATCCAATATCAAACATTTTCTGTTTCAGAGATCGTGGCAGCACAGCAGGGCGGAATTGCCAATTGGACGATGATAACAAATCCGCTTCTCACAATTCTGGGAATGGTCGCCTATCTTGGCTCGATGATGCGCTCACCTTTTGACGTCGTTCTCGCCCCGCAAGAAATTCCGATCGGACCTCCCACCGAATATCACAGCACTTTTCTGGGAATTTTGCAGACCAATCGCTCCATTTTTCCAATGGCAAAAACTGTCCTTTTTGTGAATATCTTTTTTGGTGGAGCAACAAATTGGTTCATTCTCATCATCAAAATATTTTTAATCTATATGTGGTCGGTTTTTGTTGCGGTAGTTTTTCCTCGATTTCGCGTCGATCAATCGATCCGCTGGTTCTATAAATATGCATTACCACTTGGCGCAGTCGTGATTTTCATCACAACATTATTATTCTGAAGGAAAATATTATGGATAAAAAAGATCTGAAAAAAAGAACAGTCACAACCCCTGACGGAAAAAAAATTGAAGTTGATCCGATGAAAGATTATTTCAGTCAGGCGAAGCCGAAAATTCATAAACCGGGTAAAACCGTTTTTGAAAAATTTTTGGACTGGGCGCGGGCTGAATCTCTCTGGATATTAGGTTTTGGAACGGGTTGTGGAGCGATCGAAATGCGTCCTTTGATGACGCCGCGCTTCGATGCATTTCGTTATGGAATTCAATGGCGTCCCACTCCTCGACAATCAAATGTTTTTGTGATCGCTGGTTATCTTTCTGTGAAAACTCTGAAGCGTGTGATCCGCAGTTATGAGCAGATGCAGGGACCAAAATACGTCGTTGCGCTGGGCAGTTGCACAATCAATGGCGGAATGTATTGGGACAGCTACAACACGATCAATCGCTTAGATTATTATTTGCCTGTCGATATTTATATTGCGGGTTGTATGCCGCGTCCTGAATCACTTCTCGCTGGTTTCGAAGAATTGAAAAAATTGATCAAGCAGGGAAAAGGCGAAGGCGCAAACATATATGCTGAAAAATTTGACTGGTATAAAAATAATCAGAAACAGATCATCAAAGATTGGGATATGCCAGATTACAACTGGTAAAAGGAAAAATTGATATGAAAGAATTGATAAAAAGATTGGAACAAAATTTTCAGATATCGAATATCGTCTGGCAAAGAGAAAATGAAGTTTTCCTGACCGTGGAAAAAACCGACGCTGTTCCGCTCATCACTCAGCTAAATCATTACGAAAGTTTCACGCATCTTGTCATTATGACTGCTGTTGATTGGCTGGAAGCAGGAAAATTTCAACTCACATATCTATTGAATAACAACGAAATTAAAGCAGATATCGGGATCAGAGTTTTGCTCGATAGAGAAAAAGCAGAAATGAAGTCGATCCACCATTTGTGGGTCACTGCTGCCACATATCAGCGCGAATTGCACGAAATGTTCGGCATCGATTTTCCCGGCTCACCGCGCGTCGATGAACCGTTTATTTTGGAAGGATGGCAGGAAATACCACCTTACCGCCGCGATTTCGACACAAAAAAATATTCCGAGAAAACATATTTTCCGCGTCCCGGCAGATCTACAAATGATCCACAAGAATATATGAAGAAGAAATTGTATCCGGAGGAATCCGAATGAAAAATAAATATCGCGATAAATTTCCTGCCAAAAATCCTGACGGCACAAATCAGATTGATCTAAATAGCCACAAATTCATCAAGGTGTGGCAAGGACCAAATCATCCCGGAATTACCGGAAATATGTCTTTGGAATTGATTTTGCAGGGTGATGAAGTGATGGATTGCAAAACACATGTCGGATATCTACATCGCGGTTTTGAAAAATTGATGGAAAGACGGCGTTTTATTCAATGTTTCCCGATCTGCGTCCGCATCGCTGTTCCAGAACCAGATTTCAACGAATATTGCTTATCTTCCACTTTTGAAGAACTGGCCGGGATCGAAATTCCCGAAGCAGCAAAATGGATGCGAACATTATTATTGGAAATGACACGTCTTGCCAGCTTTCTGATGTGGATCGGCGGACAATCAGCTGCTTTTGGATTGGGTGTGATCGCCCAATGGGGAAACTACGCACGTGACCTGATGCTGGATCGTTTTGAAGAAATCAGTGGTGGAAGAATTTATCATATGCACATGATTCCTGGCGGTGTGCGCGGACTTACGCCCGATGGATTTGAAAAACGCATGGAAGATAATCTGCGCGAGATCGAAGAAATAATGAGTGATATTGACAAAACACTTTTTAATAATGCAATCTTCAAAAAAAGAAGCGTCGGACTGGGATACATTGATCCAGAAATTGTTGATAAATATGGCGTGACCGGTCCGAATGCACGTGCTGCTGGCATTCCAAAAGATGTTCGCAAAGATTATCCCTACCTTGTTTATGATAAATTGGATTTCGATGTGATCACTGGCAAAGATTCTGATGCTTTCACTCGAGCCGATATCCGACGAAAAGAAATTCTCACTTCGATTGACCTGATCAGACAGATCATGACAAGAATGCCAAAAACTGGTGACTTCATCGCAAAAATGCCAAACGTTCTTCATTGGAAAATTCCCAAAAATGAAACTTACATTCGTGCTGAATGCACACGTGGTGAATTTGGTTATTACACAGTCACGGACGGAAGTAAATATCCACGGCGGATAAACGTTCGAGGACCGAGCTACACACACGCTGTGGCGCTCATGGAAAAACTGGCAATTGATGTTAATATCGCTGACGTGGCTGGATTGATGGTTTCTCTGCATACCTATCCACCCGAAATTGAAAGGTGAAAAATATGAATCTGAAAGATGTTTTTAAACCCTTTAATGCCTGGAAAAATTTGGTTGAAGATCCGGTTTCGATCAAGAACCCTTCTGAAAGGAAAGCAGCTCCACGCTATCGCGGCTTTCATAAAAATGATCTGCAAAAGTGCATCGGCTGCGGAACTTGTGAAGATATCTGTCAGAATGCTGCAATTGATATGGTGCCTGTCGAAGGGATCGAAACAACAAAAGAAGACAGCGGATTACGTCCACGCATCGATTATGGACGCTGCTGTTGGTGTGCGCTTTGCGTCGATGTTTGTTCCACGAATTCTCTGACAATGTCCAATCATTTCACTTGGGTTGATACCGATGCTGATGCTTTTCGTTTTGTTCCAGGTGCAGAAAAAAAAGCTTGGGATGAAGAAGATTTGGGTTATCACAAACCAGAGAATTATGAATTAAATCGTTTGGAAAGATCGCCAATGGAAGAAATTGAACTAGAAAAACGTGATAGATCTTTCATCGAGATCGTGAAAGGATTTTCCAAAGAACAGGCAATGCTGGAAGCTGATCGTTGTCTGGAATGCGGACTTTGCGTGGCAACTTGTCCCGCTCATATGGGAATTCCATCTTATATTGCTGCTGTGCGCGAAGATGACGTCCAAGAAGGACTACGTATTCTCTATGAAACAAATCCATTACCGGAGATTTGCGGACGCGTCTGCACGCATAACTGCGAAACTGTCTGCGCCATGCAGCATCGCGGTGATCCGCTTTCGATCCGCTGGCTGAAACGTTATATCGCCGATCAGATTGATTCAGAAGATTACAAGCAAATTTTGCAAACAGAAGACCTTCCCAAAAAAGACCAAAAAGTAGCAATTATCGGAGCAGGTCCCAGCGGACTTTCAGCTGCTTATTATCTGGTAAAAATGGGTTATCAAGTTAAGATATTTGAAGCTCTGGAAAATGCCGGTGGTATGACGAGATATGGAATTCCCGAATATCGTCTGCCCTACGAAAGCATTGATAAAGATGTGGATTACATCAGATCGTTGGGTGTGGAATTCCAGTTCAATACAAAAGTAGGAATTGATGTTTCTTTAACTGAACTTCACGAAAATTATGATACTGTTTTCGCCGCAACTGGATTGCATCTGGGTAGAAGCACTCGCGTCGAAG
>JAGYMQ010000068.1 GCA_018400535.1 Candidatus Cloacimonadota bacterium
TTCTCCAGAGGAGAAGGAAAAGTTTCTTTGAACTCTGCATTTTCTTCTCCCTCTCCGCTTGTGGAGAGGGCTGGGGTGAGGCCGAAACCAACGATTTCCACAAAAGAAAAGATAGAAACCACGAATTTCACGGAATGAAGCTTATCGGATTTCTTTAACTAAAAATTCAAAATTTAACATTCAGAATTTTCCCAGTTCTTATTCCCTTTTCCCATTTCCCCCTTTTCCTTCCTTCGACTCCGCTCAGGATGACAGAGTAAAAAGGTTTTGGGTGTTGGGTGTTGGTAAATAATTCAGGACGGGGCATTCCCTCTTAATTTTCCATTTTCCATTTTTCATTTTACATTTTACATTTTTCCTTGATCCCTATCTCCTTTGATCATTTAATTTCGATCTCCATCACAGCTTGCATCGGATCATTTTTTATGCTCTTCAACAAGAACAATGCTTTTTCCAATTCCATCTCTGCGATTATTTGCTGTTTCATTTTTGCAGTCAGATCGAAGTTTAATTTTTCTGACAAAAGGTTTTCAATGAAGCTTTTCTTTTTTGGATAGAACTCTACTGAATAATCTGATATTTTTGCAAGTTCAGCAGCTTTACTAACAGCATCGTTCATTAAACCAATCTGATCTATCAATCCATTTTCTTGAGCCAGATCAGCGCTCCAGATCTGACCTTGCGCAATTTTTTCCACACTATCAAGGTCGATATTTCTTCCAGCCGCAACGCGCTCTTTGAATTCGAGATAAGTGAGTTGAATATTTTTACGAAGAGCGTCATATTCGCGTTTATCTGCTTTTTGCAAAGGATTGAGCAGATCAGCATATTTTCCACGCGAGATCTCATCAGTGGTCAATCCAAGCTTATCAGCAAGTTCTTTTGCATTTGGCAACATCGCGACGACGCCAATCGAACCTGTTATCGTAAAAGGATCTGCCACGATATGATCTGCATTAGCCGAAATGTAATATCCACCAGAAGCTGCCACATTTCCCATTGAGATAACGACGGGCTTCATTGCTTTCAATTTTGCAATCCTATCATGAATGATCTCCGATTCCAAAGCACTGCCACCTGGACTGTTGATGCGCAAGACAACAGCTTTGATTTTGTCGTTTTCGGCAATTTTATCGATTTGGTCGTCCATAAAAGAAGCTGAAATATAATTGGCAGAATAGAGCTCATTTTGCTGGGCAATTCCACCATCTGCATAAAGAATTGCTATCTGGTTGTCTTCGGATTTACGTTTTCCAATGTTATATTTGGAAAGTTCAATCAAATGATCTTCGTCAATATTCAATTTCTGATAGATGTCTTCAAACATCAGAAGTTCATCGACCAATTTATATTCGAGAGCTTTTTTGCCGCTGATGAAAACTTCATCTCGTTCTTCATAGATCGCCATTACTTCAGGAACAGACAAGTCTCTATTTTGTGAGATCGTTGCGATGATCTTTCCATAGAGCTCATCAAAAACCTTTTCCAGATTCTGTTTTACAGGAGCAGAAAAACTGGATCGGGAAAAATTTTCGCCTGCGCCTTTATATTTTCCAGCGTGGATCACTTCGACATTAACGCCGATTTTATCTAACATTTTTTTGTAGAATAGACTGCTCCCGCCAATGCCGGTGAAAAGCAAACCGCCGGAAGCAGAAGGATTCAGATAGATCTCATCAGCTAAAGAACAAAGAAAATAATCTTTATCATAGCCAATTTTCAGATAAGCATAGATCTTTTTCCCTTGCTCTTGAAATTTCCTTAATGAATTTTCCAATTCGTGTAAATTTGCATATCCACATTGAATGAATTGCGGTGTCAGAACGATTCCTTTGATCTTCTCATCATGAGCTGCTGTGTTGATCTTTTCCATCAATTCGTGCAAAGAAGTTGCATTCTTGGTAAGAAAATCATCTTCAAAGCGCTGATAATCACTAATTGGACCTGATATATTGATTTGAAGATAGGAATTTCTGGGAATAGATGCGACTTTTGCCTTTTGAAAACTTTTTCCGATCTTGCCGATCGTTGTGACCGAGATGATAAACATGACCAGCACTATGATGACTGATGATAAACAGCCGAAAGCAAACCATTTAGATTTCATAAAAAACTCCTTTTAAGTTATTTTTAATTCTTTTAATTTTCGGGAAAGATTGCTAACTTGCAATTCCAGCGCTTCTGCAGTTCTGGAAATACTTCCCTCGTGCATTTTCAATTGCGTGGAAAGATATTTTATTTCAAATTCTTTCTTCTTTTCTTTGAAAGTAAGAGTTTGATTCCAAAATTCTGTTTTAGGAATTTCTCCTTTGATGATCCTCAAATCTTCTGGCTCAACATCAATTTTACTCACCAATATATAGATCCGTTCCATCAAATTTTTTAATTCCCGCACATTTCCTTTGAATTGCCAGGATTGCAATTCATTGATCACAGCAGGAGAGAACGTTTTTTCGGGAACAGTTAATTCTTCTGAAAAATGTTTTGAAAAATGTGAGATCAGAATTGGAATATCTTCAGGATGCGTGCGTAATGGCGGAGTTTTGATGGGGATGACATTCAAACGATAGAAAAGGTCTTCGCGGAATTGTCCATTTCCCACCATTTTTTCCAGATTTTTATGAGTTGCAGCCAGCAATCGAACATCGATCTTCTGCGTCTTATTCCCGCCTACTCGTTCAAATTCTCCTTCTTGAATAACTCGCAAAATTTTTGCCTGTGCACTTGAACCCATATCTCCGATCTCATCCAGAAAAAGTGTGCCCTTGTGTGCTTGTTCGATCTTTCCTTCTTTGCTTCTCGCTGCGCCAGTAAACGCACCTTTTTCATAACCGAATAATTCGCTTTCTACCAGCTCAGAAGGAATGGCAGCAGAATTGAATTTGATGAAAGGCTTGTTTTTTCGTTTGCTATTTTTATGGATTGCATAAGCCACAAGCTCTTTTCCTGTGCCGCTTTCACCGCGGATCAAAACTTTGGAATCAGTGGGAGCAACTTTTTGGATAATGTTCTTCAGATCAATGATCTTCTGACTTTCACCGATGATCTCATATTGCTTATCTTCGTTGGATTTCAATCTTTTGTAATCGGTTGCAATATTTTTGAATTCGATCGCTTTTTTCACTGTCAATTTTACTTTGGAAAGACTCAAAGGTTTTTCCAGAAAATCATAGGCACCTAACTTGATAGCCCGCACTGCTTCTTTGATCCCGCTATGACCAGAGATCATGATCACGATCACGTCTTTTTTCATTTCTTTGAGTTTTTCCAAAACATCCAGACCGTTTGCATCTTCCAATTTCACATCCAATAATACAAGATCAGGATTTTCTGTTTCAAAAAATTCAATTCCTTTTTTATCATCTAAAGCATGAAAACATTCATAGTCTTCGTCTTCCAGAATAGTCTTCAAGGTAAGACAAATATTCAATTCGTCATCAATGATCAATACTTTCATTTTTGCTCCTCTTGATCGTGATCATAAATTTAGTAAATTCATTCAATTCACTCTGCACGAATATTTCAGCATTATTAATGTCCACCAATTTTTTCACCAGCGCCAGTCCGAGTCCTGTTCCTTTTCTTTTTTTCGTGAAATATGGCTCAAAAATTTGTTTTATATCTTCTTTTGATATTCCTTTTCCATGATCCAAAATACTCAATTTCACAACCTGTTCATTTTTTTGGATTTTGATCTCGATCTCGTCATTTTTTTGAGAGGCATCAATAGCATTTTGCAGAATATTGGTGACGATCTGATAAAAATGTGTGCGATCGAAATCGATTTTGCAATCACAAGGTTGGAATTTTATCTGGAAATTTTTTTCGTAGGATGTGATAATCTCTTTGATCATCTTGCTGGGATTAAAAATTGATTTTTCAGGATAGATATTTTTGGCAAAATTGGAAAATGTTTTTGCCAGATTCTGCAAATTAGCTATCTCTTGATTGATGATATTCGCTGTTTCAGGAAAGATCTGAAGGAACTTCTCTTTATCCAATTCATATTTTTCTTCCAACCTCTGGATCGAAAGCTGGATCGGCGTCAATGGATTCTTGATCTCGTGCGCCAAAATACGGGAAAGTCCTTTCCACATGGCATCTTTTTCTGCCTGGATCAATTTTTTTTGGATTTTATCCAGCTCTTGGGACATACTATTGAAAGAGCCTTTCAAAGCTCTGATCTCTTGAAAACCATCTTCTTTGAGCTGGATAGAAAAATCGCCTTCTCCGATCTTTGCCGTAACCATTTGCAGTTTTTTCAAAGGATGAGAAATGAGGTAGAAAATTAGAGAAAAAATCCCGATAGTGATGATCATGATCAAAGATAAAAAAGCTGCTGAATAGATTTTTGTCTCGTGCTGATTCAATTCTATCTCCGCAATATTCTCATTGTAATTATTGATCAGTTTACGGGCAAGCAGACTATCTTTTTGCGTCACAAGATCAATTTCAGACAGCGTTTCATTTAATCTCACCCTTCCGATCTTTTCAGCAATTTTACTATTCTGAACATTGAAGTAGTAGTTCATCAATAACAAGCTGGGCAGATAAAGTCCGATGAAAAGAAAAATTATGGTGCTACGAAATCTGAGTTTAAGTTTCATTTATCTCTTGAATGATTATCATTTTTTTTGGCGTTTTAAATTTCCACAGCATCATCAGATCATGAGCTTTTTCATCATTAAATTGGATTGCCGGTAAAGAAGCTTCAATATTGATCTTTAGAGATTTTTTCTTTTCCAATCTATGTAAAAATTCGATTTTAGAAATCTCCTTGATCAATTTTTGCCAGGAAGAAATGACCATCGTTTCTTTGCGCTCCTGCAATTCCAGAAAATATGCACTTTCAAGAGGATCATAATTTACAGTGTGGAAAAATGTTTCAGAAAACAATAGATCTTCTTCGCTGGAAACCTCAATCTTGAATCTGATGTCAATTGCTTTTCCTAATTGAAAAATACGTTCAAAATCATTTTCAAAGGCGTTTTCCAATCTTGTCTGGATAAAAATATTATTCTCGATCAAAGATACATCCGTATCTGCAAAACGTGGTTCATTTCCTTCATACGAAGAAAAAAGCATCATACTTAACGAAATAAAACCTGTAATAATTTTTTGCGATAATGCTCCAAACATTTTTTTTATCCTTAAAAAAGTCTCTGACAAATTTTTTGCCAGAGACTTTTACGTTTGTAAAATTGTCAACTTTTTAAAATCCGAACCAGGGACCGATAGAAATCGTGTAGCCATCAAATGATGTGTCTGGCGAATTATTCACTTCGAAAGTATCACCGCAGGAATTCGCATTCCAACCGCTGGTGAAAGAATGACTGAGAAGATAACCAGCTTCAGCGCGGATTCCCAGCCAATCTAAAATGCGATACATCATCATCACTTTTGGCTGGAACATAATATAATCACGCGAGATCTTGATCGTGTTATTGTCTGATGCTTCCAGATTATCTTTTATTTCATTCCAATTATAGCTTCCATCAGTTTGAGAAACTTCCAATTCATGACCACCCCAGCCCAGCATGAAGCCAAGAGAAGTGATTAATTTTTTGGAAATTGCCAGTCTTTTATCCAGAGTTACACCACCATAACCGAAGCTGTAATTCATTCTGCGAGTAACGTTCATGTTGTTGGTAGTTGTATAACCTCTCTTCTTATCGATGGAATACCAGGTACCCATTCCGCCAAGAAACCAGCCTTTGCCAACGTTTCCTTTACCACCAAATCCATTCGTGAAAATACCTTTTTCATCTAAAAGATTGAAACCAACACTATCCAAAAGTGTATTTATATCTTCAAATTCGTCTTTGGGAGCATACCAGACGGGAATCCAGCTACCACCACCTCCACCGACCGAAAGTTTTGTTTTCACTTTTCCGTCTTTGGTAACAATAGCTTCTTCGCTTTCTCTTTTTGGTGAAAAAAGTTCCAGCTCTGCTTCGATAATGTTTTCGTCGCGGAAAGCAACAACTTTGACCACATCACCAATGCTTTTGCTGTGAATGAGTTTCACGAGGTGATCTTCATATTTCACTTTGACCCCATCAAATTTCATCACGATATCACCTTCTATCAAACCAGCTTTCTTGGCGGGACCGTCATCATTAACGCCTGTGATAAGGGCTCCATAGCAATATGGATAGTGCATTTCATAAGCATCCTGGAAATCCAGATCAGAAAGATAAACGCCCATTTTCGGAGTATTTCCAGAACCTTTTTCAATCTTGATAACTTTGACATCAGACGATTCTGGGATCTTTTCCAGATCTGTTTCCAATTTTTCCATCGCCCGATCTACTTTTTCCATTGCCTTTTCAAATTTCTTTTCGTCAAATTTCTGTTTTTCCTGCCCGAAGACAAAAGCCGACATAACCAACAAACTAACTGTGATCAAAATAATCTTTTTCATCATAACCTCCTTTTTTTTTGATCTTCATCTTTTGGAAGAGAATAAAAGCAATAGTTATGCCAAAAATTTTAATACGATTTATCTCTTTGCCAGATAAAGCATTAGCTCAATTTGATTTATTATGAAGATTTAATAATTTTATAATAATGATAAATAGAGGATTCTTGCTTTATCATTTTGATAATATTTTTGCTATTATTCCTAAAAAAAAGACCCGATACATAATGCATCGGGCCATAACTTTTTCATTATCATTTTACTGTGAAGAAATAGCCTTCACCGGACAGCCTTGATATTCATCACCATCACCATTTTGACAAATTCCGCAGGAAATGCACTTTTCTTGATCGATAACGGCAACGCCATTTTGCATGGAAATCGCGCCTGTGGGACAAATTGATGGGCATAATCGACAGCCAACACATTTTTGTGTTTCGATGCTGTAAGTAGGAAGTTCGAAATTTTCTTCCCAGAGTGGATTTCCCTGTTTATCGCGCAGAGGAATATATTTTTCCTGTAGCTTCAAAGCGTGAACAGTGATGACGTCTTCGGCTAAAACACCTTTGATCTCAATTTTTTTTTCATTTTCCAGAACTATCATAAAATCCAGAAGATAATCTTCTGAGGCAAGTTCCAGTTGAAAAAAATCATCATCGGTTTTTATGAACCAATTTGAACTGATCTTTTTTAATGAACCGGAAAATTTCTCGGTTGCGACCTTTCTTTCCGTTTGAGAAAAGAGGTTCAATCCAAAACCGAAGAGAGCTAAAACGATAATGATCTTTGGATAGATTTTTTTCATCTTAATCAAGATCGAATTCCACGCCTTGAGCAAGTGGCATTTCCTTACCCCAATTGATCGTGTTGGTTTGACGACGCATATAAGCTTTCCAGGCATCGCTGCCAGCTTCTCTGCCACCGCCAGTTTCTTTTTCGCCACCAAAAGCACCGCCGATCTCTGCACCGCTTGTTCCAATATTCACATTAGCAATACCGCAATCGCTGCCTTTGTGACTGAGGAATTGTTCAGCATATTGCATATTATTTGTGAAAATGGAGGAAGAAAGTCCTTGCGGTACATCGTTGTGCAATTCGATCGCCTGATCAATATCTTTGATCTTTATCAGATAGAGGATCGGTGCAAAAGTTTCTTGTTGAACTATTGGAAAATCATTTTCTGCAATTGCTATTGTGGGAAGAACATATTGCGTGCCAGGCACATTCTCTTTCAATACTTTTCCGCCATAAATTATTTTTCCGCCTTGCTCTTTGATCTTGGTCAAAGCGGTTTGATAATCATTTACAGCAGCTTTACTTACCAGCGGTCCCATCAAAATATTTTCATCGAGAGGATCACCGATTGAAACAGATTTGTAAGCCTTTTTCAGTTTTTCTGCAAATTCGTCGAAGATGCTTTCGTGAAGCAGCACTCTACGAGTAGAAGTGCAACGCTGTCCAGCTGTTCCAACAGCTCCAAACAAAACTGCTTTCAAAGCCAGTTCCAGATTTGCGTCTTCCATCACGACAACAGCATTGTTTCCGCCAAGTTCCAGGATGGCTCTGCCGTAATGCTTGGAAAGTGCCATATAAACTCTTTTCCCCATCTGACAGCTGCCTGTTGCGGAAACGAGTGGAACTTTCGTATCGTTGATCAATTTTTCACCGACTGTGCTTCCAGTACCAATTGTCAAATTGAAAATTGCTTTTGGAACATCATTTCTTTCCAGAACTTTGTGCACGATATTCGTCACAGCGATAGCAGTGAGTGGCGTGGAAGAAGACGGTTTCCAGATCATCGTATCGCCACAGACACCTGCGATAAAAGCATTCCATGACCAAACAGCGACTGGGAAATTGAAAGCGCTGATGATCCCGATGGCACCAAGCGGATGCCATTGTTCATACATTCGATGAGATGGTCTTTCTGATTGCATCGTCTTTCCGTAAAGTTGCCGGGAAAGGCCGACCGCAAAATCTGCCATATCGATCATTTCTTGAACTTCACCGAGTCCTTCTGTGAGGATCTTGCCCATTTCCAAAGTGACCAATTTTCCCAGATCATCTTTGTGCTCTCGCAGCTCCAATCCGATCTGGCGGATCAATTCACCACGTTTCGGAGCTGGGATCATTTTCCAGACTTTAAAAGCTTTTTGTGCTTCCGAACGCACAACATCAAAATCTTCTGCTGTTGCTGATTTCACTTTTGCTAAAAGTGAATCATCGATCGGTGAACGCACTTCGATCAATCTGCCATTCGTTTCCAGCCATTCGCCGCAATAAGCGCCGTCATTGACTTCTTTGATTCCTAATCTTTTCAATAATTCTTGCATAATTGCTCCTAATATTTTTATTTTTCGTTCATAAAGGGATATCGATAATCGATGGGCGGATTGAAATTTTCTTTGATCGTGCGTGGAGAAACCCATCTTAATAAATTCACCATATCACCGGCTTTATCGTTTGTGCCCGAAGCTCGTGATCCGCCGAAAGGCTGTTGACCAACAACAGCTCCGGTAGGTTTATCGTTCACATAGAAATTTCCAGCAGCGTGACGAAGAATTTCTTTTGCTTTGACGATAGCTTCACGATCATCGGCAAAGATTGCTCCAGTCAGTGCATAAGAGGAAGTTTTGTCGCAAAGATGAAGAGTTTCTTCATATTTTTCGTCTGGATAGATATAAACTGTGAGGACGGGGCCAAAAATCTCTTCTTCTATTGTTTTGAAATGTGGATTGGAGGTAAGTATAATAGTCGGCTCAATGAAATAACCCTCGCTATCATCATAATTTCCACCCACCAAAATTTCTGCATCTTCCGATTTTTTTGCAAAATCGATGTATGATGTAATCGAATCAAAAGCGCTTTTATCGATCACTGCATTAACAAAATTCGTGAAATCTTCGACCGTTCCCATTTTCAAATTCTTTGTCTCTTCTAACAGATCATCTTTCAATTCTGTCCAGACTGATTCTGGAATATAAGAGCGAGAAGCAGCTGAACATTTCTGTCCTTGATATTCAAAAGCGCCGCGGATCAATGCGGTTTGCAGAGCTTTGGCATTCACTGAACTGTGCGCAAAAACGAAATCCTTCCCGCCTGTTTCTCCGACAATGCGCGGATAAGTTTTGTAACTGCGGATATTATCGCCAACGGTTTTCCACATATTTTGGAAAGTATTCGTGCTGCCCGTAAAATGAATTCCAGCCAGATAAGGGCTTTTCATAACAGGAACACCGACTTTTGCGCCAGAACCTGGGATAAAATTGATAACGCCATCAGGCAAACCAGCTTCTTTGAATAATTTCATCAAATAATAGGCACTATAAACGGATGATGAGGCTGGTTTCCACAGTGAAACATTCCCCATTATTGTTGGTGCAGAAGGCAGATTTCCGGCAATAGAAGTGAAGTTGAACGGCGTCACAGCAAAAATGAATCCTTCCAAGCCGCGATGCTCCAGAGTATTCCAAATGCCGCGTGAGGAATTGGGCTGTCGTTCGTAGATCTGCATAGCATAATAACTGTTGAAGCGGAAGAAATCGATCAACTCACAAGCGGAATCAATTTCTGCCTGGAAAACATTTTTGCTCTGAGTCAGCATCGTGGCTGCGTTCAGAATTGGTCGATATTTTGTGGAAAGCAGTTCTGCTGCTCTCAGAAAAACGGCAACGCGATCTTCCCAGGCCATTTCTGACCATTCTTTTCTGGCTTTCAGCGCTGCTTCGATCGCCATTTCGATTTCTTTCTTTCCAGCTTTGTGATATTTCCCCAGGCGATGAGCATGATCATGGGGAATTCTGCATTCTCCCAGCTCACCTGTTTTAACCTCTTTCCCGCCGATGATCAGCGGAATTTCCAGCTCTTCACTTTTCATTTCCTCAATTTGAGCTTTGAGGATCTTCTTTTCGTCCGAACCAGCACCATAGGCTAATATCGGCTCATTACAAGGATAAGGAACGTTTAATTTTGCATTTGGCATCGCTTCCTCCTAATTATATTTTTTCATAATCAATTACTTTTTTTTGTTTTTGTGCTTTCCCTTCATTTTCTTCGACGTATTTATTTAACTGGATGATATTTTCGTCGATCTCTTCCTCAGAAAAACCTTTGTCTTTCATCAATTCTTCCAAACTTCCCCATACTGGTTCACCGCATCGGACGCAAACGATTCCCTGTTTGGAAAGAAAATCTTGAGAAATTGGAAATTTTTCCAAAATCTCTTCCATCCACATATCTCGCGTTATTTTCATATCATACCTTCTAAAAAATTTTTTCCGAAAATTTGTTGGAAATAGACTGTGTCAAGCAGAATTTCATCTCGTAATGATCATTTTTCGACCTAAAAAATATCGTTGTGAGCATAGTCAAACCATCTTAATCCTATGATTCCAGGATAAGTTTTTTCAAAGATCACATAACACACAAAACATTAATATTTCATTTCGAATTCATCTTTGAAAGTCTGCGGCAGTTAACTGACATTAGCAAGCAGGACTTGATTCGCTGCAAAAAACTAGTGTGCGCTGTGAATTGATGAGAACAATCAAAAGAGATGCAGAATTTTGCATGAGCAAGATTATGAGAAACATATCAATTTTCCTATACTTGAAAATTCAAGCTATCATTCAATTATGTCGGGTATTTCAGAAAGCTTAGAAATTGCAATTCCATCTTTTCTTGTTGATCCGCAATTTTTTTGAAAAAAGCCTTGCAACAGGATCATAGAATAATAAATTGCAAATTGTGGCTCATTTTTTGCTACGATAGTAAGAATAATTTCAAATAATACAAAATGGAGTTTAAATATGAATAAATATTTTTACATAATTTTAGTTTATTCTCTTGTGATGAATCTTTCAGCAGAGATCATCGAACAGAATTATTTTTTTGGAAATCCCACCATTGCAGAGAAAGAAGGATTCCAGACAATTTCCTTTCCGCAAACAAAACTTTCAGGAAAAAAGGGCGAACCACTTCTGCCCTACTACGCTGTCAGATTATTACTACCGCCAGGACAGATCGCAGAGCAGATCGAGATCGTTTCATCGGATAGAAAAAAAATGGATGCTGAATTTCTGCTTGCTCCAGCTCAGCCTTCTCGACCGATATCTGCGGGACATAGCGGTGAATTTGTGATCAATGAACAGATCTATGACAGCGAAAATTCTTATCCTGAAAATCAGCATGGAAAATTGATCACGCAATTTATGAATGGACACGCCATCGCACTTACCACGATCACACCAATCGTCTATTTTCCTCAGCAAAAAGATATTTTTTATTTTGGAAAAATAACCGTCAGGATCAAGACAAGATCGTCTTCCAATTTTCCTTATGAAAAAATGAATTCCAATAAAATCGGGCGAATAAAAAAATTCGTGCAAAATCCTGAAATGAGTTTTCGTTATAATTATCCGCTCAGAGATGACGAATATCAGATCCTGATCATCACGCCAACTATCTTCCAAAACGAACTTTCTGCTTTGGAACAACATTATTTGCAACAAGGTTTACTATCGCAGATCACCTCTCTGGCAGAGATCACTTCTTCCCAGCCAGGACAAGATGTTGCAGAAAAAATGAGAAATTACATTATACAGGAATATCAGGATCATGCAATCGAACACGTCATTCTCGTGGGCGATGTCGAACATTTGCCCTATCGCGGATTCTATTGTTATGTGGAATCGGGAAACGGTTATCAAGACGATGATATTCCGGCTGATCTCTATTTTTCAGCTCTTGATGGTAATTGGAATGATGATGGAGATGATCTTTGGGGCGAGATCGGTGAAGAAGATCTTTTACCAGAAATCGCTGTTGCTCGCATTTCCGTCAGCACAACCGATGAACTGCAAAATATGTTGAATAAAACTTTCGCTTTTGAAAATCAACCCGTTCTCGGAGAATTGCGAAATCCACTCCTTGCTGGCGAAAATCTTTATAACGACCCGTTAACTTGGGGTGGCGATTATCTCGATCTTCTAGTCGGCTTCCACGATGATAATGGCTATGTTACTGATGGAATTCCAAATGATCACAATATCACGACAATGTATGATCGCGATCTCGGTTCTTGGAATGGCTCAGAATTGATCGCTGAGATAAATCAAGGACAGTCTTTCATCCATCATTCGGGACACAGCAGCGCTGAATATACGATGCGATTGACAAATTCTGATATCACGAACAACAATTTCTCACAGGTCAATGGCATTGATCACAATTTCACTTTCGTTTATTCACACGGCTGTATCTGCGGCGCTTTCGACCATGATGATTGCATTGCCGAAAGAATGACAAATATTGAAAATTTCCTGGTCGCTTTTGTGGGAAATTCTCGTTACGGTTGGTTCAATGAAGGACAAACGGAAGGACCTTCCGCTCATCTACACCGTGAATTCGTAGATGCTCTTTATACTGATAAATATCAGCGGATCGGACGAGCCCACATGGAATCAAAGATCGAAACAGCTCCCTGGGTAACTGCGCCAGGTCAATGGGAAGAAGGCGCATTAAGATGGTGTTTCTATGATTGTAATGTCCTGGGAAGCTCCGCTTTACCAGTTTGGACAGATGAACCACTCGCGCTCACAGCAAATTTCGATCCTGTCATTTTTCTGGGCGAAGAAGAATTTTCGATAACTATATCGCAGAATGGCATTCCAGCCGAGAATATCCGCTGCACTATCCTGCAGAATGATGAATTGATCGGCACAGCACAAACCGACATTACGGGATTTGCTGAGATAAATTTCGACCCGATGCTGCTTTCGACAGGAAGTGCAGAACTGTTTATATCAGGCTACAATTTGCCTCCCGAAGAACACCAATTGCAAGTCGTTCCTGCTGGTTACTTTATAAATGTGACAGATCATTCTCTGCAAGCTGGAAATGATGATGTCATCGAGTTTGGCGAAAATGCGCTTCTAAGTTTGACTTTGGCGGATATCGGAAATGTTGGCGATCTTCATAATGTTTTCGTCGAAATCACAACAAACGACAATTTCATCCAAATCAATGATAATTTTGAAAATATCGGATTGTTTCCAAACGGAGGAACGCTGGAATTGAACGATGCTTTCGATTTTGATGTTTCAGAAGCCCTTCCCGATGAACACGATTTTGCAATAGAAATCACAATTTTCAGCGATGAAGGAGAATGGACTTCGACACTTGATCTAACCGGATTTGCTGCAAATATCGAATTATTGAATATCACTGTTTTGGATAATAACAATAGTTTTTTGGATCCGGGTGAAACCGCTGAACTGACGCTAACTTTTCAAAATTCCGGTGGTGCTGATCTCTATCAGATCCTTCCACAAATTTTCACTGATAATCAATTAGTGGAAATCACAAATTATTTTCCTCAGCTCGATTCTTTGAATGCAGGTTATGAAACGGAAGCACTTATTTGCAGCATCGAATTGGATGAAAATATTCAGCTCGGTGAAAGCATTGATTTTCTCTTCCAGATCGCGGGACACAACAATTTTGCTCAAACTGAAGAATTTTCTTTACTGGTAGGACTTTCCATCGAAGATTTTGAAACGGGAGATTTTTCTTTATTTGACTGGCAATTTTCTGGAAATGCTGATTGGTATATCACTTCAGATTCCTATCAAGGTAGCTTTGCTACACGTTCTGGAAATATTGACAACAATAATTTTTCAGAGTTATCTCTACAATTGGAAGTGATCGCAGAAGGTGAAATATCTTTTTGGAAAAAAATCTCTTCCGAAGCTGATTATGATTTCCTGAAATTTTATATTGATGATATATTGCAAGAACAGTGGTCGGGTGAGATTGACTGGAGTGAATCAGTTTATCCAGTCTCTTCTGGAATTCACACATTCAGCTGGAAATACCAGAAGGATACTTACGTTTCCAACGGAGAAGATTGTGCCTGGCTTGATCAGATCACTTTTCCACCGATTTCTGGCGATGTGAGTAGCAACGAAATTCTCTTGCCAGCTAAAATTGAATTATTAGGCAACTATCCCAATCCCTTCAATCCAAGCACTACGATCAATTTTAATTCAACCGCAGAAAACACAAAGAGCACAGAGATAGTTATTTATAATTTGAAAGGACAGAAAATCCGCACTATTGAGTACATCTGCCGTGACAATACTGGATCATCACACTCCATAATCTGGAATGGACGAGATGAGAATGATGAACCTGTCAGCAGCGGAGTCTATTTTTATCGATTGAAAACAAATGGAGAAACTATCGCCAGCAGCAAAATGTTACTTTTGAAATAAAATCTTGTCGTTGGCAAAAATATCCGATGCACTTTTATCATAAGCAGCTCTCAATGAAAATAAATTTCAAAAACGAAATACGTTCATAAATCTAACTTGTGATAGAATTGCAATAATGTAAAAAAATTATGCAACAAAATAATTCTTGATAGCAATAAAACGCTTTACAATTTACCTAAATTGAATTCTCTGCCAAAATCCTAAAATGGAGCAAGTTATGTTAAAAAATAAAAAAATTTTATTGGGAATAACTGGCGGCATCGCTGCTTACAAAGTGATTGATCTTGCCAGTAAATTGACAAAAACTGGTGCTGTCGTGAAAACCATCATGACATCGCACGCCAGTGAATTCATCTCACCCATAACTTTACGTGCGATCACTCACCAAACTGTCAGCACAAAAATGTTTGATCCTCAGTCTGAGATCGAACACATCACGCTCGCTGATTGGGCAGATATCTTCGTCATCGCACCGGCAACGGCAAACATTCTGGGAAAAGCAGCAAATGGCATTGCTAATGACCTTCTTTCGACGACGATCTTAGCAACAACCGCGCCAATTCTTTTTGTTCCAGCAATGAACGTTCATATGTATGAAAATCCAGTATTACGTTCTAATTTGGTAAAATTGCAAAAATTTGGCTATTTTTTGATGGAACCAGAAATTGGTAAACTCGCTTGCGGATACGAAGGAAAAGGACGTTATCCACGAAATGAAGACATAATTGATCATATCAGGACTTTTTTGCGTTACCAAAAGGATCTGGTCGGGAATTCACTTTTGATCACAGCAGGTGCAAATCAGGAAAACATTGATCCGATGCGCTTTATCAGCAATTTATCCAGCGGAAAGATGGGTCTGGCTTTGGCAAAAGCTGCTGCTATCCGTGGAGCGCAGGTAAAATTGATCTATGGTAAAATTTCAGAAACGATTCCTTCCTATATCGTTGCAGAAAAAAAAGAATCTGCACAAGAAATGCACAAAGCTGTCATCACTGCTGTGAAAAATTTCAAAGCAATTATTATGGCTGCTGCCGTAGCCGATTTCACACCCAGCCAAATTGCAAAGAAAAAGATAAAAAAAGCAGATAATTTGACACTTAATTTACAAAGAACAACTGACATTCTGGCAGAATTGGGAAAAAATAAGAAACAAAAGTTAATCGGATTTGCCGCTGAAAGTGACGATCTGGTGCAAAATGCTCAAAAAAAACTTCAGGAAAAAAATCTTGATCTGATAATAGCAAACAATCTGAAGAACGCAGGAAAAAGCAAAACTACTATCAAGATCATCAATAAAAATCTAGAAATTCTGGAATACAGCGGAGAGAAATTTGCCGTCGCTCACAAAATTTTGGACGAGGTGAAAAAGCTGCTATGAAAACAATTTTGATCACAGGTGCTAATGGAAATTTGGGCTCTTTTTTTTTGGAAAAATATGTTTCTTCAGGAAAAAATGTTATCGCTTTGATCCATCAGAATAGTGATCGCATCCGATCTTTCAAAGAAAAACACCGTAAAAATTTACAGATAATTTCCGTCGATCTAAGCGATTTTTCATCTTTAAAAACCAAACTCGCCCATCTTTTTCGACAAAGAAAATGGATACCAACTATGCTCATCCACACATCGACAGCTCGCAGCCACGATTTCAAACCGCTCGCAGAAAGCGATCCAAAGCTTTGGTCAAAGATCATAGACGTTAATATCAAAGGAACTTTTAATATTCTGAAGATCATTTTACCGGTGATGAGATCACAAAATTTCGGTAGGATCGTGCTTTTTGGTTCAAATGTATCACGATTGGGCCTGCCCAAAGGATCGGCTTATGCTGCTTCCAAATCAGCAATTGCCAATATTTGTCGCAGCGTGGCAGCAGAAGAAGCAAAAAATAACATTCTGATGAACACAATTTCTCCTGGACCGATCAAAATTGATGACAGTCATTTTTCCGAAAGCTATCGCAAATTCCGACAGGAATATTACAATGAAAAGATCAAACTCATTCCTTTGAAAAGATATGCAAAATTTGAAGATATTATGGGACTCAGTAATTTTTTGCTTTCTCCCGAAAATAATTATATTACTGGAGAAGAATTTTTTATTACAGGAGGAAAACTTTAATGAGAATTTGTGTTGTCATTTTCATGCTGCTATTCAATTCCTTGATAATGGCGCAAACCGAGATCGCTGCCTATCCACAATTTTCCTATTCTGATGAAACAGGTTTTATGGGCGGTTTCATCAGCTTTTTGCGTTTCCAGTTTGATGACTATCCCACCGAAATTCCTAAACAAAATATCACTTCCCAAATCCTTTATAGTTCCAAAAAGCAATTCAATTTTTCGCTGATGCCAGCCTATTTTTCTCGAAATGGATTTTATCAGATCGAGGCAGATCTGGATTATCGCTATTGGCCTTCGGAATTTTTTGGCGTGGGAAACACAGATTATGATAAAGAAGGTGAAAAATTTACACCGCAAAAAATTTCCTCCTATCTCCATGTGAAACGAAAAATCGCCAGAAACTGGTATATTTTAGCGCTTTCCGAGTTTTATCATAACGAATTACTAAAAACTCAAGAAGGGGGTGATCTGGAAAATAATTCTATTCCAGGCAGCGAAGACTTTTCACTTCTGGGATTCGGTTCTGGAATCCAATTTGACAGACGTAATTCCACAACCTATCCGACTTCTGGCGAGATCATAAAATTTTCCTTTCTTGGCTATAATTCAGCTTTTGGCAGCGATTATAATTTTATGCAATTCAATTTTTTAGCCAGTAAATTCTTTTCGCTTACTGAAAAACAAGTTATTGCACTTTCTTCCAAATTCATCTATACCGACACAGCAGCACCTTTCCAAAAATTGCCACATTTGGGAGAAGAAGTTCGCGCCTATCCTGATGAGATATTTATCGATGAAAAAATGTATTCTTTGCGCTCTGAATATCGAATTTTTCCCTGGCGCAGAAAATTTTTGGAAAGATTGGGTTTCGTGCTTTTTTTCGATACAGGACAAACTGTAGCACAGATCGATGATTTTTCCCGAGAAAACATTCATTGCTCTTATGGTGCTGGCTTCCGTTATTCTGTCTTTGTTGAAGATCGCTTCAATGTGCGACTGGACGTTGGCTTTTGCAAAGAAAATAGCAGTTTTGAAATAAGCGGAGGGGAAGCCTTTTGAAAAAACTATTCTGCCTTTTTTCCCTGATCTTTTCAGTTTCTCTGCTTTCCGCTGTTTTTGAAGCTGGTGAAAAACTGCATTTCAAGATCAGTTACGGATTCATCACAGCTGGCAAAGCAACTTTGAAGATCGAAGAACATCTTCATGCTGACAGCATCCCGGCTTTTCAAATTTCCTCTGAAGCAAAGACGAATTCTTTCTTCAATAATTTTTATAAAGTGCGAGACGAGATCACATCCATCTGGGATAAAAGATCGCTGGTCACACGAAGATTCACGAAAAAACTGCGAGAAGGCTCATATCGTCAACATCGCATCCACTATTATTATCCAGAACAAAATCTGACGATCTATCTGAAAAAAGACAAAAAGGCAAAAAAATGGACCGAAAAGAAAATGGATATTCCAGAAAATACTCAGGATATTCTTTCTGCCTTTTATTGGATACGAAAACAGGATTTCTCAGTTGGAGACAGCATCCGCATAAATGTGACCGTTGATGGCAGAAGCAAAGTGGCGCAGGTGATCGTCCATCGAATTGAAATGATCGACACGATCTTTGGCAAAAAAGAATGTTTCGTCATCGAACCTGTTCTGGTTGGAGATACACTTTTCAAACAGACTGGAAGAATTTTCGTCTGGCTCACGAAAGACGAATATAAGATCCCGATAATGCTGGAAAGTAAGATAATTTTCGGTCATTTTAGAGCAATTTTAGAAAATGCAGAAAAAGTTCCTTACCAAAAAAAGTAGCTATCATTACGAGCTGCCTTCAGAATTGATCGCCCAACATCCAAAAGATGAGAGAAGCTCATCGAATTTACTCTATCTTGAGCGCAATTCAGGAAAGATCACCCACCACAAATTTGATGAAATAATTTCCTTTCTGCAAAAAGGCGATCTGCTTGTACTCAATAAAACGAAGGTCATTCCAGCAAGATTGATCGGAGAAAAAACAACGGGAGCTCGATGTGAAATTTTTCTTCTGGAACAAAAATCTGAAGAAATCTGGAAATGTCTGGTGAAACCAGGCAAAAAATTGAAGCCCAATTCGGAAGTGGTCCTATCAGAAACATTCCGAGCAAAAATTCTTGATTATGCCGAAGAAGGAACGCGCCTGGTTAAATTTTTCTGGAACGGTGATTTTGGGGAAAATCTTGATAAATATGGGAAAATGCCATTGCCACCCTATATCAAACGAGAAGCCAAAGCAAAAGACAAAGAAACTTATCAAACGGTTTATGCAAGCGAAAAAGGCTCTGTCGCTGCACCAACAGCTGGTCTTCATTTCACCAGATCTTTGCTGGAAAAATTGCAGGAACAGGGAATTGATCTTGCCGAAGTCGTGCTGGATGTGAGCTTGGGAACTTTCCGTCCTGTCCAAAAGGTTGATATTCGCCAGCACAAAATGCATTCTGAACATTGCCGAATTTCTTACAAAAACGCCATGAAGATCAATCAAGCAATCGATGAAAAAAGGCGAGTTATCGCCGTGGGAACGACAACGACACGAACACTGGAAAGTTTTGCCAAAGATAGAAAAGTGGAATCAGGGCAAAAATGGACTGACCTTTTCCTTTATCCAGGCAAAAAATTTCAGATCATAAACGGTTTGCTCACAAATTTTCATATGCCCGAATCTACTCTTTTGATGCTGGTCTCTGCTTTTGCTGGTTACGAAAATATTATGAATGCCTATAAAATCGCAGTAGAAAAGCGTTATCGTTTTTTCAGCTATGGCGATGCGATGTTGATCTTATGAAAGATTTGAATTTCAACCATAAACTATTCGATGAAATTAAGATCTTGAATAACTGCGCAAGCACAATTTCATCAGCAGAAAAATTGATTAAAAATGGTGAGATGAAAGGTAATTTCCTGATCTTGGCTGAAACGCAAACACGCGGAAAAGGACGACAACACAATTTCTGGTTCTCTCCCAGCGGTGGAATTTGGCTGACAGCAGCATTTTACAATCTGAACGTTATCGCCAGCATCACTCTATTTACCGGCATTGTTCTGCACAAGATCCTGTTAAAACTTTTTCCGCAGATCGCTGCTTATCTTAAACTGAAATGGCCTAACGATCTTTTTTTTCAGGATAAAAAATTGGGTGGTATTTTGACAAAAAGTCTTCCAGCTTTCAGCTATCATCTTATCGGGATCGGCATTAACACAAATTTTAACCATTTTCCACCAGAGCTTGAAAATAATGCGATCTCGCTCCAAAATATCCTTCAAAAAAAAATCGAAAATGAAACGCTGATCACTTATTTCTTTGATAGATTTGCCGAAGAATTACCACTTTTTATTGAAAATGGATTGGACAAAAATTATTATCAGAAATACGCTTATTTGAAGAATAAACAAGTGATATTGACAACTGATTTTGATGTTTTTCAAGGTAAAATGATCGGTATCAAAAAAGATGGAGCAATTCTATTGAAAATGGCTTCGGGAATGATCCAACCTTTTTATGCTGGATCGGTGGAAAAAATTTTATGAAATTCGCTATCCTGGAAAAGTGGGTAAGAGAAAATTTTTCACAAAATCTGATTTTTCTGGAAATTAAAAAATTTGAGGATCAATTTGCCATCTTTTTTCTGAAACAAAATAAATTTCTTCAGATCAATCTGCATCAACAGGATTGTTTCTGCTTTTTCACAGATAATGATATTTTACCGTTTCAAGAAAGACCTTTGCTGAATAATTTCAATGAACATCTTTGTAAATCCAAATTTGAAAAGATCACGATTTTCGAGAACGACCGAATAATTGCATTACACTTTTCCCGAATCGATATTTATAATCAAAAATTGAGTTATCAATTGATCCTGGAATTAATTCCAAATTACGCTAATATTATTTTGACGCAAAAAGGAAAGATACTTGAAGCACTCAGAAAATTTTCTCTGGCAGATAATCCACAAAGACAGATCCTGCCAGGAATTGATTATCAGCAACCGAAAACCAATTTCACACCCGTTCAATCAAAAGTTCTTTATCCAATTTCTTTCACGATAAAATCAAAATTATTTTCTTTTTCCAAGACAAATACCTATTTGGAAGCAATATATTATCAAAAATTATTCTTGGAACGCAATCACCACCTTCGTGAAATCAAACTGAACCAAATTTCAAGACTGAAAAAAAAGAAGGAAAAAAAACTAAAAAAACTACAAACAGAATTTCAAGATGCTTCCCGCGAACAAAAATGGAAAAAGTTTGCTGAATTGCTGAAAGGTAATTTTTCGAAACTACAAAAAGGCATGAAAAAGATCAAACTAAAAGATTATTATGTCGAGGGTTTTCCCGAAATTGAGATACCGCTTCAACCAAAAAAATATCCGCAAGAAAATCTGGAATTTTACTATAAAAAAGCACGCAAAGCAAAAAGTGGGAAAAAGAAAATCGCTCATCAGATCTTCCTGACAAAAAAAGAAATAGCACAATTGGAAAAAGAAAAAGCAACGATCAGACATCAAAGGTTTTTCCTTTCTTCTGCTGAAAATTCCAAGAAAAAAGAAAAAGAAGAAATATTTCAGAAAATTCGATTGGACAACAACTGGGAAATCGTGGTCGGGCGCAATAGTCAGGAAAATGACAGGATCACTCTGCATTTGGCAAAACCGCATGATTGGTGGTTTCACACCCGCATTTTCAAAGGAACTCACGTGCTACTGCGCAATTTGAACAAAAATGAATTGCCAGAAAGATTAAAACTTTTTTGCGCTCGGATCGCTGCCTACTATAGCAAAGCAAAAAAATCGACAAACGTGCCTGTAGATTTCACACAAATCCGCTATGTCCGCAAACCTCGTAAAAGTCCACCAGGTTTCGTTGTTTATGAAAATCAGCAAACGATTTTTGTCGATCCGCTGTCTTACCGCCAGGCAAAAGAAATCGTGCAAAAAGGATGGAAAATATGAACGGAGTTATTTTAGTTAGCGGTGGCATGGACAGCCTTGTTACCGCTGCGATCGCCAAAAGAGAGTGCGCTGAAACTTTTTTTTTGCATATCAATTACGGTCAAAAAACCGAAAAAAAAGAATTGCAGCTATTTCAAAAAATTTGTGAATTTTATCAGCCAGAAGATCAGTTAGTCGTAAACATTGATTATCTGCAGAAAATTGGTGGGTCAAGCTTGACCGACGATAAGCTGGCAGTTCGTGATTTTGCGGGACAAGCAAAGATACCAACTTCCTACGTTCCGTTTCGCAATGCCCATTTTTTGGCGATCGCTACCAGCTGGGCAGAAATTCACAAGATCAAGAATATTTATATCGGAGCCGTCGAAGAAGATAGTTCTGGTTATCCAGATTGTCGGAAAAGTTTTTATCATTCCTTTCAAAAAGCAATTGATCTTGGCACAAAAGATGAAACACAGATCATGATCAAAACGCCTGTCATCGATCTTTCCAAAACAGAGATCATAAAATTGGGGAAAAAACTTGGTGTGCCTTTTGAATTGAGCTGGAGCTGTTATAAAAATAACGAAATTGCCTGCGGCAAATGTGATAGCTGTGTTTTACGCATCAATGCTTTTAAAAAAGCAAAAATAATCGATCCAATTTCCTATGAGATAGAAATAAATTGGTTAGAGTAAAAGGGACAAGCCATTTCTGCTTTATACGTGTAACTTGCCTTTATAATTAAAATTAAATTAGGCAATCATTCTTCTCAGACAATACAATGAAAAGTTTCGATCAGAAAAAAAATTGATTGCTGTCAAAATTTTTATAAAAAATTCTTGACTTATTTAAAGGAGAAAAAAAGAGAACGATAGATGATAAAGATCATCAAAAAAAATAAAGGAGGAAAAAATGATCTTAATTAGATTTAATTGGAATCCAGCAGGCGATTCTAATTGATGTGATCAATCCCTTTTTAAAAATTCAAATTTTATAAGATAGATTTTGGTGGGATTGGTCAGTTAATACAGGGCTAATCCCACTATTTTTGTATAAATTTCGCGCAAAAGCTCGGGAGAAGCTCTCCCGAGCTTTTTTTATTTTTCTATAAAAACAAGAGAGAGCTTATGAAAAAAATTAAAATGTTTTGGAATTTAATGTCCGGAAATCGTAATTTATATCTTTTTGCGATTCTTGCGATCGGTGTCGCAATTTTTCTTCGGTTTTTGTGGCCGCTGGTTTTGCGCGCAACGATCGACAATGTGATCGGCGACAAACCGCTGTCAGATCAAGGTTGGCTGGCGCCTTTGTTCAATCAATTTTTTTTGCTTCTCGGCGGAAAAACAGTTTTGGAAAAAATGCTGTGGATCTGTAGCTTGTTGCTTATCCTATTGACAGCATCGCGAGGAATATTCATCTTTCTGAAAGGAAAATGGTCTGCGGTCGCCACAGAATCGATCATAAAAAATCTTCGCGAAAAGCTTTATGATCATTTGCAGCATCTTCCTTTTTCCTATCATGTCAAAGTGCGGACTGGCGATCTTATCCAGCGCTGCACATCAGATATAGAAACGATCCGTAGATTTCTCGCCCTCCAATTCGTGGAAATCGGAAGAGCGCTTTTTATGATCGTGATCGCACTTTCTTTCATGCTACCCATGAATTTAAAAATGACTTTGATCTCGCTGTCGCTTGTCCCTTTTCTTTTCATATTTTCCTATGCTTTTTTCATGAAGATCAAAATTGCCTTCAAAAATTCAGATGAATCTGAAGGACGTTTATCAACTGTTTTACAGGAAAATCTTACGGGTGTCCGTGTGGTTAAAGCTTTTGCCAGGCAAAAATTTGAGATAGACAAGTTTGATGCGAAAAATTCAGAATTTCGTGATCTCACTTATAGATTGATCCATTTATTCGCTATCTATTGGGGATTTTCAGATATGATGAGCTTGATCCAGATCGGTGGCGTTCTGATCTTTGGAACTCTTTTCGCTGCTCAAGGTGAGATCAGTCTGGGAACGCTACTCGCTTTTTCTTCCTATTCAGGAATGCTTTTGTGGCCTGTTCGTCAATTAGGAAGAGTTCTCACTGATATGGGAAAAGCAATGATCTCTTTAGAAAGGATCCAGGAAATATTGGATGAACCGATCGAGGATCTTGAGCAGGGAACAAATCTTACTAAAGCAAAAGGCAAGATCAAATTCAAGAATGTCTGGTTTGGATATGATAAAGAACAGCCTGTTCTAAAAAATATTTCATTCGAAGTAGAGCCAGGACAGACCGTCGCAATTTTGGGTCCAACTGGTTCGGGAAAATCTTCGTTGGTGAATCTAATTCCCCGCCTCTATGATATCGATCAAGGAGAAATTTTAATCGATGATCATAACATTAATTTGCTTTCCAAACAGAGTCTGCGACAAAATATCGGAATTGTGTTGCAAGAACCTTTCCTCTTTTCTCGCACGATTAAAGAAAACATCAGCATGAATTGTCAGGATGCTAATGAAGAAACCATTTTCAATGCAGCACAAACCGCTTCGGTGCACGATGTTATCGAAACTTTTCAGGATCAATATGAAACGAAAGTTGGCGAGCGCGGTGTGACGCTCTCGGGTGGACAAAAACAGCGAATAGCAATTGCCCGCGCCATCATAAATTCTGTTCCGATCTTGATCTTCGATGATTCTTTGAGCGCTGTCGATACTGAAACTGATGCAGCAATACGCAATCGACTGAAAAAGCGACGCGATGACATAACCACGATCATCATCTCACATCGATTGAATACTCTGGCAGAAGCCGATAAAATAATTGTGTTAGAAAAAGGTAAGATTGTGCAAGAAGGCGATCATCTCCAGCTTCTGGCAGAAGAAGGATTATATAAGAGGATCTGGCAGCTCCAGAATTCTCTGGAAGCAGAATTTAATCTCGAAGAAGAGAGCTTCTCCGAACTGGAAAAAAACCAAAAAGCTGTTGAAAACATTTGATAGAGGTATTTTATGCATTCATTTAAAGAAAAAGAATATAATAAAAGATTCGATCCAAAACTCTGGAAAAAAATGCTTTCCTTCTGCAAACCTTATCGCAAGTCACTTTTTGCGCTGGGTTTCTTTATGCTCCTATTGGCGAGCATCGATGCTGCCTTTCCGCTCTTCAGCAAATATGCGATTGATCACTTCGTGGTGCCTGCTGAAACGAAAGGATTGATGGAATTCGCAATTATCTATCTGGCGATAATTATCATTCAAGCCTTGAATATTTACTTTTTTATCAAACTCGCTGGAAAGATCGAGATGAATCTGACTTATGACATTCGCAAAGCTGGTTTTCATCATCTTCAAGAACTTTCGCTTTCCTACTACAACAAAACTCCTGTCGGCTGGTTAATGGCAAGAATGACATCAGACAGCCAAAGATTGGGAGGTTTCATTTCTTGGGGATTGGTAGATCTGATCTGGGGATTCACTTTGATGCTCCTCATTGCCATCCTGATGTTAGTGATGAATTGGAAATTAGCATTATTAGCGCTTTTAGTCGTTCCTATCCTGATTTTAATGAGCGTCTATTTCCAAAAAAAAATATTGAAAGCCTACCGCCGAGTTAGAAAAACTAATTCTAAAATAACTGGTGCTTTTAATGAAGGAATCTCTGGCGCAAAAACAACAAAAACGCTGGTGCGCGAATCAAGGAATCTGGAAGAATTTCAGCAGGAAACTGGCGAAATGTACCGAGCTTCAGTGAAAGCTGCGATTTTTTCTGCTTTCTATCTTCCGGCCGTGCTCAGTTTGGGAAGCTTGGGAACCGGGATCGTTCTCTGGTTGGGTGGAAAAAGTGTGCAAATGCAAGCAATCTCTTATGGAACTTTTGTGGCGTTCATTTCCTACACAGTGCAATTTTTTGAACCGCTACGTGAACTTGCTCGCATTTTCGCTGAATTACAAAATGCTCAAGCCTCTGGCGAAAGGATATTTTCTATGCTGGATGAAAAATTGGAGATTACAGATTCGGGAATAATTCGCAAAAAATTTGGAGATATTTTATCTCCCAAAAAAGAAAATTGGCCGCAGATCAAAGGAGAAATTGAATTCAGGAATGTTACGTTTTCCTACGAAAAGGGAAAAAACGTTTTAACACATTTTAGTTTGCAGATCAAAGCAGGCGAAACTGTGGCAATTGTTGGCGAAACAGGTTCTGGCAAAAGCACCTTGGTAAATCTAGCTTGCCGATTTTTTGAACCAGATTCAGGTTCGATCTTGATCGATGACGTCGATTATCGGCAACGCTCTCTATCCTGGCTGCATTCCAATCTGGGCTATGTTTTGCAGACGCCACATCTTTTCAGCGGAAATATCAGAGAAAATATTGCCTATGGAAAAAACAATATCGAGCAATCGAAAATAGAACAAGCAGCGAAAATGGTGAACGCCCACGAATTTATCTCCCGATTGAAAAAAGGTTATGAAACAGAGGTGGGAGAAGGTGGAGCAAATCTTTCCACTGGTCAGAAACAGCTGATCTCTTTCGCCCGCGCCATTTTCACTGATCCCAGAATTTTCGTTTTGGATGAAGCGACATCTTCGGTAGATACTGAAACGGAAAAATTGATCCAAGACGCGATCCAAAAAGTATTAAAAACAAGAACGAGTTTCATCATCGCTCATCGATTATCAACGATCCGAGCAGCCGACCGCATTTTCGTGATGCGCAACGGCAAGATCGAGGAAACTGGAGATCACCATGAATTGATCAAACTGAAAGGTTATTATTACCGCCTTTACACGAATCAATTTATGGAAGAAGAAGAAGGAAAAATATTGCAGGCAGAAATTCAAGATGACAAAAAAAGTAAGAAAAAAGGAGTCGCCTTATGATAGAAAAAGCCGTTTTAGTTGGTGTTTGTCTAAATAAAAAAAATTATGCAGAAAAAGAAGCTTCGATCGCTGAATTGGTGCGACTGGCAGAAACTGCGAAAGTTAAAGTTTGCACAAAGCTGATCCAAAATCGAGAAAAAATTGATCCAAAATATTTTGCTGGAAAAGGTTTTCTGCAAAAAATAAAAATGATCTTGCAAAATATAGAAAGCGATCTCTTGATCTTTGATAATGATCTGACACCTTCGCAGGTGCGAAATATTGAAAGAGATTTTAAATTGAAAGCAATCGACCGTACAGAATTGATCTTGAATATTTTTCATCAGCATGCAAAGACAAAAGAGGCAAAATTGCAGGTTAGATTAGCAGAATTGCAATACCAACTGCCAAGATTGAAAAAATTGTGGTCTCATCTGGATCGAGAAAAAGGCACAGCTGGAAACGTCGGAACTGCGCGTGGAATGGGTGAAAAGCAGATCGAGATCGATAAAAGACTGGTGCGAAGAGAAATCGAAAAGGTGAAAAAAGAATTGGAGAAAATAGATAAACAGACGGCAACGCAGCGAAAACAAAGAAAGAGATTTAAAAAGGTCTGTCTAGTGGGCTATACAAATGCTGGCAAATCAACATTATTCAACAGCTTAACAAATTCTGATGTCTTAGTCGAAGATAAACTTTTTGCTACCCTGGATTCAACTGCAGCAGAGATCAAATTCGACAAAGGCAGAAAATTGATCCTTTCAGATACTATCGGCTTCATCTCGCATCTTCCCCACCATCTGGTCGCTTCTTTCCGCGCCACTTTGCAAGACGTTATCGATGCTGATTTGCTCTTGCACATCGTCGATTCTGCTGACGAGAATCAAAGATTCCAGATCAAAGAAGTAAAAAAAGTATTGAAGGAGATCGGAATAGAAGCTATCCCGCAGATCATGGTCAATAACAAAAGCGATCTTATTGATTTCCCCAAAAAAGTTGCAAAAAATCAAATATTTATCTCGGCAGCAAAAAAGATCAATCTGGAAAATCTGAAAAAGCTGATCGACGAAAATCTTCATCAAGCTGAAGAAATTGAATTTTTTTTCGACTATTCACAACAACATTTGGTCAATAAATTGCACAAGCTTGCCAAAGTTAGGCAAGAAAACTATCGCAATGATGGGATTGAGATCAAAGCGATCGTCAATCAAGAAGATCTGAGATATTTTGAAAGTAACAAAAAAAAATGAGGTTAATATGAAAATTGTTCAATATTCTCATAAATATGCTGCTGGTGTGGCCGATATGTGGCGTAATAGCAAAAAAGGTTGGCTGGGTGAAGTCTTTTTTACCACAGCCGAAAATGTGATCGAAGAAGAAGAAAATTCTCCACGCGTCTGTTCCTGGATCGCTCTGGAAAAAGAAAAAGTTCTCGGTTATTGCAACCTCTATGAATACCGCGAAGAAGCAAATGCGCTTTATATCGGCCTTTTGAATGTGCGTGATGATCATCATGGAAAAAAGATCGGGAAAAAACTGCTGCTGCGAGCTGTGGAAAAAACAGTTGAATTAGGCTGGAAAAGACTCGATCTTTACACTTGGAGCGGAAATACAAAAGCAGTTCCACTCTATAAAAAAGCTGGTTTTTTCTGGGAAGACCGCGATGATTCCACCCATATGATGAATTTCATACCAACCGTTCTGAATGAAGAATTATTGCACTCATACTTCCAAAAATTTCACTGGTATCAAGATTGTGCCAGAAATCTGGAAGTGAAACCAGATGGCAAAAAAGAAAATAGCTTTGAATACTACACATATAAATGGAAAAAAGATAATGAAAGCCTGGAAATTGATTTTTGCCGAAGAGGTCGCGGTTTGCGCCGTATCAAGACCAAAGATTTCGAGATCACAGCAACCGTCGAAAATCTGAAACTGGTTTTCGAATGCGAATATGAGATCAAATATCAGATCAGAAATAAAAGGGAAAAACCTTTGAAGATCAGCTTCTCTGGAATCAATGATCGCAATATCAAATTTCACTGGGAAAAAACAATTTTGGTGAAAAACGACAAAACGATCACGTCAAAATTTTTTGTGGGAAAGATTGATCAAGAACAGAATATCAAGAAAACACATCCTCGCGTTTCCACAAAAATTTCTGTTGATGGAAAAAGTGCGATCTTCCAGATCGGTATAATGCCAAAGTTTCCAGCAAATCTAACGCTCCAGAAAAAATACGGACTCGTCTTTACTGAGACAAGATCTGAGCT
This sequence comes from Candidatus Cloacimonadota bacterium, assembly GCA_018400535.1. Taxonomy (GTDB): domain Bacteria; phylum Cloacimonadota; class Cloacimonadia; order Cloacimonadales; family TCS61; genus TCS61. The sequence continues at coordinate 28,913 of JAGYMQ010000068.1, forward strand.
TTTTCTGGATATCGAAAATAATTTTCAGGAAACTGCTGAATTTTCATTTTCACTGCCCGAAACCGATGAGATCAAATTCTCTAAACAGAATTTCAATTTCAAACTGCGCGCTGAAGAAAAAAAATCGATCTTGATAAATTATTTCTTGCAAAAAGGTTTCATCTATTCCCCGCAGATCAAGATCACAACAAAGCGCAAAGATCATAATGAACTCAAATTCCAGCGAAAATTGAACCTCAGCTTCCAGACTCTGTCAGATATGTTTGTCGGCAACACGCAGCAAGCAGAAATGATCGTGAATGGAAATTTTGGCTTTTATCTGATCAAAAAAGATTATTTCAATCGTGCCCGTTTCATTGATAGCAAGTTTGAATCTGCTGGAATGGGCTTCGATGTTCCCCATTTAGGAAAACCCTATTCTAGCGAATTCAATCAAAAAAAATATGAAAATGTAACATTTGAAGAAAACGGGAACAGCCTTCTTTTGTGCGCAGAATTCAAATCCAAAACCTATGCTGGAATTTCCTTCAAAATTTTCAATAAACTCTTTGCTAACGGGATATTAGAACGGTGGTTGGAATTTTATTCAGAAGGAAAGATCAAACACAAAGATCTTTTTTTCAAAGATGGGTTCTGGCTTGGGCGCAACAGATTGACGCTTCCCTACAAAGATCGCATCATCGAAACCGAACCAGAATTGACAGGAGGAATAAGCAATTGGGATTCTGCTCATCTCACAGAAAATTGGCTCTTTTCTTCCAAAAAAGATGCTTCGATCGGAATAATCTGGAATCATGAAAATTCACTCAGATTTGGAGATTGGAAAGCTTATATCGAGTATGATCTAAAGAAACTCTCTAAGCAAAAAAAATTGAAGACAAAACCCATCATCTTTGCCCTGAATACTTTTTCAAATTGGCAGCAAGTGCGTAAATATGCTCAAAAAAAACATTATACTCATCTTCCTCTCACCACAGAAAGTCTTTCTTTCCAGATAAATTGCGGAAATCCTTTTGTAAATAGCGCTTTCCCAGTTCAGATCAAAGAATTCAAAAACCAGACACAAGCTGGAAAAATCAAAGTATCCTCACAAAATGATCTATTCAAAAAATTTGATCTGCTTTTTTCAGAACAGGATCAACAAAATTTTACATTGGAAAAGAATGTGAAATTGCTTTCCAAACATAATATTGACCTGATCAATTTCCAGAATGATTTCACCGCCTTCAGCTATAAAAGACGAAAAGTAATATTTCCAACTTTTGAGCAGATCAAACAAGAGCGGATAGAAAAGGAACAGAAAGAAGTTTATTTATTATCGAATAAACAAATTTCTATCGCTGCTGCCAAAGATTTTGCTCCCACACTTTTCTCGCTGAAATATCGTGATCGGGAATGGCTAAACAATGCTTTCCCCAAACCAAAAATTCTGAGTTGGTGGAATAAGTGGTTTGGCGGGATCTTCACTTTCCCTGCTCAGATGCAGTTCAAATCGATCTTGAATGAAGATCATCAAATCAAATTTGTTGAGCAGAAGGATAATTTTGGAAATAACTGGCAGGGCATCGCAATCACAACGAAGATCAACAAATTTGAAGAACTGAAAGGCTGCGAACTAACGCAATATTTTCTCCTTTTGCCATCTTCTCCTGTGCTCTGTCACATGGTGAGATTCCAACAAAAATTGGGAAAATATTTACCCAGATTCCATCTTGAAAAAAATTGCTTTGTTCAGGCAGATAAACATTTGCAAAATACTTTTTTCCATACTTTGGATAACGAAGAACCAACTTTTTGGGCACATGCAGGCAAAGAAATGACCAGCATTTCAGGCAATAAAGCGCTTGTTTTTTCTGGAAAAGATCGTCCTGAAAAAATGCATCTATTTTTCCATCCAGATAATCGCTGCTTCGCAATGACAGATATAAAATCTTTAGTCGCCTGGATCGATGAAACGATCAGTTCGCAAGATGGTAAAATCTATTGGCTCAAACCATTATTTTTTATTTTCTCAGAAAATATCTTGCAAGCCGCCGAGCTGAAAGATCTGCTTAACATTAGATTTCAGAATGATTGATCTACTTTGAAGATGGCAAAAAAAAATGGACTACGCTTCTTGCATTGACCTTTTTTTTTGAAAAAATAGTAGCTTTGCTTTGAAAAAACTTGTTCATATAAACATTAATAAATTATTGGATAAGAAAGAGAAAAAAATGAAAGTAATTTTAGCAGGTTTCAATATTGACAAGAGCCAGATCGATAAGCTGGCAGAAAAGGAAAAGGTTACGCCGGAAACGCTTTCAGCAGCTTATGCGCGCATCAGTCGCGATCCGCGCGATGTTCCAGAATTGCGCTCCGAAGCGATCGAAAAGGTGAAGAAAGCAAGGCGTTCGAATCGAGCGATCGTTTTTGGGATGAGCCATCATTCAGTTGCAGAACACGCCTATTTTAATTTTGATGTTTTGGAAATTTCGCGTCTCGCTTTGGAAGAATTGGAAGCGCGTCGTATCGGAGTGGCTTACACAGAAAAATCCCAGCGCTATATCAAATTGGAAGGCGATTTCGTTTTACCCGCAGAATTTTCGGAAAAAGATGCTGAGAAATTTAGCAAGCTGGTACACATTCAAAATGATTTTTATCAGAAGACTTTTCCGAAATTGTTAGAATATCAATCTGCGATCCATCCCGAACTGAAGGGAAAAGCTGCAGAAGCAGATCGGAGAGGAATTTCAACGAAGATGAACCGCGCAAGAAACACGCTGGAAGGTTGGGCAAAAGAAGACGCTCGCTATGGTCTCAGTCTGGCAACTCAGGCTCAATTGGGTCTTTCTTTCAATGCGCGCACGCTGGAATATGCAATTCGTAAAATGCGCTATTCTGAATTAGCAGAAGTGCGTGATCTATCTCAAAAATTATATGCTTCTGCAAAAAAAGTTGCACCGTCTTTGATCATTCTTTCTGATCCGCAGGAATTTCAAAAAGCATTTCAAAGAAAATTGGAAGAAGATCATCTTAAATTCACAAAATCTCATCTGCGGAAATTCGTGGGGAAACTAAAAAAAGAGATTTCTGGAGATAATTCTATCAGGCTACCTGAAATTAGTTATTCCAAAAACGTGAAATTCATCTCAGAAAATGATATAGATAAAAATTTGATGGCAGCGATCATTCATCATCATTCGCAATTATCAATCGAAAAAGCCTATCAATTAGCAGAAAATATCCTGCAAAACAGAAAAGCAAGAGAAGAATTTTTTCCAACAGTCTGGAAATTTATCTCCCTTTTTGATGCAATGCCCCGTGAATTTGAATTTACTGATAAACTCAAATTTGAAGTGATCGTGAGTGCATCTAATTTTGCTCAATTAAAACGCCATCGCTTAATGACGATCCTTGCCCAAGATTATGATCCAGAGTTGGGCATAACGATTCCAAATTCTCTGAAAATGATCAAAGCAGAGGTGGAATTTCAAAAACTTTGTCAGCAAAGTGAAACCCTTTATTTTGAGTTCTTGCCCAAATATGGCAAAGCCGCTGAATATTGTCTGACAAATGCTCATCGACGGCGTGTTCTGATCTCTGTTAATCCTCGTGAGCTTTATCATTTTTCTCGCCTTCGTGAGGATGAACATGCACAGTGGGATATCAAAGAAACTGCTGGCAATATGCTCGATTTGGCGAGAAGAACTGCGCCTTTGTCGTTTCAATTTGCTGGCGGAAAAAATCAATTTCTATGATATGCTATTTCTTAAATAAAGGGAAATTCCATTTCTTGACAACTGTTCATTTTTGATTAGTTTTTTCAGCAGAATTCTTTGCTGGAGGTTTGAATGAAAAAAATTCTCATCATTTTTTTTGTAATCGCTCTTCTATCTTGTGCGAAAAATGAACAACAATCCGAAAAGATCAATGTTTTAGTCACCATTTTACCACAAAAAGAATTTGTGGAAAGCGTAGCTCGAAAAAATGTTGATATCCACGTCCTTGTTCCGCCAGGTAACAATCCTGCTTCCTACGAGCCGAAACCAAATGATCTGCAAAAGATCGAACAAGCAGATATTTATTTTTTGATCGGTCATCTTCCTTTTGAAAGATCACATCGGAAAAAGATCCAAAATCTGAATACAAAGCTGCAGCTCGTCAATACATCCAGAGAAATTGAGCTCCGCTATTTTGGCGCAAAAGAAAAACACAGCCATTCTGAAGATAAAATGATTGATCCGCACACGTGGACATCACCTTCGAACGTGAAAAAACAAATAACTATTATCCAGAAAACATTAAGTGAATTTGATCCAGCAAAAGCTGAATTTTACAAAAAAAATAGTTTAGAATATCAAAGCAAATTGGATAGTCTGCACAACCTTATCCAAACAAAATTAAAAAATTTAAAAAATCGTAACATGATGGTTTTTCATCCTGCCTGGGGCTATTTCGCGCGTGATTTTAATCTGCAACAGATCGCCATCGAACAAGATGGAAAAGAACCAACCTCAAAGCAGCTTCACGACCTGATACGCAAAGCCAACACAGAAAGCATCAAAGTGATCTTTGTGCAAAAACAATTCGATGAAAGAGTGGCAAAAGCGATCGCAGAAAATATTGACGGTGTGGTAGTGGCAATCGATCCACTCGCAGCAGACTATCTTTCCAACATGAAAAAAATTGGAGAAACGATTTCAGGAAATCTCGATGCAAACTGAAACAAGAAAAGAGATAATCAGATTGGATAATGTCTGGTTTGATTATGCTGGAGAAGATTTTTTAAAAAATTTGAATCTCGTTGTCTTTCAAGATGATTTTTTAGGGATCGTGGGACCAAATGGTGGCGGGAAAACAACGCTTTTAAAATTGATCATGGGATTATTGAAACCAACCAAAGGCAAGATTTCAGTTTTTGGCAAATCACCAGAAAAAGGCAGAAAACAACTCGGCTATCTTTCCCAGTTCAAAGAGATCGATTTTGATTTTCCGATAACTGTGGAAGAAATCGTGCTTTTGGGCAGAACAAATGATCATTTTTTCAAGAAATTCAGTAATAAAGATAGAGAACAGACTGATAGCGCTTTACGAAAGATGGGGATCGAGAAATTACGAAAACGGAAATTGAATGAACTTTCTGGCGGTGAGAAACAACGCGTTTTCGTGGCGCGTGCGCTGGTCAATCAGCCGCAAGCATTGGTTTTAGATGAACCGATGAACAATCTTGATATGAGCATTCAAAAAGAATTTTATGAAATTTTGCAAGATTTGAATAAAGAAATGGCGATCATCATTGTGGATCACGATCTGGATATGATCACCAACTTTGCAAAAGAAGTAGCTTGCGTCAATAAATGCAGCACACATTCGATTCGTTATCATTCTGTGACTGCAAATAAAATATTGGATATTTGCCATGTCTGAAATATTGCAATACAGTTTTTTCCAAAATGCATTGATCATCGCTGTTTTGGCTTCTCTGGCGGGTGGGATAATCGGAACTTATATCGTCGTGAAAAGAATGTCAATGATCTCGGGCAGCATCGCACACACTGCTTTCGGAGGTCTCGGCATCAGCTATTTTGCGAATGTTAATCCATTGATCGGAGCAATCTTCTTCAGTCTCGCTGCTGCGGTCAGTATTGCTTTCTTCAGAAGAAAGGCAAAAAATCGATTGGACATTTTACTCAGCTTTTTATGGGCAACAGGCATGGCGATCGGATTGGTCTTCATTTTCCTTTCGCCCGGCTATTCGACCGATCTTTTCACCTATTTATTTGGAAATATTTTGATGGTCGAAAGAGCTGATCTCTGGATGATCCTGATACTCGATGTAATCATCATCCTGACTGTTCTTGTTATGTTCAATTCTTTTCTAGCAGTAACTTTTGACGAAGAATATGCCGAAGTCAGGAATCTTCCTGTAACTTTCATCTTTATCGTATTGTTCAGTTTGATCGCTCTTACTGTGGTGATGATGATACGTGTGGTAGGAATTATCTTGATGATCGCCATTTTAACTTTGCCAGCAGCGACTGCACAACTTTTCAGCAAAACGCTCAAAAAGATTATGCTCTATTCTGCTTTGATCACGCTAATCGCAACAGTTTCCGGCTTGATCATTTCCTATTACTTGAATTTTGCTACCGGACCGATCATCGTGCTGCTGATCTCGATGATCTATCTCTTTGGGATTTTCTTATCAGGGTGGAAAAAAAATTCTCATAAGACATCTTGATCTGCTTTTCAGTGCGATTTTTAAAATTTTTTTAGCATAGATATAGTTATTTCAAATTCGATCCAGATTTTTTCTTCACAACGATAGAACAAAATCTGAACGTGCGGCTGCAATTGACGTAGTTGGAGGTTGACGGAATTTTTCTTTTTATCTCATTTCTGTGGATTATTAGAGACCGTCATTACCGTTTCTCAGCAAAAAATTTCTTTAAAATTTCTGCACTTTCGATTTTCATCACACCTGCTTTCAGAATCGGATTATGATTGAAATTATTATCTAAAAGTGCATTATAAATCGATCCAGATGATCCTGCTTTCGGATCATAGCAACCAAAAACAACTCTGCTAACACGCGTCCAAATAATCATTCCAGCACACATCAAACAAGGTTCAGTCGTTACATAGAGCGTATATTCAGAAAGGAATTTTTCACCATTTTGGATCATTTTTTCGATGATCAATTTTTCGGCATGCGCCAGCGGATCTTTGAGCTCATTCACCCGATTATGGTCTTTTGCCATCAGTTTGTCATTTTTTACCAAGATCGCCCCGATCGGGACTTCATCATTTTGGAAAGCTAATTTTGCTTGTTCCAGAGCGATATTCATCCAATACAAATCGCTTTTCATAAAAATTTCTAACAAAAAAAGGTTTCCAGACTGACGTGAAATCTGGAAACCTGAATTATCTATTTTGTGCTTTTCAAGAATTTGTAATAATCGCTATCAGTGGTCATGATCAGCGTATTTTTTTTATCGATAGTTTGTTCATAAGTTTCTAGAGTTTTCAAAAATTCGTAAAAATCAGGGTCGCGATTGTAAGCCCTGGCGTAAATATTGATCGCGTCTGCATCTGCCTCACCTTTGATCTTTTGTGCTGTTTCATAGGCTTCCGATTCGATCTGATCCAATTCTCTTTTCATTCTTCCTAGAATTTCGGAAGATTTTCCCTGACCTTCGGAACGATATTTAGCAGCAATTTTTTCGCGTTCGGAGATCATGCGATCAAAAACCTTAGTCTGCACTTCATCGTTATAGTTCAATCTTTTGATTCGAACATCGATCAATTTGATACCATATTCCATGATTTTATCTTTGGACAGAGTAAAGATCGAATCAGCGATCGCACGCCGTCCATGTTTGATGTTTTCTTTAACAACGTCGCCGTAGGAGCTTTCCTGATATTCCAGAGTAAATTCCATATCGCGATTTGTGTTGCGCACGATACCAAGAAGCGGATGCCCGCTGATCACATCGCGAGTTGTCCCGCTGATAATATCATCTAAACGACTGTGGGCGATATTTTCGTAGCGCGTTGTTTCATAGAATTTGAGAGGATCAACGATCTGCCAGCGCGAGAAAGTATCGAGCCAGATATAGCGTTTGTCCGAAGTTGGAATTTGTTTAGGATCACCATCCCATTCCAACAATCTTTTTTCAAAATAATGAACTTTTTGGATAAAAGGAATCTTGAATTGCAAACCTGCACTATTTTTTGCTCCCACAGGATCACCAAATTGCGTGATAATAACCTTTTCTTTTTCATCAATGATATAAAGAGAATTGAAGATAACGATGAGAGCAATAACGATTATGATAATGAGTGTTTTATATTTCATTTTAGTTTCCTCCTTTATCAAGATTTAAAAGTGGTAAAATTCCTTTTTGTTCATCATCAACGATATAAATCTTTTCAACTTTGGGAATCACTTTTTGCATCGTTTCCAGGTACATTCGGCGTTTGGTCACGGTTTTTGCTAAACGATATTGATCATACATACTGATGAAACGTTCAGCATCACCTTCCGCACGATTGACACGATTGACCGCATAACCTTCAGCTTCTTCGATCGTTCGTTTCGCTTTACCTTTGGCTTCTGGAATAACTTCGTTATATTTCTGCCAGGCTTCGTTTATGATCCGCTCTTTTTCCTGCTTTGCCGAATTCACTTCATTGAATGCCGGTTTCACTCGCTCTGGAGGATTCACATTTTGTAGATTGACCGTCACGATCTCGATACCAACTTTATATTCATCCAATAATTTTCCCACCATTTCTTCAGTTTGAACAGCGATCTCTTTTCGATTGAGGACGATCACTTCATCGACGCTACGGTCTCCCACGACTTCACGCATAATTGATTCGGAAACATCGCGAATGGTTTCTTCCACATTGCGCACATTAAAAAGATATCTAACAGGATCTTTGATACGATATTGCACAATCCATTCGACCTCTGCGATGTTCAGGTCACCCGAGAGCATGATAGATTCATTCTCATAATTGCGACGGGAAAATTCTGTTTTGATGCCGGAACGCAAAGTGCGGAATCCGAATTCTTCTTTGTAAACTTGTTTCACTTTCACCTTTGTGAGTTTATCGATCCCAAAAGGAATCTTAAAATGTAGTCCTGGATCTGTTGTGCTCACATATTTTCCAAATCTTTGAATAACGCCCACTTCTTCTGGATTAACGGTGTATAAACCGGTAATAACAAAAATAACAGCAAAAACAATGATTATTGTTGTCACCACTTTTTTTTTGGAAAAATTGGGTATTTTCAATTCTTTTTTCTTAATTTCTTCAAAATCGGTCATAGATTTCTCCTTTTTTGGATTGGAAGATCAAAATAATTTTCGATATTAAACCTTTTTTCCGATAAATTTGATTTGATCAGATCCCACAGAAACAGACACAGCCTGCTTTAATAAACTGATCTTCAAGATTATCTTGTTGATATTTTTGGCATCTTCGACATAGCCAACCATTCCTTTCAAAGGGCCGGCGATCAATTTCACTCTCATTCCTTTATGCAGGAATTTTGCGATTCGGTAATTAGCACCTTTTTCTTTGCCCGAATGTATTTCCTGTAATTCTGCTGTCAATACATTATCTCTTGGAACAGCAATAAAATGAGATGAATATCCTGATATTGTCAAAATTCTTTTCTGTTTCAGATCACATTTCACAAAGATGTATCCTGGAAACATCGGCTTGGTGAAAGTTACGGTTCGATCTTTGTATCTATTTTCGCTATCCAACAAAGGTAAATAATAAAATATCTTATATTCATAAGCAATTTTTGCCAGTTTCTTTTCGCAGCGCGGTTTGGTGCGCACAGCATACCAGGTGAAACCCTCTTGTGCTGGCTTCAGGTCTCCGAATAATTCTTGGATCTCGTCTTTGTTGTTCGAAGACATTTTTCACATACGAATGATCTTTTCTGAATCAATGCCGTCAGTAGCAAGACGAGTATCCAAGATGATCTTGGAGCGTTTCACAATTTCTCGATAATTGTATGATGTGTGATTCGTAACGATCACGACAGCGTCATAATCTTCCATTTCGTTTAATCCGACTGAATGATATTCTTTTCCGTTCAATTCATTATGGAAGACTGGAACGTGAGGATCATTATAGGCAAAATTAGCTTTATTTTCTTCCAAAAGTAAGATCAGGTCTTGAATGGGAGATTCTCGCATATCTTCGATATCCTTTTTATAAGCTGCGCCTAACAATAAAATTTTAGATTTTGAGAGAGCAATACCATTTTCATTAAGGATTTTCATCAGCTTATTTACCACAAATTGCGGCATAGAATTATTGATCTCGCCTGCCAATTCGATCAATCTCGTATGATAGCCATATTCTCTTGCTTTCCAAGTTAGATAAAAAGGATCGAGTGGGATGCAATGTCCACCAATTCCTGGACCTGGATAAAACGCCATAAATCCATAAGGCTTTGTTTTTGCGGCATTTATCACTTCCCAGACATCAATATTCATCTTTTCGCAGAGTATCGTCATCTCGTTGGCAAGAGCAATATTGATGTTACGAAATGTGTTTTCATAGATCTTTTCCATTTCTGCTACAGCTGGAGAAGAAACGAGATGGATCGGCGCATCAAGAATTTCCTGATAGAATTTTCGGGAAATTTGATTACAATTGTCTGTCATTCCACCAACTACTTTTGGAGTGTTTGCTGTTTTGTAATCTTTATTGCCAGGATCAACTCTTTCCGGTGAAAAAGCGATGAAAATATCTTTCCCAACCACGAACCCTTTTTTTGTAAAGGCAGGAGCAACGATCTCCTCTGTCGTACCAGGATACGTAGTGCTTTCCAGAATAACCAGAGTATTTTTTGATACATTTTCTGATAATGCTTGCACAGAAGCTTTGACGTAGCTGGAATCTGGTTGTTGATATTTGTCCAGCGGTGTCGGAACAGCGATCATAATAACATCTGCATCGTTCAAAGCTGCATAATTTTTGGTAGCTGTTAATTTTTCATTTTCTACGACATTTTTCAGATCGGCATCTGCCACGTCTCCAATGTAATTATCTGCTCTGTTGACGTGTTCTACAGCATAATCACTAACGTCCACACCGATGACTTTGAAGCCTTTTTTGGCAACTGTGACTGCCATCGGTAAGCCAACATAACCTAAACCGACAACACCAACGATCGCAGATTTGTTTTTGATTTTTTCGGTAATATTCATATTTTTCTCCTGAAATTTATTTGTTATGGATTTTCTGAAAAAATATCAATACTTATAATGCTCTGGTTTATAGGGTCCTTCGATATCCACACCAATATATTCGGCTTGATCAGAAGTCAATTGCGTCAATTTCACACCTAATTTATCCAGATGCAAGCGTGCAACTTCTTCATCCAATCTTTTTGGCAAAATATAGACTTTCTTTTCATGAACTTTCTGCCATAATTCCAACTGTGCTAGAACCTGATTGGAAAAGGAATTGCTCATCACAAAAGAAGGATGTCCCGTCGCATTACCCAAATTCACCAATCTTCCTTCCGATAACAGAATGATCGAATGATCGTCAGAGAAAAAAATCTGATGTACCTGCGGTTTGATCTCAACTTTTTTCACGCCAGGAAGTTCGTAAAGTTTATTGACTTGAATTTCATGATCAAAATGTCCGATATTACAAACGATCGCCTGATCTTTCATGCGCTGCATATGATCGGTGCGGATCACATCTTTGTTTCCAGTAGCTGTAACAAAAATATCTGCTGTTTCCACGACATCTTCCAAAACTTTCACTTCAAAACCTTCCATCGCTGCCTGCAAAGCACAGATCGGATCGATTTCGGTAATAGTTACACGAGCACCGAAATTACGCAACGATTGAGCACTGCCTTTTCCCACATCACCATAACCACAGATCGCGACAGACTTTCCAGCAACCATTACATCTGTTGCACGTTTGATACCATCTGCCAGCGATTCACGACAGCCATAAAGATTATCAAATTTGGATTTTGTGACAGAATCATTTACATTGAAGGCGGGAAATTGCAGTGTTCCTTTTTGCATCATTTGGTAGAGACGATTTACGCCAGTTGTCGTTTCTTCTGAGACACCTTTGATATTATTTGCGATCATTTTCCAATCTTTTTCAGGAAGATTTTTTATAGCTTTATGGATCATCTTCAGGTCTATGTTGTCAGCTTTTTGTTCCGCCATTTTAGGATCTTGCTGAAATTTTATTGCTTCGTGAATAAAAAGAGTGGCATCACCTCCATCGTCAACGATAAGATCAGGTCCTTCATTATCTGGAAAAGAAAGCGCTTGTGAGGTGCACCACCAATATTCTTCGATCGTTTCACCTTTCCAGGCAAAAACGGGAATTTTTCTTTTTGCGATCGCAGCTGCAGCATGATCCTGGGTAGAAAAAATATTACAGCTTGCCCACCGCACATCAGCTCCCAATTCAACCAAAGTTTCGATCAAGACAGCAGTTTGGATCGTCATGTGCAAGCTGCCAGTGATCTTTGCTCCTTCTAAAGGTTTTTGCGTTGCGTATTTATCACGCAACGCCATCAATCCTGGCATTTCTTTTTCAGCGATATTTATTTCTAACCGGCCATAATCTGCCAGAGAAATATCCTTGATCTTGTAATCCATTTTATCTCCGTTTTTTATTAAATTTTTTCTTATGATCACGCGAGTGACTATGTGAAGATTTCGGTGTGGGGTTACCATCAACGCCTTTCATCGTCAATTTTACTTTTCCACGATCGAATCCCGTAAATTTAACATTTACTTTATCTCCCAGCTTGAGCATATCTTCAACTTTTTTCACGTGTGAATCATGTAATTGGGAAATGTGAACAAGCCCTTCTTTTGCACCATGCATGAATTTCACAAAAGCACCGTAATCTTCAATACGAGTAACGATTCCTTCATAAACATGGAACATCTTTGGATCATTTACAATATCTTTGATAAATTGTTGAGCCTTTTTCACGGAACTTTTATCAGGAGCAAAAATCGTTACTTTCCCATCATCTTCGATCTCGATCTGTGCGCCTGTACTGTCTATAATACTATTGATCATTTTTCCACCAGAACCGATTATTTCACCGATCTTTTTGGTCTCTACTTTCATTGTTTCGATGCGAGGTGCATTTTCAGAAGGTTCTTTTCTCGGTTCAGAGATCGTTTCAACGATTTTTTCCAAAATGAACATTCTGGCAATTTTTGCTTTTCTTAGCGCTTGTTCCATTATCTCTCTGGTAATTCCTTCGATTTTTATATCCATTTGTAAAGCCGTGATCCCATCTTTCGTTCCAGTTACTTTAAAATCCATATCACCAAGATGATCTTCGAGTCCCATTATATCAGTTAGAATAACAAATTCTCCATTCTCCATGATCAAGCCATTTGCAATGCCAGCAACTGGTTTTTTAATTGGAACACCAGCTGCCATCAAAGCCAACGTGCCGCTACAAACTGTTGCCATCGAGGAAGAACCGTTCGATTCCAAAATATCGGAAACTACACGAACAGTATATGGGAATGTCATATCATCGGGCATCATTGGATACAATGCTCTTTCTGCCAGCGCACCATGCCCCAATTCTCGTCTGCCAGGTCCTCTCATCCAACCTGCTTCTCCCACGCTGAAAGGTGGAAAATTATAATGCAGAAAATAGGGCTTTTTGAATTCTTCATCGAGTCCATCAATGATTTTCTCATCACGACCTGATCCCAGCGTTACAGTTCCCAATGATTGAGTTTCGCCGCGAGTAAAAAGAGCTGAACCATGAACTTTCGGTAAAACATCAATTTCGCAAGTGATCGGTCGGATATCATCCAATCCTCTTCCATCAGCGCGATGATGATCTTTGATTATAGAATCTCGGAAATATTTGGTGAGAATTTCTTCAAAAGCATCATTGTAAAGTCCGATCTGTTCTTCAAAATCTTCTTTCTCAATTTTCGCTTCGAGCTCTGTTTCCAGTTCATTTTTTATCTCTTCGAGTGCATCTCCACGTTCCTGTTTACCGTGAATATAGACAGCTTTTTTTATTTTTTTACCATACTTTTTTTCCACTTCATCGATTATTTCTTCGGGAGTGATATTCAATTCTAATTCCATCTTTTCAGGTTCAATTTCGTCGATCAATTCTTGTTGCAATGCGATCAATTGCTTGACTGTTTCATGTCCTTTATAAACGGCTTCGATCATTTTGTCTTCGCTCACTTCATTTGCTCCGGATTCGATCATAACCACAGAAGATTCGGTAGCAGCCACATCAAGATTCAAAACAGATGAATCCAATTGCGTTTTCGTGGGATTGATCATGATCTCATCATCGATTATTCCAACTTTTGCACCGGCAATCGGACCATGAAATGGTATGTCCGAAATGGATAAAGCAGCCGAAGCACCCAAAATTCCAAGCATTCCTGGATCATTTTCGCCATCATAAGAAAGAACAGTAACGACGATATGAACAGCGTTTCTAAAACCTTTTGGAAAAAGTGGTCTGATCGGTCGATCAATCAAACGAGCGTTTAAAGTTGCTCTTGTAGAAGGTTTTGCTTCTCTTTTAAAAAAACCACCGGGGATTTTTCCTGAGGCATACATTTTTTCGATAAAATCTACGGTGAGCGGGAAAAAATCCGTTCCTTCTTTAGGTTCTTTGTCAGCTGTTGCAGTCACCAAAACACATGTTTCTCCATAAGTGATAAAAACCGCGCCATTAGCTTGTTTTGCCATTCTGCCAGTTTCGATCGTCAATTGTTTTCCTGCCACTTCCATAGTTCTTTTCTTCACATTAAAATTGTGCATTTATTCTCCTTTTTTGTTTGTAAGCGAAGAATTAAAGCAATAGACTAAAGCCACCTACAATAGATTTAGTTTATTGCTAACATTCTCCGCTCAGGTTTTTTAAGGGGACGGCCGTCCCCTTAATTTTGATTATTTATTTTCTAATTCCAAGTGCTTTGATCAATTTACGATATCTTGTCACGTCCTTATCATGAAGATAATCTAAGAGTTTTCGACGTTTCCCGATCAGTTTCAATAAACCTCTGTGGGAATGAAAATCCTTGTCGTGAACTTTAAGATGTTCTGTGATCGATTTGATGCGTTCGGTGATGAGCGCAACTTGGACTTCTGGGGAACCAGTATCAGAATCATGGAGTTTGAACTCTGCCATGATCGCCTGCTTGGCGTCTTTATTGATTGCCATGCAATCCTCCTTGATAAATTTTTAGTCAGAGAAAATTCAAGCCTTTCTTTGTAAAGATTTTTTTCCGAATAAAATTACAAGCCTGAACTAACCTAACTCTTTAAATCCTAAATTCTTATTGACAGCAAAGCTTTATCCAAAATTTTCAATTTTAATATAATTTTTGAGGAGAACATGAAAAACATAATCCGTATCTACAAAATAATGCTGCATCATTGGATTTACATGATTTTTGGTGTATTGGCTATGCTCGCCTTTGCTTTATTCAGCGGAGTGAGCATCACGTTGGCTATCCCCTTGATGGACTATGTTTTCAAATCTGATCCTGCAAAGATCATTTATCATAATTTTTCGGAATTCTGGCAGATTTTTTCTAGAATAATCACCGATTTTTTAAATGAACACAGCATCTTCCAATTGATGGAAAGAAGTGCTTTGGATAAATTGGCTGAGAATCTGAAGAACCTTCTTTCTCAAACAGATCCTTATCTACTTCTTTGGATTATCAGTATTTCGATAATTTTGATAATTGTCTTGAAAAATCTATTCTTTTTTCTGCAACGTATTTTATTTGCCAATTTGCGTGGAAGAACGATCAAAGATGTGCGCAACCAGATTTATCATAGGTATCTTTATCAATCCTTTGCCTTTTTCAGTAAAAATAAGGTTGGTGATTCACTTGTTAGAATGGTGTCTGATGTTAATATCGTAAGCAATCTTTTTGTCAGTTCAGTATTTAAAACTTTGCGAGATGTGATCGTCCTCTTGGTTTTTGCACGAATAGCATTATTTTTGAATGTGAAACTTTTTTTATTGAGTTTGATCCTGTTGCCCATTTTCAGTGCTGTTATCCATTATCTGGGCAATAAGATCAAAAAATATTCGAAACGCATTCAACAGCAATCTTCCGATCTTTTTTCCAATGTTGAAGAAAAAATAAATGGAATACGAATTGTGAAAGCCTTTTCTCGAGAAGAATTTGAAATGGAAAAATTCAAAGATATCAACTTCAAACATTTTAGATACTGGCTCAAAGCAGAGTTTTATACAGCCTTCAATACTCCACTTTCCGAATTGAATGGAACAATCACAGGATTGGTCATTCTTTTGATCGGTGGCATGCAAGTATTATCACCAGAATCAAATTTTACTTTTGGAAGTTTCGTCACTTTTATTCTGGCAATTTTCTCTATGCTCCACCCGATGAAAAATGTTACAAAAGCTTATACTGATGTTAGAAAGGCGTTGGTTTCATTGGATCGGATTTCAGAGATATTAAATAGGGATTCAGAAATATCTCAGAACAAGGATCAATTATCCAAAAAGAATTTTCGAAAGGAGATCAAATTCAATAATGTCAATTTTTCCTATGATTATGATAAGAAGATTTTGAAAAACATTGATCTTCTAATCCCAAAGGGACAAAAAATCGCTTTAGTTGGAAGTAGTGGCTCTGGAAAAACAACTTTGGTCAATCTTTTGGAACGAATGTATGATGTGAATTCCGGCCGGATATCAATCGATGAAATTCCGATTAAAGACATAAATCTCTCTGATCTGCGCAATCTTTTTGGAACAGTCACGCAGGAATCAATTCTTTTTGGAGACACGATCGCAAATAACATTCGCTATGGAACTTTACAAGATGTTGGAATGACAGAAGTCAAAATAGCTGCTCAGATCGCTAATGCTGACGAATTTATCCAAAAGCTTCCAGGAAAATACGATTTTCTGCTAACTGCAAAAGGTGGAAATCTTTCTGGAGGCCAAAGACAACGCTTATGTATCGCCAGAGCGATCGTAGGAAATCCTCCAATCTTGATCTTCGATGAAGCAACCAGTTCTCTCGATTCTGAATCGGAGCAAAAAGTGCAACGAGCGATCGAAAAAGCTACGGCAAATCGCACTGTTATCGTGATCGCTCATCGGCTTTCCACGATTCTTTCTTCTGATAAGATCGTGATGATGGATGAAGGCAAGATTATTGATATGGGCACACATGAAGAACTTCTACAAAAGTGTGCCAAATATAAATACCTTTACGAGTTACAATTTACAAATTAAGGAAAATCTAAATATGAAAATAAGCGGTTTTTCTATGGTTAAAAATGGGATAAAGCTGTATTATCCGGTAGTAGAAATGATAGAATCTATCTTACCAATTGTTGATGAATTTGTCATTGCAATCGGAAAGGGTGATAACGATGATACAACTCGAGAAAAAGTTGTAGCGATAAATGATCCAAAGATAAAAATCATTGATACTGAATGGGATTTAGAAAAATATCCTCGGGGAATGGAAAATGCCCATCAAACTGATATTGCTAAAGAACACTGTAGTGGAGATTGGCTTTTCTACTTGCAAGCCGATGAAGTTGTTCACGAAAAGTATTTATCAGTCATAAAGAAAAGATGTGAAGAGCTATTACCTAACAAACAGGTAGAAGGAATTTTGTTTAAGTACCGACATTTTTGGGGAGATTATCATCATTTCCATAAAAGTCATGGCTGGTATCCTTATGAAATTAGGATAATCAGAAATGACCCGGAAATTCATTCCTGGGAATCAGCTCAATCTTTTCGCCGAATCCCCAATTTTGATGGCAAAAATTATCGACAGCAGGAAGGAACTTATAAGTTGAATGTTGCAATGATCGATGCATTTATATATCATTATGGTTGGGTTAGACCACCTCAACTAATGGTAAACAAAAAGAAAGCTCTAGACACAGTCCACAAAGGTGATGAAAGAGTAAAAGAAATGTACAAAAATGTTGCCGATGTTTTTGATTACGGACCTTTAGAGAGATTAGAAAATTTTAGAGGAACTCATCCAAAAGTTATGCAGAGAATGATCTCAGAAATGAACTGGCAAGACAAATTACAATACAACGGAAAGCCTAATCCGATGAGAAAATTACATAAACATGAAAGACTTAAATACAGAATCCTAACTTGGATTGAACAGAAACTGCTAAATGGGAAACAAATAGGTGGATTTAGGAATTATAAGCTCTTGAAAGGACTTTAATGAAAAAAGTATTAGTAATATCTTATTACTTTCCACCCAATGC
>JAGYMQ010000069.1 GCA_018400535.1 Candidatus Cloacimonadota bacterium
TCCGTGTAATTCGTGTAATCTGTGAAAATCTGTGGTTCAGACTTTTCATTATATCATTCGTGCCAATTCGTGAAATTCGTGGTTACTTTTCTTTTGCAGTTTTTATGAGAAGAGCTCAACATTGGAACGTCGAGTTACGCCAACAGAGATGCTAAACATCGGAATGTCCGCAGGTCTTCCGATTGTTCAAATGGCGAGTTACGCCAACTTTCCGAAGACTCAGCAAGCTGAAACATTTTGAATTTATGAATCTGCGGTTCAGACCAATTACGAATAAAATTACTATTTTAGCAAACTGAATATTATCATCCAGTCATATATTTTATTATTTCTTTTCAATCCTAATTTGACTGAACGGCTCATCTGTCGAAGCGATCACGTAATAAAATTTCTTTTGATCAGACCCTGATGTTGTCCAATTTGTTGCACCGAGTCCTTCCGCTTCAAGTGTCCAATTTTGAAGATCCAATTCAGGATCATCAGAAGAATAGATCTTATAGGAATTTGCAGCAGCAACATTATCCCAAGAAATTACAATATTATCATTGGTTTCTGCAATTGTTACATTTTGCGGTGGTAATAAAGCTTGTTCCAGAATTGTCAATTCGATTGGAATGACCGTTGAAACAGCTTCCGGATCATTTGTGTTCACGATCAAGTCACAGACATAATTGCCGATCTCCAATTCATCAGTCGAAATAGTTAGAGAAATATTCTGATTTTGTCCAGTTGTAATCGTTCCACTACTCGGTGAAACATCCAACCAATCTTCACCAGCAGAAAATAGGATCGCCAATTCGTTTTGCATATAATTGTTGTTATAAACGACTTGTAATCCATCGTTTCCTGCAGCATTCTGGATTCCGATCGTTGCAGAGTTCAAATTTCCGCTCATCGATCTGTATTGATTTAATATCTTTCCATTGGAATAGATGATCATCTGAAAATCATAAGTTCCATAATTTCCACCAGAATAGTGCACCACATCGTCAAACCAGACGATCAAACTATCGGAAGAGCTATAATAATAAACATCGCCATCATTTAATGGATTAAGATCATCCCAGAAACCAAAAATTGCTGGACGAGGTGAACTGGTATTTGGAATAGATGTATTGCTCCAAGCAGAACTATCATTTCCAAAACCGATCCAACCATTTGGATTGATGCGAAATTGAGAATAATTCGTGCCATAATAATTAAAGTTGAAACCTATTGGCATCAGCGCTGTTCCATAATCATTGTGTGAAAAATTAACAGCTGTTCCGATTCCGCTGATATCACGCCAGTTATAGTTAGGTCCGTTCGGTTCATTACTATCGATCCATTCGTAACCAAAATTGTCGGGTCCACCTGAAGCACGATTTGAAATATTATCAGCAAAAACGTCTCTATCCTGAAAATCTTTTGCAATATTAAAAGTCAGATCAGAATCTCCAGTGTTACCCAAGATCAAAGTTTCGTTCGTAGAACTGCCATTTATTACAGTAACATCAAATCCAGTCTGATTGAAAGTTACTTCAGGAGGTCCTTGCACAAAAGGAAAGATGATTTTATCGATCCAGCCACAATCAGAACCATTGCTAACCATACTATCTTTTTCATAGATCCATTGAAAAGTGTGTTCACCTGCATCGATCATAAAACTTGCTTCAGTCCAATCAATATTTCCTGACCATCGATCCAATCTTGAGCCGTCGAGCCAGAATTCCAGATAATCATAATTTGCTTCAGAAGAAACTTTGTAGAAAAATGATAACTCGCTTTGCGATGATACATTTAGCGTGATTGAAATTTCTGAAGTTTGGTAATCTCCAATATCACCAGATTGTGCACAAAAATTTCCTTCGTAGGGATCGTTCTGAGAAATTTCCCAATCGGCATTTCCATCAAAATTCCAATAATATTGCGAGAAATCTCCGCTTTCCCAATCTTCCACACATAAACCGATCATCTGAGTAACATTTTCATTCAAATAATAGCTACCAGCAGTGAGATCAAACTCAAATTGGACATTGCTGCCAACCGCAGCTTGTGTGCTGGCACTTGCCGAGAAAACTGCATCAACGCTTGAATTTGCTGCGATGACACCCAGATTCACATTTCCAGTCTGGATCGAGATATCGGGATTATCACAAGTCAATTCTGCGATCGCAATGGGAGAATCCATCAGACCAATATTTTCTATTTCGAAGATAATATCAAAAGTTTCTCCCGGATCGATTATGCCATTATCATTGAAAGCAGAATCATCGATCTGAACAGAATTCATGACCAGGATCGGTGAAATCGAAACCTCAGCTTGATCTGTCGTGAAAAGTATTGCCATTTCATCTTCCAAAGGTTTTGCTGCATTTGGATAATCATTATCAAAAGTATATTGCAAACCTCTCATTCCTGTGTGATCCTCGATCCCAACCGTAGCATATTGTCCATGACTGACAGAAGAACCCGAGTATGTACCAACATTGACGTTATTCACAGTTTTGTATTGGAAAAGGATCTTGGCGTTTCTTGATTGTGTGGGATGATATTGTGGATCAAAGATTATTATCTGAAAGGTTTCTTCCGAATCGTTAAAATCATTTTGCACACGCGACCATTGCACGATAAATTTATGATCTGCAACATCATAATATTGATAAACTCCACCACTTGCAATTTTTAGATCATCCCAGAAGGGAGCGATCATCGGTGAAGCACCAAGAGGTCCTGGAATCTGCCAATTCATATAAGATGCTTGCTCGGTTGTACCCAAACCTATCCAGCCATTTGAACAAACAGTAAGTTCATCATAATTTTCGCGGTAAAATTTTATATTAAAAGGAGCGTTAATTGTTTCTATATCACCATCATCTCCATTATCGTTCAAAGGGATCAGCGTTCCATTTCCACCATAGTTCGGATCAATCTCGATCCAGGAATAGACTGGAGTCTCATCATATTGCAGGTCTTCATCATCATAGCAGTAATAGCCAAATTGATCAGGTCCGAGTGGATCTGTGACATTCACCTCACCAATTTCCAGGATGAAACTTCCACCTGAACTATAGCCGCTTGCATTATATAGATTTACATTGACCACAAATTGTGTGCCTGGTAAAATCTGAGCATCAGCTGAAAGCTCAAATGTATTTGTTGGATTGGAAGCTTGTTCTCCAGCATTGATAATTCCAAAAAAACCTGAATTGTCTGTGATCGTTATTCTGGAATCAAAGCAACTAATCGTCCCGTAAACGTTTTCAGCAGCGATGGAACCCAAATTTTCTATCGTCAGGATCATATCAGAAGTTTCAGCTGGATCAAGGATGCCATTTCCTCCATCGGATATTTGATATTCAACAACATTCAGATTTGCGCCAGCAATATCAAGATCAATATAATCGATGTATTCATTGCGATTTGCGTCTGTGATCACGATTTCTAATCTCACCTCTTCCCCACCCAGCGCATCATCTGCGATGGTAAGATCAAAATCATCAGAAGAAAATGTAGAATTTCCGGCAGCAATATTTCCATAACTTTCATAACTGTCTGTGATCGTGACGGAACTGCTATTGGTGCTAATCGTGGCAGAAACAGAATTGGATTGCGTTGTTCCAAAATTTTTCAAACTCACCTGCAATTCAATTTCTTCTCCCGGATTGATCAATCCATCGCTATTTCCAGCCGATGTTCCTGAATTATCATCATCAATATTTATTTCATGAACATTAATGAAATTTGAAGTTTGTATAACATCAATATTTGTCTGGAAAGGAATATGATCATGTTTTGTAACCGTCAATGTAGCATTTCCAGTCGTTAATGCTTCGATCGGAAGCAATATACTTCCATCCTGATCTGTAAACCCGGTGGCAAAAATGTCATCATCACCTTGCAAGATCGTGACCCAGGCATCTTCCAGAAATTCATTGTTATCATTTCTCACCAAAATCTCCATAAAATTTGATCCGAGTGAAATTTGAGCAGGATAAGTAACATTAAGCTCTTGTGGCATTTTTGTCCAAAGCTCCAAACCGGGATCACCCATCAGATTATTCCAATAGGAAAAGATATCGACTTTATTATTTGGATTAGCTGGATATGCATTGTAGAGGTTCAATTTACCTGAATTTAATGCACCGCCCAAATGAAAAATATTTTCTTGAAAAATCCCGGAAAAAATACCAGCATCCACACTATTGTTAAAAGTCGTGTGAGTTCCTGTTGTTGCCGTGCCGATCGCTGCTACTGCGCCTTTTGGATTTCCTGGAGACCCAGCTCGCACAAATTCCTCTGAGGTGGCTGTTCCATTCGAGAAATCACCAGTTCCACACGTGATGATTACGGCAAAAGGTAACATCAAACCGTTACTCAAATTTGAGATATAGCTACTTCCCCAACCACTCATGCCCAGCCAACCACGATAGTTAAAATAACCAACTCCGTCATTTAGTGCATTATTCATTGCAGAAGCTGAAGGTTGCGATCCATAAAGTTCTGTAAAAGAATAATCTTCGTAAAAATCCAACATCGTTTCTTTGACATATTTGTTTGTGTAAATACAAGATTGACCGGAAGGGCTGGTATCTCCCACCAGCAAAACTTCTTCAAACCAATCAGGATTTGTCATAAAAGGATTTTTCTCGTAGCTGATAATTTTGGCAATTATCGTCTGAAATTCTGTCAATGTATTGAATGAAAGCCTCCCGATAAAAGCATCGGCCAGGATATCGGTTCCTTCCAGCTGGACATAAGGATGATCACCTTCACCGTTATAACCAGACCAGGATTCAAACCAAGTTGGAATGGCATAAGTTCCGTCAGCATCACCAATGAGACAGATGAATTCTGGTGGATCTTCCCAATTATCGTAGGCATTTTGAATATAGGATTTTATTGCTGAACTGCTCGTGCCGGTGGTAGATGTGCTGACAGAATTGATCTTAAATCCCTTTTCATGTTTCCAATCAATTAAATATTGCAGATTAGTTTCGACTTGTGCATCATCTGGATAAATGAACAAATAATTAGGTTGATGGAATTCTTGATTACGCGTATGAGTCGTAGAATAATTCAAAATTTTGGATTGGTAAGTTGTTTCAAAAAATCGGGAAAAAGCACTATCATTTCTTTTTTGGTTAATTCCATTATTGCCTTTCACTTTTATTTCAAATTCAATATTTTTATAAATGATCAATTCATTTTTTTTCGGATCAAATTGGAAAGGATCGACAGTAATATTTATCACGCGCAAATCTCTCATGATCGCAGGTTTGCTGATATTTACGATTTTATTGGGATAAATTGAACCATGATCATAGAATTCTTGGTCAATAATCATTTCTCTTGCTGAATGATTACTTTCTGAATTAAAGTCTTGGAAAGGAAAAGGTGTAATATTTTTAACTATTTCTTTTTCATAATTTGTGATCTCAAAGCTAATTGTTCCTTCATCAGGAATCGCAAAAAGACGACTGAAACGCGGAAGAGATGGTTTTCCAATTTTAGTAGTTGTCCCTGCGTCTGGATAGATGATCTTTTCAAATTCGATGTTGTTATGAATAATTTTTTCTCGTTCATAACCATTTAAGAGAAAAGTCACCTTCGTTTTCTCTTCAGTGAGAGTATTTGTATCAAACAATTTATGATCGAGATCAGAAATTTCTATCCATTTTGCAGAAAGCGAAAAGCTAATGACAATTAACATCCAAAAAACAAAAAATTTTTTCATCTAAACTCCTCTTATCAAAATAATTTAAATTATTTCAGCATAATTACAATTGAATGTCATTCTGATGATTTTCATCTTTGCTCATTCTCATCGTATCTCATTAAAATAAGGCGACGTCGGATAACGTCGCATTCAGAAATAATACGATCTCAAAAACCGTCCTGTCTTCATCATTTTTTGAATTGACAGGATAAATGACAAACAGCGGAATTATGCAAAACTCACATAAATTTAGTCAGAATAGTAAGCAAATAATATTCCCTTTTTCATTATTTTTTTATTTTTTCCTTTCTTTCTTGGATTATTAAATTCAAAATTAGATTTTAAAAAATTGGTGAAATAGGTAAAACGCAGCTAAAACCTAAGGCTAAAGATTTCAGCTGCGTTTGAAAAAATTGTTTCAAATCTCCTCAATACGAAAGACAACTCCTTTTGGATCTGGACAGCATAATTTGTCCATTTCTTCGATGTATTCTTTGGTTTCAAATTGACTCGGGATCAAAAAAGGTATGAGACTCTGCAAAGCGAACATACAGATCTCTTTGTTATCTGGAATTTTGATCTTACCTTTTCCGGTCACATAAAAAGTATCTCCCGGCTGCAATTTTGCTCCGCATCTTTCGACGACCTTATCAACGACAACTTTTAATTCTTTCATAATTTTACCTCCTTATTTCGATTTGAGGATTGGGAAGAAAAACTGTCAAACTGTTTTTATTTCTATCCTGAAACGAAAATGAATAAATAATTTTGAAACAAAATCAGCGAGCAAAGATGAAACAACTATAAGCTCAAGAGAAAGCTCTGAAGATTTCTTGACAGCGAAATACTAAATTACAGCCTTTATTTTTTAGGAATAATCGAAAATTTCACGAGATACGAGGTGATTATGCACAAAGCCATGTTTTATAAAAAGCTGGAAAATGATGAGGTTCAGTGCGAACTCTGTCCTCATTACTGCGTCATAAAACCAGACAAGATCGGGATCTGCCGGGCCAGAAAAAATATTAATGGCGATCTCTTTGCCATCAATTATGGGAAAACGATTTCCTTGAGTATTGATCCTATTGAAAAAAAACCATTATATCATTTTTATCCAGGAAGCAAAATCTTATCGATGGGACCAAATTCCTGCAATTTCAATTGTCAATTCTGTCAAAACTATCAATCCAGCCAGATGACTGTTCCCACCCAAAAGATCACCCCTGGAAAAGTTTTACAACTCTGCAAGCAACATGATCTTGATGCTGTCGCTTACACCTATACCGAACCGATCACCTGGTTTGAATTTGTGTTAGAAACTTCGCAGCTGCTCAAAGAAAATAATATAAAAACGGTCCTGGTCACGAATGGATTCATCACACAAAAGCCTTTGCAAAAATTGTTACCCTTCATCGATGCAATGAATATTGATCTGAAAGCAATGAACGAAGATTTTTATCGAAGATTGTGTATGGGCAGATTAAAACCAGTTCTCAAAACCATCGAAACTGCTTATAAACAAACGCATATTGAATTGACCAATTTAATCATCACCGACGAAAATGATTCTGCAGAAGAAATCCAAAAATTAGTTGATTTCGTAGCAGAATTAGATCCTGATATTCCTGTGCATTTTTCACGTTATTTTCCAACTTACAAAATGGATAATTTACCAACTCCGATCACGAAACTGGAACTGGCAAAAAAAATCGCGCAAGAAAAATTGTCTTATATTTATTTGGGAAATGTGCGTGCTGATCATGATACAAATTGTCCAAATTGTAGTTATAAATTAATCGAACGCGGATTTGATACAAAAGTAAACTGTATTGACGGCAAATGTCCTTCCTGCGGAAAAAAGATTTACGGAAATTTCTGATGATAAAACAGATCAAGAAATTACTCACACCAGCTGATATTATGCTGATCGCTATCCTGCTTTTTCTTTCATTACTCTCGCTCTATGCTATTTCAGCGCAAAGCTCGGAAAAGCAAGTAGAAATCAGGCATCATGATGAAATCATTTATTCTGGAAATATTAAGATCGATAAAATAATTGAAATTGAAAAAGATATCGCTATTAAGGTCAAAGATGGAAAAGTGCGAATGCAGAAATCGAATTGCCCAAAGCAGTATTGTGTGAAACAAGGCTGGAGTAATAATTTACCGATCATCTGTGTTCCCAACGAAATTGCGATCATCATTAAAGATCAAGATCGAGACATTCTGATCACAAAATAGTCTTCACACAAAATTTTTTCTTCCAATTTTTGGAATACAAATTTACCAGAAAAAAAGTTCTCCTGGGCAAAGAATATACTATTTATATATATTAATTAAGCCAATATTTTACAAGCAATTAACAACCTTAGATGTCAAGCGGCATTTCATTTTTTCAAATAATTAGCACTCCAAACACGAGACTGCTAAAAAAAATTTGACATTTTATCGGTTCCACTTACTTTATTCTGTGAAAGTTTTGAAAAGAAAAAATGAAATTAGGAGGTTATGATGAAAAACGTTCCAATTAACAGAAAAAGAAGAGAACTTTTCCCGTTCCTATCCAGCTTCGATAAATTCTTCGAGAATTTTTTTGACGATGAAGAAGAGATGGACGCAAATCTGCGGATGATGGCTGTTGATCTGGTCGAAAACAAAGATAATTATCAGATCATGGCTGATCTTCCTGGTTTCAACAAAAAGGACATCGACATATCGATCAACGACAACAATCTTGTGATCGAAGCGAATAGAGAGGAAGAAAAGGAAGAAAAGAAGAAATCTTATTATCGCTGTGAAAGATATAGCGGTAGTTACAAGCGCACGATAAATTTAACTGAGAAATGTGATGACAAGAACGTCGAAGCCAAATATGAAAATGGAGTTCTGGAGATAACTATTCCGAAAAAAGAACCAGAACCAGCCAAGATGATAGACATCAAGTAACAAAGCAAGAACACAAGCAAAAACAAAAAGCCGTGGAAAATTTCCACGGCTTTCTTTTTTAAATGATAATTTATTAGAAATCTTTCAAGACATCTTTGATCGTAGGATGACCAATTTCCTGCAAGTCATATTTCACCTGAGCTGCTGGCTTATTAATGTCGATGATCCTTCTCAAATCGATCGGCGTAGCGATCACAACTGCATCACATTCTGTAGCATTGATCGTATTTTCCAGATCTTTGATCTGCTGTTTTCCATAACCCATTGCCGGCAATAAGATGCCAATATCAGGATATTTTTCAAAAGTTTCTGCAATCGTGCCAACAGCGAATTCACGCGGATCCATCAAATCAGCAGCACCATACTTTTCTGCCGCAACGACTCCAGCTCCATAAGTCATTTCTCCATGAGTCAGTGTGGGGCCATCTTCCACGACCAGCACATCTGCACCTTTAATGATATCCGGCTTATCAACTGTTAGCGGAGAAGCTCCATCAATGACGATCGCATCAGGATTGATCTCTCGAATGTTATCACGCACGATTTGAATTCCTTCTGGATCAGCAGAATCGATCTTGTTGATAACAACAACATCTGCATTGATCAAATTTGTTTCACCAGGATAATATGTTCTTTCGTGATCGGGTCTATGCGGATCGACGACAACAATATTTACCATTTTGTCAGAAGTGTAGAAAGGAGTATCATTATTTCCACCATCCCAAACAATGACATCCGCTTCTTTTTCTGCTTCACGTATAATTGCCTCATAGTCAACACCAGCATAGATAACACTTTTCATATTTATGTGTGGTTCATATTCTTCCATTTCTTCGATAGTGCATTCGTGTTTTTCCAGATCAGATAATTCTGCAAATCTTTGAACTTTTTGTTTCACCAGATCGCCATAGGGCATCGGATGTCTGATTGAGACGACGTTCAAACCTTTATCTTTGAGAGCTTTCACGACTGTTCTTGTCGTCTGACTTTTTCCGCAGCCAGTTCGTGTCGCACAAATTGTAACTAACGGTTTGGAAGTTTTTATCATCGAATTTTCCAGCCCCATCAATTTGAAATCTGCTCCCGCAGCATTTACCAAAGATGCGTTATTCATCACTCGTTCGTGCGGAACATCGCTGTAGGCAAAAACAACTTCTTCGATATTATGTTTTTTGATCAAATTATAAATCTCTTTTTCAGCATAGATGGGAATTCCTTCAGGATATAATTTTCCTGCCAATTCAGCGGGATATTTTCGTCCATCGATATCTGGAATTTGAGTAGCTGTGAAAGCGATAATCTCATAATCTTCATTATCACGATAGTAGCAATTGAAATTATGGAAATCTCGCCCAGCAGCACCCATTATAATAACCTTTTTCTTCATTTTCCACTCCTTATTTTTTTATTGGATTTTTGACGCCACGCTTTAAATCAAGCTTTAAAAGTCAAGAAAATTTAGGAATAGAAATTGATTAAAATTTCTTCTCATTTCAAGGTAAAGTTCACAATCTTATTATTGCAACTAAATTTGATAATCTGTATTTTTTGAAATCATTTCCAGATCTTTAGGATGAATGATTTATCCTTTTTTTAGTTACGAAAAAAATCAGGACCCTGCAAATTATACAAAGGCAGGATCCCATTTTTTTGAGGAAGAATTAATTTATCTTCAGCGAGATATATTGGTAATTTCCAGAAGATTTTCTAACATAAAAAAGTATCGTATCCTCA
The DNA here is from genome assembly GCA_018400535.1 of Candidatus Cloacimonadota bacterium. Classification (GTDB taxonomy): domain Bacteria; phylum Cloacimonadota; class Cloacimonadia; order Cloacimonadales; family TCS61; genus TCS61. The sequence goes on from JAGYMQ010000069.1 coordinate 10,379, forward strand.
TCGCTTTCGCTGATTGTTTTTCGGAAATCTTTCACATTTTTGATCTTTTTTCGATTGACTTCAATGATAACATCACCCACTCGAAGATTGCTGAGAGCTGCTGGAGAATTCGACTCAATATCCTTGATGATGACACCTTCATCTTCTTCTATCTCATATTGTTGGGCGAGATCACTATCCAATCCTGCCACAGTAATTCCCAATTCTGCCGAATTCTCTGATTCTTTTTCTATGCTGTTTTGACTTAATTCTTCTGGACGTTCGACCAATTTTATCAATAGATGTTTTTCTTTATTATCACGAATAATAGTTATTGGAATATTTTGATCAATCTCACTATTTGCCACATAAAGCCGAAATTTGGCGACATTTGGCACTTCCTTCCCATCGAAATGAGTGATCACGTCTCCTCTTTTCAAACCAGATTTTTCGGCTGGAGTATCTTCTTCTACTTTAGAAACCAGAACTCCCATCACCGCATCCAAATCAAAACTTTCCTTCAATTCTGCGGTGATATCCTGAGGTAATATTCCCATATAGGCACGGACGACACGTCCTTTTTCAATCAGATCATTGGAAACTTTTTTTGCCAGATTGATCGGAATAGCAAAACCAATGCCAACGTTTCCCCCGCTTGTGCTGGTGATCGCTGCATTCACTCCGATCACTTCGCCGTGAATATCGACAAGAGGACCACCACTATTTCCTGGATTGATCGCAGCATCGGTCTGAATATAATCTTGATAGATCGGTGAATCCTGCCCGAATCGCAGATTAGCACGTCCCGTCGCTGAGATCACTCCCACAGTAACAGTTCTTTCCAAACCCAATTGTCCGAAGGGATTTCCGATCGCGATCGCCCAGTCACCGATCTCAATTTCTTCTGAATCACCAAAAGGTGCAACAACTGTCTCTTCATCATTTTCCACTTCGATCTTAACAACAGCAAGATCGGTATCTGCATCCAGCCCAATTATTTCTGCTTCATATTTGGCTTTGTCTGCCAGAGTGATGATTATTGTTCCTTCTTCGCCTTTTTCCACAACGTGATTATTGGTGAGAATATAGACATCATTTTTATCTCGTTTGAAGATAAATCCACTCCCCATTGCCATCGACTTTCTACTTCGTTTTTCAGGATTCTGGAATGGTTCAGGAAAAAAATATTTGAAAAAATCATCATTGAAAGGAAGGCGAGTGCCTCGATTATCAAATGTTACTTCATATTCCACTTTGACATTTACGACCGAACGACGAATATCCTTTACTACTTGTACAAAAGGACTTTTTCCTTCTTCATTTACTGGAAATTGTGCATTTAAAATATTCATCGAGAAAAAGACAACAGCAATCAGGAATACAAATTTGATTTTTGACATAACATCTCCTTTAAATTTTTTCTATTTTTATGAAACGAATTTTTAAGAAAAAGTTACAATGAAAATTTTCAATGTAAAGCAAATATTTTTCAATCTTGATTGTTGTCATTAAACTGTTCCAGAAAGAAGTAATTTTTGCAAGCTGGATTACATTCTTGACTGAACTTCAAGCTGAGATAATCGTGTAAAAAATTTTATTGAAATTTATTAAGGAGGAAATCTATGATATCCTATCGTAAAGAATTATGGTTTGAAACTTCTCAACGTCGGGAGTTGATCAACATTACACCAAAGATCGTTGAATGCTTGAACGAAAGCAATGTGCAAGAAGGACTATGTCTGGTCAATGCGATGCACATCACAGCTAGCGTTTTCATCAACGATGACGAACCGGGACTGCATAAGGATTTTGAGAAATGGCTGGAAGGATTAGCTCCGGAAAAACCCTATTCACAATATCAGCATAATGGATTTGAAGACAATGCTGATGCTCATCTCAAACGAACTGTTATGGGTAGAGAAGTGGTCGTAGCGATCACTGAAGGTAAGCTCGATTTTGGTCCTTGGGAACAAATATTTTATGGAGAATTTGATGGAAAGCGCCGAAAACGTGTACTGGTGAAGATCATTGGAGAATAAGATTTTTTTCACTACAAATCATAAATCTCCTGACAACCATTAATGAATTCTGAATTGTTAAAGAAAGATGTCATTCTGAGAAATCTTCCATCTTTGCTCTCGAAGAATCTATTGCTTATCTTTCAATAATTCTTCTCGTATTTTGTTCACAAATAAATAAGCAATTATGCAGAATTATTTCGACAATTACAAAAGAGAAGCAAGCTTCCGCCTGCTTCTCTTAATTTCTTTATCGAATCAGAAAATATCAATTCACTGCTTTCACATAGTAAAATTTCTGATTGGAATCGATCGTTGTTGTCCAACTTTGTAAATCTCTATTGTTTTCCCTGAAACTGGATTCATTGTTAGAGAGTAATTTTTGTGATTTCTGTTTTTGATCAATATCAGTGACAGGATCTCCAAAACTACCGAGCGAAGTAACATCCACAAAAGATCCATTCGGAGAATCCGCTGAAAATATCTTATAGGATGTTGCTCCATCTACTTCATCCCAGGAAATGGTTAGCTGGCTACCGGAAGTAGATATAGCAACATTTTCAGGAATCTCTAAACTCAGAGAAATGTTATGCAATTCTGTGATCTCTGCCGGGAAAATAGCACGATCATATATTCTCACATCGTCTATTTTGCCAAGGAATGGATTACTTCCAGGTTGAGGAGCTACTTCAGTATTATCTCCCAGAATTACCGGACGTGAACTGCTGAGAAAACCACTGAAGGTAAATGAATCCAGAAATTGTCCATCAAGATAAAATTTTACCGGAGCATTGGTTGAATCCCAGACGACCGTAGCCATATGCCAGGTATTTTCCTGAACCACACCGGAGAAAGTTTGATTGGAATTATCATCGTAAACTATTTTTAATTCTTGCGGGAAAGCTGCTGATTGATCAACAGATATACCCCAATAATCAGAGAAATCACGGGAAATAACTCTAGCCTGTGAATCTCCTGTTGTAGTATCGGACCTGAACCAGAGTGAAATAGAGAAAGTTTCACCCAGATTATCAGCAGTTGTGCTTTCAAATAGTTCGATATAGTTATCTACTCCATCAAAATTATAAGCACTGCCTGCTGTACCAAAGCGATCTGT
>JAGYMQ010000070.1 GCA_018400535.1 Candidatus Cloacimonadota bacterium
ATTTCAATTCCATCTTGGTCTGATTAAAAGCCTCACATCTATGCAGACAAAATCCTCTGAACATCAGCTGTTGTCAACTCCAATCTTTCAGAAATCAGCGTCGATGTCTAATAATGCAATTTCACTTGAGCATCGACGACAGCCTATCGACAAAGCAATCAGCAGATGTCTTTCACTAAATTTTTTCACTTCTATGATCTTATAAAGATCTGAATTTACCAGATCGACGCTTCAGATAATATTATTAAAAGGATCAAAAGGCTTTCCCACAAACTCTTTATGGAAAACCTGATCACTTCTCATTTTAAAAAAAACGATCGAATCATAATCGGAATCGATGATATCTAAAAGTTCATTTTGCAATTGCTGCAATTTCGCTTTTGTAATATCACCCTGGAATACTGAATTTTGGATCCAGGTGAGATACTTACGAAAAGTTTTCAATACTTTTCCGACTCTTTTTTCACCGATGTCATAAATTGCTATTATATGCATAAAAAATCACGGTTTTTTTTGTTGAATCATTGAAAATAATGAAATTAGGATATTCATTTTTCCATGCATTCTTTAATACGATTGATATATGAATTCAGTTGCCTGGGAAACATGTCAACAACTTTTTCGCTCATTTCTTTGTCGATTTTTGTGATCAGATTTCGCTCATAACCTTTTCTGAGCCAATCTTTTATTTCTTCGAATGAGCCACGAGCATAGTAACAAAAATTCAAGTTTTCTTTGAAATGATATCTTCCATAACCTTCAGCAATATTTGCAGAAATAGAATTTACCGCTCTCACCAATTGATTTCCGACTGTCTTCTGTATAAAGAAACCCCACTTAATCACAATACTCCAAATTTCTTTTGAGAAAGCTAAAGATTTTTGATAAACCTCAAAGTATGTTATGTCTTGCATTATTATTTCTTCTATTTTTACCAATTCAACCAACCTACCACCAGATCTTGAATCCTTCATATTCTTTCCTTTCAATCACATTTTTGATCAATTTGTAACATTCCAAACGAATCAGATGCCGGTAAGAGACATGACGCTTCAGTCTGCGATGTTTAATCGTTCTATTCAACTGTTTATCGTATTCTTTTAAAAATAACTTTTTCCCTTTATCTTTCATATAACAAAAATTCAAGTTATTCTGGAAATCTTTTTCCGAGATCATATTTTTATTGAGCAGACGGAAAATGATCCTATCTACTAAAATTGGTTTAAATATTTCAGAAATATCGAGTGCCAGCGAATACCTGCGATAACCAGGAGAATGTAAAAATGAAATGGTTGGATTAAGCTGCGTTTTGAATATTTCACTCAAAGTTGTCGTATAGAGCAAGGAATTTCCAAAAGATATCAACGTATTGATCATATTATTTGGAGGTCGTTTCACTCTTGTTTCAAAATCGATCTCCTGCGCAATTATTTTATGAAAGCAATTATAATAAACCTGCCTGATCTGACCTTCAAAACCCATCAATTCTTCAGTCGTCTTGCTCCTATCAATATTGGATGATATTCGTTTAACTCCTTCTATCTCTTCATTCAGATCACGTCCACGCACGTTGTAGTATTGCAGATTTTTTAGTATATTAATTACAACAGATCTAATCAATTCTTTAGCAACTATCATTTGTTTGGAAAGAGAGGTGAATGATTTTACTTGCTTGACGATCACTTCGCCAGAAAGAAGTGTTTTTCGTGGAATAAAACTTCCTGAATAAAATCCATAATAATTAAAAAGATGTAGTTGAATACTGTTTTGAGAGAGGAAGTTAAAGAATTTTGTATTAAAATCGGTTTCTCCAAATACATACAGATTTCTGACAGTTTCCACGGGAATTGCTTTTTTACTGCCTTCATTATTAGTGAAGAATAGAGTGTTTTCTTTTCGGTGAAGACGACCATTCGAAAAAATAAAAAAATCACGTTTCATATAATCTCCTGATAAATATCATCGATCAAATCCGGATACTTTAAACCTGTAAATTTCCAATTTTCCGGCAAACCATGTTTTCTGTAATTATGCATCGTATAATTCCAATGGAATTGATAATCCGTTTCATTCCGTATGATATGATCATAAAATGATTTTTGCCATTTGAATTTGGGATGAGATCGATCTTCAAACAATGAGATATATCGGCGGCGATATTTTTTTGTAATTTCATCGAATTCCCGAAGGCGACGATGCGCATCGTCGCTTTCGATTCGTTTGTGCGTATCGTCGTCTTCGGTTACGAAATTCTCTCGAATGCGACATTGCGTAATGTCGCCTTCAGGTAAGGTGGTTTTAAATTGAGTGTAACCCAAAATCTTATTTATATTTTGAGAGAAATTCCGTTTCAAAAAATGCATGATTTGTGAATAATCTGCGATTTTATTATCCGGTTTGATAACAAAATGAAAATGGTCATAATTCAAACAAAAAGCATATAATTTGAAGTTTTTCATTTCTTTGCATAATTTCAATTCCTCGATCCAAAATTCACAAAATTGCACATTTCGGAAAATCTCTAGCTTGTCTTCAACATTGCAGGTGATGAAATAACAAAAATCACCGTAAATTCTACTTTGGCTGTTTTGGTGTTTCATTTTTCTTTGTGAATGCGACGATGCGCATCGTCGCCTTCGTTTTCCGCAATTTTCTCGAATGCGACATTGCATCTCGCTCCGCATGCGACATTGCGCAATGTCGCCTTCAAACATAACATAACTCATAATAACTGCACTTCTTGCAAATCCCTTTGTTGATAACGGATGGAATTTCTTCTTTGGAAATTATCTCTTCAATATTTTGCAATATCTGTTCGATCTTTTGTTCATCTTCCTCAACAAGTTCTATTTCTGTTCGTTTTTTCAATTTGGGATAATCTATCTCGCCTTTGATGTTTTCTACTCCCAGATTTTTCAGAAACCAGATGTAATATTTCACCTGCCAGCTATGCGCTTTTTCCACACTCGGTGTTTTCTTGATCTCGTGAATAATACCATCTTTACCGATGAAATCGATTTTGATCGGACCGATCTGAATTTCTTTTTTCTCTCTTTTATAGGAATTTTCGTGCAGTAACTTTCCCAAACTAACCAATTCGGAATTCTGCTCCATATTGATCTGGTGTGAGAAAAGCCAGAGTTCTCTATGGCAGACGAAATAATAATTTATTTGGGTTGCTGTAATAATTGGATTTTGGGTCATTGGAAAATAATCACCTCATAATTATAGAAAATTATCATCATTATCTTCAATCGCCTGATAATCGTTTGTCAAAAGACCTTTTTCAGATGAATATTTACATTTTGCTATTAAAACATCAGAATTTTTTATACTATCATTTTTGATTATTGAGAATCTATCCTTAATGATTCTCGAACCTTCTTTGTGGAACATCAAACCCTTAAAAGTTGATTTATGCAAACTGACCATCAATTCATCAGCTTCAATAAACCGAGCTTCTTCTATATGCGTTTTGTATTCTGCATAGAATTTTGCAGGAAGAACTTTTATTCCATCAAATTTGTCATAGAAATCTTCTTCTCTTTCTTTGTTTTTAGAATAGGGTTGAAGTGATTCTAAAGAAGATTTAAAAAGAATTTTAGTGTCTTCAAATTCTTTTTTTTGTTCAGGTAGCCAATCGGGATAAACTTTGTCGATTAATGTTTGAACAGCAGATTCTCTTAAAATATGAACATCCAATAGAGCATTCAAAGTTTTCTCAACTATTTCTTTTGGATAGATCTTTGAATCATTTCCTGAGCTTTCTTTGCAAACATAGATTGGTGCGGGGGCTTTTTTACCACTTCTGTTTACTCGACCGAATCTCTGCAACAATGCATCCAAAGGAGCTGGATCAGAAATTAGTAAATCATAATCAATATTCAGACTAACTTCGATTGCCTGAGTTCCAATTAGAAATTTTGTATTTTTGTCGAACGCTTTTTTTTCGTTTCGATTCCTATCTTTTGCTGTAAATCTACTGTGTATCAAAGACATTTCCTCATCAGGGAATGTCTCTTTAATTTGTTGATAACATTTTTGTGCTTGATTAACAGTATTAAGAACTATCATAATCTGATTTGTGCTGGATATTTGAGATTCCAATTCCTCAATCGCTTCAAACACATTTCCTGAATAGATGGATACCTTGTGTCGTTTTATGTTTTCTAAAAAGTCTATCGCAGGCGTGATAAGACTTGCAGATTGAATAACTTTTTCAATTTCTAATCTTAGAAAAGTGGGAAGAGTTGCAGTCATAATGAAAACAGAACAATTAAAATATTTAGATAAAAATTCAATAACAACAATTATTTGAGCAAAAGTGATAACATCATAAGCGTGAATCTCATCAAAGATTATTTTTGCACCATAAAGATTAACAAATCCAATCTCAAATGTTTTCACGCCGAAAAAATATTTCAGAATCTGAAAAGGTGTAGTCAGTTTAAATGGATGAAGTAACTTTTTGAAAGAATCAGATTTTTCCTTTAGAAATTCATAATCGTTTTCAATATATTGATTTAGATATTGTTCAACTTTCCCGTGTTGAATTCCAATCAATTTTGCTTTAATCGGTTCTGATTGTTCAATATCTCTGCAAAATCTTTTATGCATTGCATTAATGGAGGCAGTGTAAGGTAATATATAAAAAGTTTTTCCCATACTGGATTGTAATGATTTTTTCAGCCAGCCCAAAGCACATTCGGTTTTTCCGGAACCGGTTGGTGCAATTAGAATTGTGTTCTGCCTTGAGTTCCAACAATCCAATTGATGTTTGAATGGTTTATAATTATTATCCCAAAAATCAAGATCATTTGGTTTTAGGTTAGGAATGGATGTAATTTTTGCTGAACCGTAATGGTCGCACATTTTTAGTGAACCTGAAAATAAGAGGTGTTTGAAAAAATCTTCCGAATTAGCTTCATATTCAATATGATGAAAAATCAATTCTTCAACCGGATGTTTTTGTTCAGAATATTTTATTCTTCGAATTTGAAAATTAACCTCTCTCTTTTTTAATGAACTTTTGATAAAATCAATAATCTCATACAAATCCGGTAACTTAAACTTCGATAAATTCTTTAACACATCTTTTGGATGAAATTGATATCCTCGTACTCTCCAGATATCATCAAAATCCTCTTCCAATTCTTTTTTTGATAAATGCTTTTCCATTATCTCATCGAAAGATTTATGATGTGCTAAAATTGCTTTTTGCAGTAACTCTTTATCCTTTTCATTTAACTTGATTTTATTAGAAAAAATTACAGAATATATTTCGTGCCTTTGAAGTTCCCAAATATTTTTCTCTTTTGTGAGAACTTTTTGAAATTCAGGATGCAATTTTCCAAAATCGTGAAATAGAATTGCCAAAATCAGAAAATTGTAAAAGTCAAAATCTTTAAAAAGTAATGGGATGCTCCTTTTTAATCCTTCTGCAATTCTTAAACAATCTTCAATGTGTTCTTGAAGCGTTGTTCCGTCTGACTTTGCTAAGATCATATTTCTCCTTATTATCAATAACATCAAATGTAGGCGACAATGTGCATTGTCGCCTACAATGTATTATATTAAAACTCCTGCCAATAAATATCGATGTTTTCATTTCCAATTCTGTCGGAAAATCCTTTTGCTGTTATCGAAACTTCCGATTTGCAATCGACAATAAAATAAGGTTGTGTTCCAATATTTCTTCGTGGAATTTCATTACTGAAATAAGCTGGAAGAGCCTGAATCGGAGAAGCAACTTTATGCTTTCTAAAAGGAATTATGGTTCCTTTAACTTTTTCCAATTCTTTCTTTTCTGTTATTTCCATTTCCAAAATTTCATTCACTTGGGCTAAATCTCCAGATCTACCCAACAGGAGTTGGTATTGTGGATTTCTAAAAAAACCAACTATCTCTTCTGATTCAGTATAGAGAAAAAGTTCAGCATCAGACAAAAATTCTCGTTTGATTACATTAGATTTTATCTGACTGTTACGCCTTCCCATTTGATATACGGTTTCTAAATCAACAGTCTTTGTCTTGTATTTAAAAAAGAATCCCAATTTCTCAGTGGAAATACAAAAGTAATCGCCTTTTGCTGCTGAAATCAGACCATTAATTGTTGATAATGGTGGAACCGAAAGAGTCGGTTGAAATCCACTTATCATATTCGGATAGCGAAAAGAAGTCGTCCAACTTGTGATGTGTATTCGATACACTTTCATTTTACTAACCTAGTTTGATTGTTTTTACAAATTCATCGATGATTGCGTTTATTGGACCGAATTTGATTTTATCATCATCTGCAAGGTTTTTAAGTTTTTCTTCTATTTCATCCATAAATCCTTTTCGCTTTCCAACAAAAATATTTCCCTCAAATTGATTAGCATATTCTGAAATAACTTCTTCGAGAGCTTCAATTGAGAATTTTGCAACCCCTCTTTCTTCTTTTGCCAAATGTGAGAACGGATGATTTCCTGATTTAAAATTCGCTAAAACAATTAATTTTGGAGTTACATCAGCCAGGTTCGTAGTTTGTTTTGCTCCTCCACTAAGAGTTTTAAGTGCAAGAATTGTATCTTTAATTCTTTTTAAGCGTATTTCATCGTTCATTCTAACCAATTGTAATGGTTTACCCTCCTTGTCTTGAGCAAAAGGGTCATTGATTAATTCGGTATCTTGTTCTAAATAAAGCTTTTTCATATCTTCATTAATATTTCTGAAACCAGTTTTATTTGTATCAGAAAACGTACCTACCATTTCAGTATTTAATGAGAACATTCCCTTCATAACAGAGCAATATTCATCAATTCCAAAAGGGACAGCGTCACCTTCCTGTCTGGTCATTGAAGCCCAATTTTGGACAATTGGATTATAGGCAACACCAATTACCGCTGAATTTTTTAAGGGTGATACTCTTGTCAAAGTAACATTAACTTTTTTAGTTTTTCCAGTTTCTGGATCCTTAATCTCTTTTTTACCTGCTCGCATATAACCAAAAACATCATCGTCAGGATATTTCATCGGTTCGGCTTCTGTAAAAGCAATTTTCTTTTCTCTGATTACAGGAGACATATTCCAGTTATAATGCTGTTCTAAAGAATTCCGCCACCAGAATCTAAAAGCTTGTCCTGACACATAAGGGTATTCCTTCCCATTTTTCCTGATTTTCTTTGTAACTATTGCATTATCCAATTTTGATGCAGGGTCATTTCCTGCATTGTTTAATGCTGCTACATCAACATCGATAAGCATAAATCCTTGAATTGTTTTCATAATTCCTCCTATATTTCTTCATTATTTTCTTCAGTTTCATCTATTTGTTCATTTACATCTACTTCAATTTTCATATCATTTTCGTGCATTTTCTCATACAAAAAAATCAGAAGCAGATCTCTTACTTCACCCCAATATTGACCATCTGGGAAAAGATAAGTCACCCATTCGTCGAGAGTAACAATCGTTTCCTCATTTCCCACAGAATAATTCTTTTTAATGATGTTGATCAAAGCTGAACGCAATTGATATGCTTTTGATGCTCCTTCCAGTTTTACAAGATACTTTTTGAAAGCATCTTCTTCTTTCATCAAGTCGAAAATCTTGTTTCCGATACTTTTGATCAAATTGATCTGTTCTGATGTCATTTTAATTACCTCCTTAGCATAATAAACAGCCATACTGCTGTCTATTCCTTTCGTTTTTTTTATTTGTTTTTTGTAATAACTGGTCATATTAGAAAGAATTGATCTTCCTTCCAATAACTTGTTAAATATTTCGTTTCTGCAATTTCTATAATCATCCTCAGTAACAATTTTATCCTTTATTTCCCATTGATTTGTTTTTTCATTCCATTTTGATTTTGAGATGTGATAATATCGGTAAGTAAAATCAAACCATTGTCTGGCTTTAATTTTTAGCACTCGACTCAAAAAATTAAAAACAGGATTAGGGATTGAATAAATGTTACAATCGACAGATGCAGCAAAATTTGTAAAATGATATAATGTTAAGTTTTCTGAAATTTCTTTATTTGCGAATATATTAATCAATTCAGAAGCTAGTTTGAATAAAGCATTTTTAGGATTTTTAAAATCTGATTTTAATATTCCTTCTGAAGTCCCACGACTAATTTTATCTAAATTTGTTTTAACTGTTTTCATTTTCCAAAATTCTGTTCCATAATTCGTAGTACTTTGTAAAATTGTTAGATTTCCCATGGATAATAAACCGAATGGTAGAAAGAAATACTTTACAGCACATTGCGGACAAATCATTAATCCAGCTTCATGGGAATGATGAAAATTTACAAAAGTTCCTGAGCCAACTAAACACGAAACATCTCGACCAGCTTTAGATAAATATGTTTTGTTTCCACAATATCTGCAGAAGCCCAAATTGGATGATTTTGTAATTATTTCTTTAAACATTTCAATTGTGCTTAAGATTTTTTGATTCCCCTTTTTTGATGTTTGTGTAATTGGAGAATTTAAAAACAGAGCATTTAATTTTGCGTTCCATTTCACGACATAAACTTTCGCTGCCCATTCGATCAATTCCATAATTGTTTTTTCAGGAAATTGCTTCGAGATATATTCCAAAGCCATTCCTCCTGCATCAACAAAAGGATCACCTGTTTCTTCAAAAGTAACTTTAAAATTTTCTAACATTCGTTTCTTCTTTTCGAATTCTTCATCTTTAAATTCAAAATTCATCTGCTCTTCCATCTACACCTCCTTATGTTGCTAAACTAATTAAATTGGTTGCGCATGTTAACTGCTTTTCCCAATTCCACCAATTCAACCAATTCAACCATTTCAACCAATTCAACCAATTCCACTATTCCACCGCTCTCACCATCCCGAATCCAGCCGAATTCTTCTCACCAAATCCGCATTCATAACCGATCTTGATCAATTCTGGATCTGCCTTGATCGTGAAAGGTGCTTCCATCGCTTTAATTTTTATTCCTCTTTTGAAATCTATCAGTTTGGAAATTTTTCCCTTTCTTTTTGTGATATAAACAGGATCGAAGCTGAAATCAAAATCTTCTTTACCGTTAAATTCTTGTTTATGAACGAGTTTGTATTTTCGGATTAGATTATTTCTTAAATTCTCGATAAAATGATCTCTTTCATCGGGATTCATATAATCGAGATAATGCTGGATCAGTTTTCCATTCTTATCTTGCATCGTGGAAATAGCGATCGGAGAAAGGCAGGTGAATTTCATTTTTTCTGCATATTTTGGATCAGGCAGAGATTCAACGTTTTTCGTCTGGCAAATGATCTTTTTATTTTGGAAAGTGAGAAAAAAAATTTGATCAGCAAAGATTCCCAGAACCAGATGTTCAAAACTTTTTTCGATAGGAGTAGAAAAATAGAGAGTGAAACCTTTGACGTTTCTGAAGCCGAAACGATTAGAATTTTTTGGGAAAAAGTAACAGCGTGAAAAAGTGAAAAGTTTCAGATTTTTATTTTCATCGATAAAGCCGGTATCATGCAAAAATTTGGAATATTCGACTGATGATTTTCGGATCAAGTTGTAGATTGCGGAATGCAGCTGATAATGATAATTAAACGGAATATCAGAAATTTCAGATAAATCAACTTGAATTTTTAATCGCAAAATTTTACTCCTTTATTAGTTACATAATCATGAACTTGATAGAGGCAAATCAAATAAACAAATTTTACTCTAAAAGAAAACACAACCCTTTCAAATCCTCAATTATTTTTGGCGGAATTCTTTCCTTTTCAGGTTATAAATAACGTTTTCTTTTGCTTTTATGATCAGTCTTTGCAGTTGATCCAAATTGGATAATTTGCCTTTATCAATGTTTGCTGTTTTTCTGAACATTTTAATTCCCTTTTGATCTTTAATTTTACAAAACCAATTTGTTTATAACTAAAATTTTTGAAAAGCTTTTTTTTGAAAGAAACGCGAAATCAGCTAATAATAATATCTATTGGAAAAATCTTTGCTGTCGGAAAAGAAAACGATTAGTTTTTTGCCTTCAACACGATATCTCCTACTTCAACGCCAATATTCTGTGCAATGACAGGACATTTGGCTTTTAAAAGAAAAAATATCGGTCTGTCCACTTCGGAAAGTGCTTCGTAATTTCCTTGACCTTTGCTGATAACGACATCTGCATTAATGAAAATTTTGCGGAATTCTGGTGTGCAAAGCTTCAAGATCGTTCCAGGTGCTGGAGAGCCCGAAGAGATAACTTCTGCGATTTCAGGTAATCCGATTTTTTTTGCTTCTTTCAAAGTCACATCATTGATAACAGGAATTTCGCGCACGGCAAAGATCACTTTTTTATTCATCTCTTCGATCAGGATTTTATCAAAAACAGCTTCACCAGCATTATCACCCAGATAGAGAATATTTTCTGCTGTGGAAATTTCGTCTTTGAATCTTTTTTGATCGTTGATCGCAAAATCTTGATATAAAATTTTTTCCACGTCTTTTTCCAGATCAAAATCGTGATTGAGCGCCAGATCGATCACATTGCCGGCAATCGCCAATCGAATTGCTGTCATAAGCTGATCTTCCGCATTCTTGACTTTTTCTTTTAGTTTCGGATAAAGACGCAGAGCATGTTCGATATTTTTTTCTTTCATTTTGGCAAAAGGATCATTATCTCCGGTTATTTCTCTGATCTTGCGATAGATGACATTACCCGTTTCTGGCGGAGAATGATCGAGTGGAATTTCCGGGATCAGCTTGCTCACTTCATTCAATAAATATTTGATCTTTTTTTCGTCTTTCAAAACCGTTCTACCCGCTTTCAGAGCTTGCGTCAGAAAACAAGGCAAACAATCAAGATAGGTTTTCATATATCATTCCGTCTGAATAGAGTTCGTTTTTTTCCATATTTCAGAAATTGTCTTGTGCCACCATTATCAGCAATGATCTGCAAAACCCGTTCATCATTTTTGGCAAAAGTTGAACCGAAGATTGCTTTGATATTTCCATATTGGAAGATTTCTTCTGTCATCGGAGCAGAAGGTCCAAGCAGGAAAATATCACAATATTTTGAGGTCGAGCTGAGTATTTTCAGAAAAGTGAGATTAAAGATCGAAGTTGCTGTCAGGATCACAACATCGGCTTTTTGCAAAAAATCTTCTTTATCTTCTTCAGTGGTAATAATATCTTCCTGATAGCGCGGATCAAAAATGTGAAGCGGAATACCTTTTTTTTGGAATTTTTCGACCACTGGTTTGAAAAAACCGATCATAGCAGAATTCTGATAATTCTGGAAATCAATTACGTCAAAGATATCTCCACCATCAGTAGATAAATTAGAATAGTTTAAAACTGCATTAAAATAGGCGTTCAAAACGATCCGATGCGAAAGATCGGCTATGTGTAATGCATGATACATCTTCAGATTGGGATCGACTTTTGTCCCCAGATTCGCACATACGCCGATATTTCCTTCTTGTAAAAGAACCGCGGTATATCTTGTGCCAGTAACGATCTTCTGGATCTTTTCTGGATGAAATCCGTGAGATTTGACTAACAGATCAATTGGTTCCATCTTATAAACTTTCATCTATATCCCCATTTGGAAGCATATTATCAGGATGGTAAATTCCACTTTCTTCTTTTTGGAAACGCACGCATTTTTTCCAATTTCCATGACAATATTCTTCCGACCATTTTTTATCCAATTTTCCCTGTTCTGTAAAAAATTTTATCGGGCAGACTGGATACCATTTACATTCTTTTTGTTTCATTCTAAGAATCTCTTCAATACTGGCTCAGGATCAATATAATTTTGATCAAAGCCAAAACTCTCTTTTCCCAGACCGAGCGCCAGAGCAAGTAATTGTGTGAAATACAGGATCGGCATTTGCCGGAAATTATCATCCTGTTCTTTGATCTCTTTTTGACGCTGATCAAGATTGAAAGCACATAGCGGACAGGAAGTTATGATGATCTCCGCCCTGTTTTTTTGTGCATCCTGGATGATTTCTTTCACCGAATCGACAACAAGCTGCTTATTGCTCAAAGTGTGATAACTTCCGCAGCAGCGATGTTTATTATGCCAATTTACAGGATTTGCACCCAAAGCAGAAACAAAATTCTCAATGATATTTGGATTTTCGGCATCATCAATGCTGATATTGCGAGGTCGAAGAAGCATACAACCGTAGTAGGCAGCGACGTTCAATTTTTCCAATTTTTTCTCAATTTTTTCGGTGATCCTGGAAAAGCCGCGATCTGCCAGCAATTCAAAAAGATGAATGACTTCGACCTTGCCCTGATAATCAGGTTCCTGATACATAAAATCATTGATCAGGTCCAGGTTTTCTTGATCTTCACGCACAAATTTATTACTGCGTTTCAGCGTGTTGAAACACATTGAACATAAAGTCAATAACCGAAATTCATCATCAACGATTCCCGCTTCATTCATTTCTTCCACACGAATAAGATTACGAACAGGAGCGAGATGGCGCATTTTATCGTCAGCAGTCAAAGATTCCACGACGCCGCAGCAATTCCAGCGCGGCAATTCAATCATTTCGATGCCCAGTTTTTCCATCGAATGCAAAGCAGAAACCTCAAAATTTTTGGCATTTGCCTTCAGCGTGCAACCCGGATAATAGGGAATTCTAAGTTTATTTTCTCTCATTGGATCATCCTAACCTGTTAATTTGCGGAAAGAACCGACCAGTGCGATCGGAGGTAACTTCTTCGTCTCTTCTTTATCAATCTGATCAATGTCAAAATTATCTATCGCTTCGCGCAGACTGATCTGACGCAGCGCTTCAGCAACTTTGGAGAGATCAAGCCCGCGTGGACAACGAGTCATGCAATGCAGACAAGAAGCACAAACCCAGATCGTCTTTGTTTCCAGCACTTCTTTCTGTCCCAATTGCACTTTCCGCATCACGTTCGATGGTGTGATGTCCATATTATCTGTGAAAGGGCAACTTCCCGTGCAAACTCCACATTGATCACAGCTGGTAATTTTTTCACCGCTGATCGTTTCGATCTTTTCCAGAAATTTGTTTCCTTCTGAATCGATGATTATCTTTTTGATCATTTTTTCACCTCATTAATTTGGAAATAAATATTCCTGCAGATTATCTTCTAATATCCGGCGCTGTTCCAATGTGATCGGATTCTTTTGTTTGGCAATTTCCACCGTTTGATGCATAAAATTCACAAATTTCGGTAGCATCACAGTTACGAACTGGAAGAAATTTATCCGATTGTCAGCGATTCCCACTTTTTTCAGAATATCTTTTGCAACTCTGACATTGCACTCTGTTGCCTGAATGCTATCTTTGAAGGGCGTTGATTTTTCTTCACAATCTCCGATAAAAATCGCATCAGCACCGAGAATGAAAGCTTGTAAAATTAATTTTGGAGAAACACGACTGCTGCTGGGAATGCGTATGATGCGCGTTTCAATTGGATAAGATTTTTTCGCAGTTCCCACGCTGTCAGCTAATTTATATGTGCACATATTATCGGCAAAAATGAGTGCTCGTCTTTCTCCTTCTTTTTTGTTGGAAAGAGCCGCTTTCACCTCTTTAGATAATTGTTCGTTGGTAAACATCTGGAGGTCAATCGCGTCTTTCGGACAGGAAGCGATGCATGAACCACAACCCTTGCAAATATTCTGATTGATGCGAACAATGCTTTTGGAAGAAAATGCGATCGCTTTGTGGGGACAAATATTCAGGCATTTTCCGCAAGCGTCACATTTTTCTGTATGAATGAAAGCTTTCATCGGTTCATTGAAAATTTTGCCTTGATTCATCAAACGAATAGCGCGGGAAGCTGTGGCACTGGCTTGTGCTACCGAATCAGGAATATCTTTTGGTCCTTGGGCAGTTCCAGCCACAAATATTCCTTCTGTTTGCGTATCGACCGGTTTGAACTTTGGATGTGCTTCCTGCAGAAATCCATCAGTTGATTTTGGTAAGTTGAGAATATCTGCGATTTTTTCTCCACCAGCGCTCAATTGCAACCCGACCGAAAGAATGACAGTGTCAAATTCGCTTTGAATGATCTGTCGATTCAAAGTATCTTCGACCGTCACTGTCAATTTTTTGGTGAAAGGATCTTCGCTGATCTCACCTGGCCTGCCACGGATAAATTTCACACCCATTTTCTGTGTCTGTTTATAATACTCTTCATATCCTTTGCCAAAGGTACGCATATCTGTATAAAAAACGTAAATATCCTTTTCTTGTCCAGCAACCTGCGCCGAATGACGGATCAACTGCGCCAGCTTTGTAGCATACATACAACAAACGCGTGAGCAATATTCTCTTCCTAATTGTTCATCGCGAGAGCCCACACATTGAATAAAAGCGATACGTTTCCCGATATCGCGTGTTTTTTTGCCTTCACCTTGCTGCACGATTATTCTTTCCATCTGCGGTGCGATCAAAACTTTTTCAAATTTTCCATAACCATATTCTGGTTTTTCTTTCGCATTGAACACATCATAACCCGTAGCAACAATAATCGTATCGATATCGAGTTCAATCTGCTCTGGCTTTTGCTCGAAAGAGATTGAATCTTGCGGACAAGCTTTTGCACAAAGACCACAAACCTGCGAATCGCTATTTTTCCTGCGCGCTTTCAGTCTAAGACAACTGTTTTCATCGATCAAAAATTTATTTGGAACAGCAAAATCGACTGGAATATAAATAGCTTTTCGTTTGGAAATTCCCCATTGAAATTCATCATCAACCTTGACGGGACAGGCATCTGCACAAACTCCGCAAGAAACGCAGGAATCTGGATCGACATAAGTAGGATTTTTTGTCATTTGTACATGAAAATCACCCAAAGTCCCGCTAATATCCTGAATTTCTGAATTTGTGTAAAGATTGATATTCTTGTTGTTTCCAACGTCAGACATTTTTGGTCCCAGAATGCAGGCAGCACAATCATTTGTCGGGAAAGTACGACTCAATTGCGCCATTCTTCCACCGATCGTTGGCTTTTGTTCCACCAGATGAACATTGAACCCTGCTTCACCAAGATCAAGTGAAGCTTGAATACCAGCGATTCCACCTCCGATAACCAGAACATTTTTTCCAATATCCTGCTGCAGTTTTTCCAAAGCAGAATTTCTTCTCACTTTTTCAATTCCGATCGCTGTCAAACTTTTCGCCTTTTCCGTTGAACGACGCGGCTCATCATAATGCACCCAAGCGCACTGCTCACGGATATTCACCATTTCAACCAGATAGGGATTCAAACCAGCTTTTTCCAAAACGCTCTTGAAAGTTTCTCCATGAAAAAGTGGAGAACATGCTGAGATCACGACTTTATCGATCTCGTGTTTTCGAATGTCTTCAATCAGCATATTTTGCCCTTGATTTGAACACATATGCGAATAATGCTTTGCTAAGACCACCTCATCTTGTTCATCAGCAAATTTTGCCACTTCCTGAACATCGATCACGTCCGAAATATTTCCACCACAATGACATACATAAACTGCTATTCTCAATTTTCTACCTCTAATCTCTGACATATTTTTTGTTTTACATAAAAAATATTTGGGGAAAATGTTACAACTTATTATTTTTAAATCAACTCAACAATAAGCAATATTTAACGGAAAAAACTATTCATCCGATCAAAAGCTTTTTCGATCATTTCTTCCGAAACACAAAACGAAAGTCTGATGTGTTGCTCGCCAGTCGGACCAAAAGCAATTCCCGGAGTTGTTGAAACTTTCACTTCCTGCAATAATTTTTTGCTGAAAGCGATCGAATCTTTTCCAGCTTCTCCCAAGATTTTTGGGAACATCAAATATGATCCGTCTGGTTTCACGTAGGAAAGATGATCTGATAGTGTATCCAATCTTTCACACATCAAATTTCGTGTTTTTTGATAATGCGCTTTAAATTCCCACACGCAATCTTGCGAGCCTTTCAAGGCAGCGATCGCAGCATATTGAGAAACAACAGGAGCGCAGATAGCAAAAGGAATATGAGCTTTTTTGATCTGTGCGATCATTTCCTTGGCAGCATGCAGATAACCAATTCTCCAGCCAGTCATAGCATAGGTTTTCGTGAAAGTGAAAGTGCTGATGACATTATTTTTCATTTCTGGGATTGAACCGATGCTAAAATGCTTTTTATCATCAAACACAAAATATTCATAAGCCTCATCTGTGATGACAGTCAGATTATTTTCCAAAGCAATCTTTGCCAGTTCCCGCAGCTCTTTTTCAGAAAAAACTGTTCCTGTCGGATTACTGGGCGAACAATAAAGGATCGCTTTTGTTCTGGAGGTAATGGCATTTTTGATCGCTTGTAGATCCAACGCGAAATTTTCTTCTTCCCGCAATGGAATGAGGATTGGATTTCCCGAAGCCAATTCCACTTGTCGAATATGTGTGGAATAGGTAGGTGTGGGCAAGATCACTTCATCACCAGGATCAATCGTTGCCATCACCGCCGCCGCCAAGCCTTCGATCGCCCCGACAGTAACGATGATCTCAGAAATATCTGCTCCGATATTATTGTCTCGTTCCAATTTTTTCACGATCTCTTCTCGTAATTCAGGCAATCCTTCGCTTTGCGAATAGCCGCCAGTTCGATTTTCTTTGATGGCTTTTATTACCGCTTCGTTGATATGAGCGGGCGTGCCAGAGGTCGGTTTTGCCCATGACAGAAAAGCTACATCCTCATATTGTTTTGATAGACGTGTCATTTCGTGAATCGCTGATTTTGCAATTTGCGTAACTCGTTGTGAAATATTCATTTTCTCTCCTTTTTTCCAATTAAAACTTTGCTATTTTTTGATAATGTAAAAACGCTTTTTCCTGAAAATCCTCGTTATACAAAAGAGCAGCTGGATGAGATAAAACGAAGATCTTTTTGTTATCCACAGGGAAACTTTTTCCGATCATATCATGAAATTCTGTTTTAGAGAAATCCGATAGATCATATTTCTGGAAGAGATATTTTGTTGCATAATAACCGAGGGGAATCAAGATTTTGGGATCGACTTCTATGATCTCCTGATCCAAAAAGAAGGAACATGCTTTGATCTCGCGCTGTTTTGGACGTCGATTCTGCGGAAGATTGCATTTAATCAGATTCGTCATATAAATTCTAGAAATATCTATCTTCACTTGTTTCAATAATTTTCTGAAAATTTTTCCTGCCGGTCCAATGAACATCCGACCTTCTTTATCTTCCTTTTCGCCTGGCGCTTGAGCAATAAATAACAGATCTGAAGACACATTTCCTTCTCCGCAGAGAACATTTTCTCTCGTACGATAAAGCTCACAGCGCTGGCAATTCTGAAGCTCTTCTTTATTGAACATTTAAAATCTGAAAACCTTTCCCACCCCGCCATCCATATATTTTTCTGGATAAAGTTCTTTGATCTTTTCTTTGTGAACTGTGCAATGAGTGGGACAGATCTTTTCGATCCTTTCTAAGATCTCAAATTCTTGAAAACCATGCAAACCGCCGACAATTGCATAAACTTTTCCAAAACGGGAAATTGCATTTATAATGTTATGTAAATTTGGATGACCACAGCCGATGATCAAAATGAGTCCTTTCTCGCTTGCGATCGCCAGCGATTGCTCTCGTTTTCCTAATTCGCCGGTCAAAAAAATATCTGGATATACCTGCTTCGGCTCATCATAATAGATCACTTTGTTGTCATATCTGATCCCACGAAAAGAAATAGGATTGTGAATGACGGCATGATGATTTAAATTCAAAATGTGGGAAAGTCCGCCGATGTGATCAAAATCAGGATGAGAAATGACGACATCGTCAAAACTTGTGGGATCAATATTCAATTCCTGCAGATTTTGCAACAAGATCTTTCCATTACCACCTGTATCGAACAGGATCTTTCGATTTTTTGTTTGGATGAAACAGGAAAATCCCCAGTCAGCCACCAGATTTTCCTGATTGGAATTGTTGTCATAAACAATCGTGATCTTCATAAATTCCTCCTTAGAT
The DNA here is from genome assembly GCA_018400535.1 of Candidatus Cloacimonadota bacterium. Classification (GTDB taxonomy): domain Bacteria; phylum Cloacimonadota; class Cloacimonadia; order Cloacimonadales; family TCS61; genus TCS61. Next base: position 17,970 of record JAGYMQ010000070.1, read on the forward strand.
CAGTTTTACCAATTCTGGCAGGATCTCAGACGCCTTTCCTTCCAAAAAAATATCTGTGATCGCCTTCGTGAAATTCGTTCTTTCCACGTTCACTTCGATGATCTTGACATTATTTCTTTTTGCTTCGAAAGGAATAAGCGATGCTGGCATGATCTCGCCAGTTGTTCCGACCAAAATAAAAACATCAGCATTTTGAGTTTCCAAAATAGAACCCTTTCGTGCCGG
>JAGYMQ010000071.1 GCA_018400535.1 Candidatus Cloacimonadota bacterium
TTAGAAAGCGATCCTCAATTTGTTGATGGTGCAAATGGAAACTATAATTTAGAATGGACTTCACCCTGCATTGATATGGGATCAACAGTAAGATTAGAAACTGAAAGCAGAAATTATCAAAGAAATCGTGATGATGACGGCACATTACCAGATATTGGTGCAAGATATTATTATCAACCAGATTATGTAAATACTCCAACCGATTTAACTATTTCAACAGAAAATGATTCTTTACATTTAGATTGGATTCACGGTGATGGTGCTATTTACTATAAAATTTATGAAACTCTCAATCCTTATAATAATTTTTCAGTTATTGATACTGTTTTTGGTAAAACTAATTATTCAAAACCAATATCAAATGATAAAAATTTCTATAAAATAACCGGTGCAAATAATCGTACTGTTAGAGAAAAATCCAATCCAAATCTTAGAATTTTAAGTAAGTAATATTCTAAAAAATGTCCACTAACAAAAGTTTCAAGTGCTCAGAATGTAAGAAAAGCAAGAAGAGCAACGCACACTTGAAACATTAGAGGAAATTTACTTGAACAAAAAAAGGCTTTGTAAAACTATGTCTTTGGAGGATGTAAATGAATAATTTAGAATTATGGAATATAGAAACAGAAAAAAGATTTTTCGAAGAAGCTTTGAAAAATTTCTCAACTCCCGAGCAATTGTTTTACAAATTTGGTGAAGAATATTTTGCCTACATAAATAAAGGACAACAAAATAGCGGACAAACGTTACAAAGCCGCAATTCTTTAATTGGACAATTTACTGAAAAATGGTGCAGAGATTTATTAACTCCAATTGCAAATGAACTGGGATTATATGCAGTAAATAGTGTTGTTTGCAATGAGATTGGTCTAACAAATCGATCTGATGCCGATGTTGCATTTTGTACAACAAACACCAGAAATCAAAAAGCCGAAAAAATTAGACTAATCAATTAAAAAAGGGTGTCATAATTATGTCAAAAAGTCAATTTGAAGTACAAGTTTATTATTCCGGTTATTGCTCATTTGTTGTAGAAGCAGATTCGGAAAATGATGCAATTATTTTAGCAAGAGAAAATCCTGTTAATAAAGATGAGCTTTTTACAAATTTAGAAAATTGGAAAGAGGCAAATATAGCAACGGAAGTTCATAATGCAAGAAGTAAATAGTTCTATTCCATTTATGGGTAGTGGCACAACTGCAATTGCGGCTGTTAAATCTGACAGGTTTTATGTCGGTTACGATACAAGCAATGAATACGTAACACTTGCAGAGGAAAGAATTTCAAAATATACTGATCAGATCAGATTTGAACTTTAATTTTATCAAAACATACGTGACCACCGTTGTGCGAAAGCCCACGAAAAAATTATTAAGAGGTTATATACATGAATTATTATGTAACAGAAGATACGATTAATAAAAAATCAGAAACTTGGTTAAAGACAATTGAACCGTTCAACCAACATATAATGAAACCCGATATAAATAAAACCGCATTGCTTGTAATTGATATGCAAAAATTCTTTCTAGATCCCGATTCTCCAACTTTTACCTGCGGTGGAATGGCAATTATTTCTAAGATCAAACATCTTATATCAACTTTCAGGAGATCCGGCCGTCCAATAATTTTTACACGTCATGTTCATCATCCTGAACGTATCGATGCAGGCATTATGGGATGGTGGTGGGAAGGCATGTGTATTGAAGGAAGTACCGGAAGTGAAATCCATGATGATTTAAAGCCATTACAGAATGAAAAAATAATTTTTAAACATCGCTATTCCGCATTTTACAACACCGATCTAGAAATAATATTGCGATGCCTAAATATTGAAGACCTTGTTATCTCTGGCATCATGACAAATATGTGTTGTGAATCTACTGCACGTGATGCATATAATAGAGATTATCGTGTTTTTTTCCTTGCTGATGGGACAGGTAGTATTAATGAAGAAATGCATTGTGCAAGTCTTTTGAACCTTTCATTTGGCTTTTCATATATAACAACAGTAGATAAAATCGTAGCCCATCTTTCGAATTTTTATTCCTAAGTCATTGAAATTGTTGAAAGTCAATTTTGGATTTGGCTAGTACAAACTAATTTTTTACTGTTTCTGTTGGGCTATGTTTGTTTATAAACAAAAAGTTTTACTGATTATAGAAGCAAGATATTTATTGAAGATAAATTTCTGACATTATCTGTATTTACACTTGAACTTCCCAAATAAAAAAAGGAGCTCGAAATGAGCTCCTGTATCTCTTAATATCTCTTCTTTTCTTTGATCCGAGCCGCTTTTCCTTTTGCCTTTCTAAGATAGAAAAGCTTGGAACGTCTGACGCGACCGTATCGAACAACATCGATCTTTTTTATGATTGGTGAATGCAATGGAAAAATTCGTTCAACAGCAATTCCATTACTGATCTTTCTCACGGTAAATGTACTGGAAATTTGCATTCCTCTTTTCCTGATAACAATTCCCTGGAAGATTTGCGTTCTTTCTTTTGAACCTTCTTTTATCTTGTAATGAACTTTTATGGTATCACCAACTCTGAATTCTGGAAGATCTTTCCTCAATTGTTCTTTTCCTATTTCGTGCACGATATCCATGATTCCTCCTATATTTTTCGGAAAATCCTATCCAACACAATTGCTGCAGCACTGCGTACTGATAAATGATTATAATCAGTATCTCCTTTAATCGGTTCGAGAACATGATCAACTTCACGATGAATTTCTTTTGTAAGTCCATTTCCTGTTCCGAACAATAAAAATATCGATTTCCCTAAATTATCAATATCACGATATGATATTTGATTTGGATGATCTGCAGCGCTTGTGCTTATGAGCAGATAGTCTTTTTCCTGTAGATTTATCCACTTTTTTGCAGAATTAATATCTGTCACAAATTCAATGATCGATAAAGCTTTGACGCGATCTGGATTGTAATGATGAGCAATCTCTGTTTTCCAAAATTTTAGAATGCGCTGAAAGAGTTCTTTCTGGCTTTGCAAGGGATTGATGACAAAGAATTTTTTCACGCCGTAAGTGAAGCAACTCCGTGCAATATCATGAAGATCAAGATTTGTGATCGAAGTTGTAACCACGTTTTGGCGTTTATTATAAACAGGATAATGAACCAAGCCGAGATAGAGATTCTTCATTTTTCCAAAAGGTCGGGACGATTTTTTCTGGTGATCTCCATAGCCTTCTTATTTCGCCATTTAGCAATTTGCTGATGATTTCCTGAAAGTAAGATATCAGGAACTTTCATTCCTCTGAATTCTGCTGGACGCGTATAATGAGGACATCCCAACAAATTCTTTTGATGGGAATCACTATGGGCAGAACTGATATCACCCAAAACGCCTTTTTGCAGTCGTGTGATTGCATCGATCAAAACCATTGCTGGAATCTCTCCACCAGAAAGCACATAATCCCCGATCGAATATTCATCTGTCACAAGCGAATCGCGAATGCGCTGATCAATCTCTTTATAATGACCGCACAATAAGACGAGATGACTTTTTTGGGAAAATTCATTAACATGATTCTGTTGCAATAATTTTCCTTGAGGCGTGAAATAAATGACCGGCGTATCTTCCTTTTTGACAGAAGTGATCGCTTCATAAAGCGGTTCTGGTTTCATCACCATGCCAGCTCCACCGCCATAGGGATAATCATCTGCCGAATTATGTTTATCATGAGTAAAATCTCTGATGTTTATCAAGTTTATCTCGACCGCCTTTTGTTGCAATGCTTTCAGGATCATGCTTTCTTCCAAAAAGCCTTGGAATATCTTGGGGAAAAGTGTCAAAACATCGAAGATCATTGATAAATTTCCAAAAGTGATTTTGCATTCTTGATGATAATCGCATCGTCTGTGACAGTATCGATGTAATATTCCACGTAGGGGATCATTATTTCTTGATCTTTTTCATTGGAAATGATGAGCGTGGTTTGTTTGTTGCTTTTGATCAAGTCTATCACGTTTCCCAATATTTTTTTTTGGAAAAAAATACTTTTTCCGACCAACTTTTCCTGATCGGTTTGGGGTAATTCCCAATAGGGAAGAGCGATTTCAGCTCCACCCATTTTTACTGTTTCCATTGCGATCTCTTTATCATCGATTTTCAGTTTTTTCCTTTTTTTCTGCGCTTTATCGATAATACTAACGTATCTCACTCTATGGTCTGTAAAGATCAAAAAAACATTATTCAATTTTTCAAAATCAATTTTCCCCAGATCATGAAAAGAGAAAAATCCCTTTTCATCGATCGAGTTGCCCAATGTTCCGATGGCAACCAGGTCGGAAATTTGCATTTATTCGATAATTTCCAGAACAGCTCTTTTGCCTTTTCTGGCAGAAACTGCGTTTAATATGGTCCGAATTGCCCGTGCCGTTCGCCCGCGTTTTCCGATTACTTTTCCAATATCCTCTTCTGCCGTTCTCAATTCAAAGATCGTGATCTTATCGCCTTCCACTTGTTTAACGTTTACAACAGATGGATCATCGACAAGAGCTTTGATAATGAATTCAAGTAATTCTTTCATTTTACCCCCATATTTTTCAGGATGTATTTACGGGATTTTCCTCTTCAGATTCTTTTTCTTCGATAGGTTCATTTTCTGTTTTGAGTTGTCTTTTTTCCAATTTGAGATTGTGCCATTTTTCCAGAACGCCACTTCTGCGTAATAGCGATCTTACTGTATTTGAAGGCTGAGCACCTACTTTGAGCCACTTTATTGCCTTTTCTATGTCTACTTTCAATGTCAATGGATCTGTTTTAGGATCATAATATCCCAGAGATTCCAAATATGCTCCGTCTCTTTTTTTGCGCGTATCGATTGCTACGATTCTGTAAAAGGGCTGATCAATTTTACCCATTCTTCTAAGTCTCAGCTTAACCATTATTTCTCCTTGATCTATGTTCTTTTCTCTTTATTTTCCTGATTTATAAAAAATTTTTTTACTCACTTTACCGTCAAGCCTTTTTTGTTTCACACCAAATTATTCAACGTTCTTTCATTTAAGAAGTTATCGTTTACCGTTCTAAAATGGCATCATTCCAGTTTTTGGAAGTTTGCTTCCACTGAATTTCTTCATCATCTTTTTCATCTGCTCGAATTGCTTCAATAAACGATTTACAGCCTGGATAGAGGTTCCGCTACCTTTTGCGATTCTCTGCTTGCGGCTTGCTTTGATCAGTGAGGGTTTTTCTCTTTCTGCTTTTGTCATTGAAAAAATGATCGCCTCAACATGCTTGATCTCTTTCTCATCGAATTTCATTCCTTTCAATGCTTGATTATTCATGCCAGGCATCATCCCGATCAGCTGGTCGAGAGGTCCCATCTTCCGAATTTGATCCAGTTGTGTCAGAAAATCGGAAAAGGTAAATTGATTCTTTTTTATTTTTTTTGCCAGCTTATCTGCTTCTTCTTCATTGATCGTCTGCTCTGCCTTTTCGATCAAGCTGAGCACATCTCCCATTCCCAAGATCCGATCTGCCATGCGGTTTGGATGGAAAATTTCCAGATCAGATATCTTCTCGCCAGTTCCTACAAAAGCAACAGGTTTGTTTGTTACTTTCTTGATGGAAAGCGCAGCTCCACCGCGCGCATCGCTGTCCATTTTTGTCAGGATCACACCATCGAATTCCAATTGATCATGAAATTCTTTTGCCACGTTTACCGCATCTTGACCAGTCATCGCATCTGCTACAAAAAAAATGTATTCTGGTTTAATGATCTTCTTCAATTCCTGCAATTCTTTCATCAGTTTGTCATCAATATGCAAGCGTCCGGCAGTATCAAAGATCAGCAGATTATTTTCAGAATTTTCTGCTTCTTTTAGTGCTTTTTTAGCGATCTTTATCACTTTCTTATTTTTGGATAGAGAAAAAACCGGGATATCCAATTGTTTTCCCAAAACGTGCAATTGTTCGATTGCCGCAGGACGATACACATCACAGGCGATCATCTTTGGTGCGAGTGACGCATTTTTTCGCAGATGATTTGCCAGCTTTGCGCAGCTTGTGGTTTTTCCTGATCCTTGCAATCCGACAAGCATGATCTTATTAAGGCGATTATGCGGCAAATTTGGTTTGAAAGCATCGCCACCCATAAGATTGATCAGCTCTTCATGAACGATTTTCACCACTTGATGACCTGGTGAAAGACTTTTCATGACTTTTGTACCGACAGCTTTTTTGCTGATCTCATTAATAAAATTTTTGGTGACAGTGAAATTCACATCAGCTTCCAAAAGCGCTCTACGAACTTCTCGCATTGCTTCTTTGATGTTCTTTTCGTTCAGTTTTCCTCTACCTTTCAATTGCTTGAAGATGGAATCAAATCTTTCTGTGAGTTTATTGAACATCATTACCTCTCAAGCTCTCTATCTGCTTTCGATAATCTTTTTTTGAAAAAATAAAAGAACCAGCAACTAAAATATCCACTCCATTTTTGCTTAATTTTTTCGCATTTTCGGAATTTATCCCGCCATCAACTTCTATTTCCAGCTTTTCTTTTGCAGCATTCTGTCTTAATATTTCGATCTTGGGAAAAACTAACGGTAAAAATTTTTGTCCGCCAAATCCAGGATCAACGCTCATCAAAAGGACAAAATCGAGATCAGAAATGATTGGTAACAATGTCTGGACAGGTGTGGCAGGATTCAAAGCAATTCCTGCTTTCACGCCTTTTTCTCGCAGGATCGCCAGCTGACGATGAGCATGATAAACAGTTTCCTGATGAAAGGAAACATAATCAATTTTCATCTCGATCAGTTCTGCAAGATAATCTTCAGCATTTGTGACCATCAGATGAACATCGAGCGGGATATCTGTCATTTTTCTGATCTGCCGGATGATCGGAAGTCCAAAAGTCAAATTTGGAACAAAATGACCATCCATCACATCAAGATGAATGATATCAGCACCAGCAGCTTGAATTTTTTGCAATTCATTTGCCAGATTCAAAAAATCTGCTGATAGAATAGAAGGAGCGATTTTCATCAAAATCCCTTTGGTTTGTAGGAAACCAGATCATCGGTTATAAAAAAAACAATATCTTTCAATTCGATCTTTAATTGAAGAAAGATCTTTTTTTTCAAATATGTTTTTCGGAGTATCAGCTCTTGCATCCAGACATTATTATTCACCGCAATGAACAGGACGTTTTGTTCCAATTTGTGAACGAAAGCTTTTTCTGCCAGAATGGGGCCGACGAGTTTTTTCCAATAAAAAGCAATTTCGACAAATCGTTTTCTATCCTCGCCAGCGATTTTGAAGATAAGATCATGAAGAGCTGAACCGATGTGCGAGACGTTCATTATGATTTTTTGGTGTATAAAGAAAAACCCCACCAGGCAAAGATCGAGACGGCAACGATCGACCAATAGGAAGTTCCCAGCGCATTATAGGCATTGGGGAAAAATTCACTCAAATAGGAGATGGCGAAAATTGCTGGGATAGCAGAGATGATGATCAGGATCAGATAGCCTAAGAATGCCAGCATTTTACCTTTATTGATGAACGTTACTGCCAGAGCACCGAGTATGACCAGAACAGCTGTCGCAATGAATAGCACAAGGTTCGGAGTAAAAGGCAATTGGATATCTCTCAGAGCCACAAGTGGTGAGAAGAGAGCGATGAGCAAAAGAATGATGCCGGTGATCTTTTGGAACAAGATCTTTTTCTTTTGATCTATTTCCGCCTTGCGATGATGTTTTTTAATGAAAAGATAGACAGCCCCGAAGACGATTATGAAGAAACCCAGATAGAAGAAAAATCCAAAAGTTTTATCATCTGAGTTCAATCCTAAAGAGGCAAAAGCCAGCAGCAAGACGATCCAGCCGATAATATTCACGATTTTTTTCAGCAAAACAACCTCCTGTGTTTATTCTTTTTCCACGAAAACTTTCACTTCAGAAATAATTTCTGGAGATAGTTTAATTTTGATATTAAATTCACCAATTTCTTTCAAATGTTTTTCCATCACAACATTTGATTTATGGATGTCGATATCGTGTTTTGCAAGAGCTTCCACAATATCATTTTCTGAAACAGAACCAAAAAGATGAGCTTCTTCATCAGCTTTTCTTTTGAAAGTCAAGCTGATATCTTCCAATTGCTTGGCAATTGCTTTGTATTCATTTTCTAGAGCCAATCTCTTTAATTCAGCTTCTTTCTTTATCTTTTCCACGCGAGAAAGATTCTTCTTTGTCGCCAAAAAAGCATATTCTTTGGGCAATAGATAATTGCGAGCATATCCATCGGCGACGGTAATCACATCACCAGCTGTTCCCAAAGATTCGATATCTTTCGCCAAAATTATTTTCATTTATTCCTCCATAATATTTAATTTTCTTATATTGAACCAAATATCGATCAATCCAATTAATACTATTAACAACAAAATATAATAATTTAGAATGACCGAAAAAATCAATAAAAAAAGCAAAAATTTTGATTTCCGAAAATATTTTCCCCAGAAAAAATCCAGAATTGAACTACCTTGGATCAGGAAAATCGGCACTAACACCAGAATGATATTGCCGCCTAGTACCCGATAATCTTCAATCAAGAGTAAAATGAGTCCCAATATCAGAATATAGATAAAATAGAAAGGCAATCTCACTTTTTTGTGATCCCAAGTAATTTGGATTTTTTTGGACACGAGCAATGCGCCAATGTAAATTGCAAAAGCCATCATCATGACCCAAAGACTATAGTAATAATCAGAAAAGATCATTTCCATTCTATCCAAAGTCCTTTCCGCAATCATCATCTGTTCTGTCGATTGCTGAACATTTTCCGCAAAAAACTCTTTCAGTCTGTTTACCAACTCAGCAAAATGGGCGATCTGACTTTTGCGAAAAAGAAAAAAACGAACAATAGAATAACCTAGATTGAACGTTATCGCGATAATTATAGCCTTTAGATAATCAAATTTTTTTATCAGGATTTCGTAAAAGATCAAAGCTGAAACTGCTACTCCAAAGGCGATATCCAAAGCTCCAAAAATATCGATGATCCTGGTAAAATATAACAGAGTTGTTCCGATGATGAAAATGAGATAAAAAGTTTTTGGAAATTTCCACGCATTTACCATGAAAAAGATCAAGCCCAAAAATGGGGAAAAAGCAGAAATTATTATTGCTAAAACTGCAAACAAATACACTTTATTGGTGCTTATCAGTGTATTTTATCAGTGCCATCTGACGTGCTTTTTTTATCTCGTTAGAAATTTTGCGTTGATGTTTCGCACAGGTTCCCGTGAAACGACGTGGTGAGATCTTCCCGCTGTCGATCGTGAATCTTCTCAGCAGACCGAGATTCTTATAATCAATTTCCACATCGGGATTTTTGCAGAAAAAACAAAATTTCTTCTTATAAAAGAATTTCTTTTTATACGATTTGCGACGGCTGCGATAGTTGCTTCTTCCTCTACTCTTTTCTCGATCGTGACTATTTGTTTTTTTATGTTCTTTATTTTCTACTTTTTCTTTTTCTTCCATATCATTTCTCCTTTTTTTAGAATGGAACGTCATCATCTGTGACGTCTGCTTTTAGTTCTTCTGTTTGATCGTTTTTTTGTTCTTTTGGTTGATTCTGGTAAGAACTGCTTTTTTCCAGGAAATTAACGCGGCGCGCCACAATTTCGGCAACTTTGCGATTGTTATTATTTCTATCTGTAAAAGTTCTGGTTTGCAAATAACCTTCAATGAGAACGGGACTTCCTTTGTGCAATTCGGTAGCACAGCGTTCTCCTTGATTACTCCATACGGTAACATCCATAAAGCTTGTGTCTTGCACCCATTCGCCATTTTTTTGATAATTTCGATCAAAAGCAATGGAAAGATTTGCGACGGGTGTTCCTCCAGAAGTATAACGTAAATCCACATCACGCGTCAATCTACCGCTGATGATGATCGTGTTTACATTTGGAAATTTCAATTCAGCCATCATTTGCCTCCTATTCTTTTACCAGGATGTTAAAGCGGATGATGACTTCATTCAATTTGAGAAAATTTTCAAGTTTTGTGATCAAATGGGGAGCTAATTTGTAATAATTCACAAAATAATAGGCTTCTTTAAAATCTCCGATTTCATAAGCTAAATTGCGTTTTCCCCAAAAATCAAGTTCTGTGACCTCGCCTTCATTTTCTTTGATGAAGTTCAAGATCTTTTCGTTCTCTTTTTTTACTTCTTCTTCGCTGAAGGATGGTGAAAAGATAACCATGCTTTCATAATTGTTCAGCATTTTGCCTCCTTTGGACTTTTGATAGATGCTGCTCTATCTTATCATTGATCCTGAGATTTACTAATTTTCTCAGAATAGGATTCAAGCTTTTGCCCGTATAGATTTTGACTTGCTTCAAAATCTTTTTTAATATAGCTTTCCAGCAATTCACAGGCAAAATCAAAAACTGTATTCAATAATATTTTTTCCTGCGGTGAAAAATTTGCCAGAACATATTGTGATAGATCAGGCTGTTCAGGTGTTCCGATCCCAATGCGCATTCGTTTGAAATCTTTTGAACCAAGCATTTCACCGATCGAACGTAATCCATTATGGCCACCATACCCACCGTTATTTCTTAAACGAATTTTTCCGAAAGGCAGATGAACATCATCCACGATCACCAGAATGTCATCGATCGAATAGCTGGTGAGAGCAGATAAAACCGCTTTTCCACTGATATTCATATAAGTCTGCGGTTTGATCAGCAGCGCATCATTTTTTTTGCAGAAATGATAAATTTTATTTTTTTTAAAGATCAAGTTATTGACATCAACAAAGTTATCCAAAACCAAAAAGCCAATGTTGTGTCGATTATAAATATATTTTGAACCGGGATTACCAAGTCCAACCAATAATTTCATTTTTTTAGGATTCTTCTGATTTTTCGCCTTCTGTCGTTTCTTCAGGAGCTTCTTCAAGTTCTTCGCCCAATTCTTCTGGAGCAGCTTCTTCGAGTTCTTCTGGTTCTTCTGTTACTGCTTCTAAGCTGGCTTCAAATTCTTCTTCCGACATCGGCGCCAGAACATTTAGCAGCGAAGAATCATCGGGGATATCTGTTTCCATATTTTTCAGATCCAGATCTCCAAAATAGATCGATTCTCCAATTTTCAAATGAGATATGTCGATCTCAATATTATCGGGAACATCTTTTGGCATGCAGGTGATCTCCAGCGATCTTTTCACAATGTCAACAATTCCACCTTCTTCTGCTCCAACTGGCGTTCCCACAAATTTGATCGGGACATCGAGCGTGATCTTTTGTCCTTTGCGCAATTCAACAAAATCTAGATGAACAAAATCTCTTGAGACAGGATCGACCTGTTTTTCTTTCAAAAAAGTGGTATATTCTTTATCATCTAATTTTATTTTGTAGAAAGCGACTGCACCAATTGCTTTTTTATATTGTTTCCTAAATTCTACTTTTGGGATGATAATGTTTTTCCCATTTTTACCCGAGCTGTAGATAATTCCGGGTATAAAGCCATCCTTTCTTAATTTTTTAATAAGAGATTTTCTTCCGATCTCTCTTTTTTGTGCATCAATTTGAATGTCCATTATTCCTCCGTTGCGATCTCTAATTTATCTAAAAAGAATACTCAAAGATTCTTCGATATGGATCTTTTTTATAGCAATAGCCAATAATTCTGCGATTGAAAGTTGAACGATTTTCTCACATTTTTTCTTTTCTTCAGACAAAGGCACAGAATTTGTGATGAATAATTTCTTGATAGGAGATTTTTTTATTTTCTGGATAGCCACGCCAGACAAAATGCCATGCGCTGCTGCTGCGTAAATCTCTTTTGCACCTTTTCTCAATAACACTTTTGCGATCTCACACAAACTGCCACCCGTATCGATGATATCATCAAAAAGGATACATCGCTTATCTTTGACATTACCGATGATATTCGTAATGACTGTTTTATCCTCATTTCCCAGACGACGTTTATCTCCTACCGCCAATCCACAATTCAAACGCTGAGCGAGTTCTCTGGCTCGCGCCGTCCCGCCAGTATCAGGCGAAACAACGATGATATCTGAAAGATCAAGATTTGCTTTAAAATATCTGGTGAAGATCGGTGTCGATAAAAGATGATCAACAGGAATATCAAAGAAACCTTGAATTTGCCCTGAATGCAAATCCATCGAGATCACGCGGTCAGCTCCAGCAGTCGTCAAAAGATTAGCTACCAGTTTTGCAGTGATGGGAATTCCAGTCTGATCTTTTTTATCCGAACGGGCATAACCAAACATTGGTATAACGCAGTTTATTCTTTGAGCAGAAGCACGTTTCAGAGCATCGATCATGATGAGCAATTCCATCAAATTATCATTTACTGGATAACAAGTGGGTTGCACAATGAACGTATCAGCACCTCGCACATTCTCATTGATCTTTACAAATGTATTATCATTAGAGAATTTAAACACGTCAGCATCCCCAAGAGGGATGCCGGCGTATTTTGCAATTTCTTCTGCTAATTCAATATTAGCATTTCCTGCGAATATCTTCAATTTAGAGAACATTATAAATCATTCAGACGTAAATTCTGTTTCCTCTGTTTGCTCTTCTTCGTCTTCGACTTCTCTTTTTTTATCAGCACTGGAAAGCGCTTCTTCCAATACTTCCTTGTATTTTTTGATGATCACTTGTTCGATCATATTTCGGGTTTCTGTATTGATCGGATGTGCAATATCTCTATATTCACCGTTACTCACTCGACGAGAAGGCATTGCCACGAATAAACCGTTTTCACCCTCGATCACTTTAATATTGCGCACGATGAATGCGTCGTCAATAACCATATTCACGAATGCTTTCAGTTGATTACTTTCTCTGAGAAAGATTTTAACATCTGTAATTTCCATTTCGTTCTCCTTTTTTTTGTTTTTGTTATTGTATTCCAATATTTTTTTTTGGAATATAATTTTGATAGCTGTTGAGCAATTTCTCGATTAGGACAAAAACCGATAATAGTAGCGCCACTTCCTGAAAGAATAGCATTTTCTGCGCCATGATCTTTGATCTCTTGAATAATCTTTTTGATCTTTTGATATTTTGGGATCAAACCTTCCTGTAATTTATTATAATAGAATTTTGTTTGACAAGTTGGAAATTTTTCCCAATCTTTATTTTCTTCGGTGATAATACAACTTTCATAAGCTTCTTTGCTGGAAATCCTGAAACCGGGATTCATCAAAAAAATATTTGCCAGATCTATATTTTTCATCGGTGTGATCTTTTCACCACGCCCCGTTCCCAATGCGGTTCCTCCATAGAGAAAGAAATTTATATCGCTACCAAATTTGCGTGCGATTGAATTCATTTCTTCTGCGGAAAGATCAAGTTCCCAAAGCCTGGATAGGGCAAAAAGGCTCGTTGCGGCATTGCTGCTTCCACCACCCAATCCTGCTGCCACTGGAATATTTTTGATCAATTTGATCTCTACTCCATATTGCACATTATATTGTTCTTTTATAAAGATCGCAATTTTGTAAATAAGATTATCTTCCATACTTACAAAATCCTTGTTCGTCAAAATCTTGACACCACCTTTTTCTGTCAAAGTAAAATTAAATTCATCAAAGAGATCTATTTCTGAAAAAATCGTTCTTATCTGGTGAAAACCATCTGTCTGTTTAGATAGAACATCAAGAAACAGATTGATCTTCGCGTAGGACTTCAGGCTTAGTCTTTTTCTCTTTTTCATCTCCATAATAATAATAATAATAATAATTGTATTCGTAACTGCTATAATAGCTATGTGGCTTGATACCATTGATCACTGCGCCAGAGATCTTTACATCAATATTGTCCAAAAGCTCTTTGGTGCGACGGATCACTTTTTTATCTGCTTGTGTAACACGCACAGCTAAAGTGAGAATATCAACTTTTCTGGCGAGCACCATTGAATCTGTCACGGCGATGACTGGTGGAGAATCGAGCAACACATAATCATATTTTTCTTTCAGTTTATTGATGGTTCGGTTCATTTTTTCGGAAGCGAGTAATTCAGAAGGATTTGGCGGGATGATACCGCTGGTTAAAATATCCAAATTTTTGACTTTCGATTTTTTGATATTCTTAAAAGGATCTTCATCATCGCTCATTAAATATTCAGTAACGCCTTCTTCTTTTTTGAGATTGAATATTTTATGTTGCATTGGACGTCGAAGGTCAAGATCCACGAGGATGACTTTTGCTTCCATTTGAGCAAGAGTTGTAGACAGATTTGAAATAATCGTAGATTTTCCTTCTTTTGGTCCCGAGCTGGTGATCAATATAGAAAGTGATTCAGTAGTTTTTCTTTTGGAGATGAGATTTGTTCGTAAAATCCTGAATGCCTCTGATACCGATGATTTGGGTGCATAACTGGTGATCAATTTGGCGGTCATTTGTTCTTGGATCGTGAGGAGTTTTTGCTTTTCTTCTTTCGTGCTTTTTGGGATCAAGGTTTCCAAGTTGTCAAGGTCTTCATCAGAAACTGTGATAAAAGGTATTGTTCCTAAAATCGGTAAGGCGACGTTTTTTCTCACATCATCAAAAGTTCTGATCTTTGAATCCAATGATTGCAATAGAAAAGCCGCTCCGATCCCTAGACCAGCACCCAAAACTAAAGCGATTATGAGATTCATCCTTTTATTTGGTTTGATCGGGTTGCCTGGTGTCAAAGCTTCTTCGACAATGCGAATAATTCCGATCTTAGATTTTTCCACGATCTTGGCATTTTCAAATTTATCCATCAGCATCGAATATATCTTCTCATTGATCCGATAATTTCTTTCTAAACGAGCCAGCTCAACTTCTGTGTCTGGAAGAATGGTCATTTGTTCATTATATTTTTCGACAGCCTTTTTCAAGCTATTGACTTTTGATTCTTTCAGGTTTTGATCAATTTGTGCGGTAGAGATCTGTTCGATTAGTTTTGAACGATAGATCAACGGGTCTGATGAGCCTGATTTGACGGTAAGGATTCGTTTGATCTCTTCATTCAGTTTTTCTTTTGCACTATCGATCGCATTTTTCATCGAGACCAATTCCGGATGATCTTCTGTATATTCTGTTTTTGTGAGGAAATTTACATATTGTGCTTGAGTTGTAACGATCTCTTTTTTTAGCTGATCAAGAAGTGGAGAAGTTAAGATGGAATTCACATCCAACAAAAGTGAATCTTGTGTTGTTAATTCATTTTTCAGGAAATCCAAATGATTATTTGCTACGTTCAATTCAGTTTCAGCGTCAGATAGCATCGCCGATAATTGAGAGGATTGTTCGATTAATTGTGTTGTTTCTTCTGACAATTCAGAAATTCCCTGTTCGATTTTATAAAGACGTAGATCCTCTTCAGCATTGCGTAGTTTTCTTTCCTGTTCTTCCAATTGCAAAGAAAGAAATTCACGCGTGTTTCGAAATTCGGTTCGCGCATAATTTGTATCCTGTTGTTTTAGAGCTTCAGCAGCAGCATTTGCCATCGCGCTTGCTTCTCCAGGATTGGTAGATTGGCAATTGATGAAGAGCAGATCTGTCTCGCGTTCAGTATCAGCAGAGATTCTTCCACCAATGTATCCGACTGCTTCATTTTCCGATAAACCGGCAACAGGAAAGGTTTCGAAGCGTGGATAAGTTTGCAATATTTGAAAAGTCAATCTTCTGACGGGTCGGCTTTTGAGAATGTGAATATAATTATTTATCGTGGAAGCTTGTTTGCTGTAGGAATTAAAAAGAAGATCGCTACTCATATTATCTTCGATCAGTATTTTTGATGTAGCTTGATAAATTCTGGGAGCTCTTGCCGTGTAGATCAAAACGGCAACAACCACAACGATGAATATCAGACTAACCAGCCATTTATATCTGGTTATGATATTTAAATAATCTGTTAGTTTGATCTCTTGTTCTTCAGTTTCAGTATCATAGATATTTTTTTGGTTTTCCATATATCCTCAATTTATTAATTTAAATTATTTACTGACACATAAACGCTGAGAATGATGGCAATTTGTGATAACCAATCTACTACCTTTGTGAACGCATAATAGGTGGAACCAGAAACGACGACCGTATCGCCTGGTTTCAAGATCGGGATAAGGTCAGTATCGCCTGTTTCCAGATAATCATTAAGATTCACCCAGATAATTTCTTCGGATTCTTCGGTCGCACGAATTATCCTGATCTTGGATAATTTTGCGTTTTCTGTGGGACCACCGGCAGAAGATATAAGAGTGAGCAAGTCAGTATTATCTGGAACGATATATAAACCAGGCTTCCTGACCTGTCCCCAAATATATGTTCTGATCTTCAGCTGTTCCGTACCGCTTAATGTTCCAGAATACTGATAGATCGAAGCGGGATTGTATGATGTGCCCATATTATAACTCTCTGTTTGCGCAACCAGATTGATCGCTGCCATAAACAGAAATATCATTAACAAATTCTTTTTCATTATTTTTTTGCCTCCTACAAGCTTGAAATTTCCAACAAATTTTTTGCCTTTATTGAGTCAAGAAAATTAAACTATTGCAATACAACATGCTTTTCTTCTGATTCTGAACCAGAATGAATGGAATAAACTTGTCCGTTTATCGGTTCAGTATCAAAATCCGAGCCAAAGGCATCAATCCGAACCCAGAGAGAATTTGGTGTTTCAATCGAATTTCCAGAATAAGGAATTGGATCTTCCGATAAATTCTGCAATTCAAAATCCAATGGTGTGTATTGCCAGAGCAGATTGTAATCGTCATCAAAAAGCAGTATTCGATATTCTGAAATATTGTCATCTAATTCCCAGGAAAATTCAACCTCAAAGATCGAATTAAATAGATTTGTTGTGAAATTTAAAACTGGCTTTGGCAGCAATTTATAACATACCGTATCAGAGATAGCACTCAATCCGCTCGCATTAAAAATTTCGATAAAGTAAAACAATTTTGCCTCTACTGGTGGCTCGCTATCGATATAAGTCCGCTCATTTTTATTGGGATTATTGTCATAATCCACACTATCGATCACTTCATAGAAATGAAGCGTGTCTGCCTGATAATCCTCATATTGAAAGCGATAGACCTTGAAATAATCAATATCTGTATCCTGTAGTGGTTCCCATTGTATCTGGATCTGATCTCCATCGGAGATCGCATCTATCCCATTTTGTTCGAATTCATAATTTGAATTGTAATAATTTGTTGTCGAATCTGCTATCACATCACCCGTATCTCCTAGATGAGAAATCAGATGCGGCTTTCTGGGCGGTTCAGAACTCGAGCTCAATGTGTCTTCGCCAGCACAAGAAAAAATAAAGAGCGCGAAAATTGATATTATCACAATTTTTGACATAATTCCTCCCAATTATAATCTAATCCGCAAACCAACACGATTAGTATGTGCCAGCACATTTGTTATAAAAGCATAATCAACGATAAAATCGTATAATTTGATACTTATACCTGCAGAAATGTTTTTATCATACAATCCTGAGCGTAAAGCAAATCTATCTTTATAGCGATATTCCAGTCCAAAATGGTGTGTTTGTTCATAAATATAGTCAATGTCATAAGATAGAAGAGCAGTTGAATTGATGAAATCAAGGGGTTGTTCGACCGCAAATCCCATTTTAGAATTGAAAAGAATTTCATCTGTACGATCAGAATTATCGTTTTCTACTTCCCAGGTAACTGTTGTTCCGCCAACATCCTGAAAATTCACTCCAAATTTTGCATCGCCCAGCCAATCACGTTCAAAAAGAACTGCTAAACTGGTTCGCGCCATCAAACCGAAGTCGAAACCTGTGCCGCTACCCACATTACCATCGATGTCTCTTTTGATGTATTTGATGTTTGCGCCAAAATTCACATCGAAAGGTAGGTCAAAGAAGAGCCAACCAAGATTAATATTGTAGTGAATATGTTTGGAAAAGGCAAATTGCAGCACATCGTCAGTGCTTTTGATCTGACCGTCTGGGATTCCCGGCAGATTATATTCTTGAAAAGAAGAGCGATAATCCACATTATAGACCAGATGATCTTCCAGAAAAACAGGAATATCATCAATAGTGAGCCTTGTCCAATTTACACCGATCGTAACATTATTGGGCAACGGTTGACAGTAATTAAAATTGTCATAGGCAGCTAGATTTTGGTAGAGAAAAGCTCGCATCAAACCAATTTCAATTTTTCTGATCTGAGAAAGTCCAGCTGGATTCCAATAGATCGTGGAAGCATCGTCTGCGATCGCAGCAAAAGCTCCGCCCATTCCTGCGGCACGCACACCTGTCCCGATGACCATAAAATCTCCGGCATAACTGCCAGCAAAGAGTATGATCGCCATGAAAAGTGCGATTATTGTAAGACTGATTTTTTTCATAATAACCTACTTTAAAATTGCCATTTTTTGGGTTTTTTCGATTTTCTTATTTCCCTTTTCTGCGATGATCCGATAGAAATAGACACCATTTGCAAGATAAAAACCATCATCATCCCGACAGTCCCAACCCAAAGCTGCGCGGGGATATTCATGATAACCAACTGAAGCTGGAAGATGTTTGAAAGTTTTCACTAAACGGCCACTAACCGTGTAAACCTTGATCTTCACTTTATCAGCATCGTCGGTCAGAACATAAGTGAAGCGCGTTCTTCCTTCATTCTCGCTTTTGACTGTTTGTGATTTTACCGGATTGGGATAATTTGCAAAATTGATCACATCAAATTCATCATTAACGTCGAAAGTAATCTGCAGAGTTTTCGTATTTCCATTCACATCAAAGCAATCCAAGGTGATCGTGTAAGTTCCTCTGGACAAACCATTAAGTGCGTATTTCATTGGTACTTTTGTCAGATTTCCATGCGTGATAGAGAGCGAATATTCATTGCGATCAATTTGAGTCGTCTCGACACCATCAGAAATAAAAAGTTCGATCGGATGATTAAACACATCAATTCCGTTCGTATCTAGCAGAAGAAATGAAATGATCCCATTTTTGGAAATATATCCACCATAGGTAAATTCCTGTCCCGAACTGGTGATGCTTTGCGTGAATTCTTGCCCTTGCACATTTGCTTCGATAAAAGGTGAAGCACTATCATTATTCTGCAAGATCGTGTATATCCCGCAACGATCGGTTTCATAGATCACGACATCTTCATCGACTAGAGTTCCACCTCCGCACCAGATCCATTTTTCGAAATCTTTTTCCCAACGATAGACCAAAAAATTATCTTCGTTTTCTTGTAATTGCGTCAATGAATCGGTGGGATGATAATTAAATTCCAAAGTAATTTTTTTGTCATTAGGAAAATGTCCCAGCGTATCCGCGAGCAGTGATGTGTTATATATTCCAATCTCATAAGCATTGGAATAGGTGCTGTCTGCCAACAGGATGTTTGCCACGTCTGGCTGGTTTATCGGCTCCAAAATATCGTGATCATCGATATAGACAATTGTTTCTGTGGACAACATGTTTTCTGGAAACGCACAATTCAGATTTCCATCCAAGCTGCTTGCTGTCAGTTGATCAGAAGAAAGCTCGTAAGTGTTCAATATATAATTTGGAGAATATATTTGATTATTATTGCTGTGAATTTCGGGAAAAGATTCTTCATTTTCGTTGATCACAACTCGAAATCTGATATTGTCATTTATTGTAGGTAGTTCTAAATAGACCCAACGGTTGTCTAATTCTTCTAAAGCTGCAAACGTTTGACTTCCAAAATATGTTGAATCAGAATAGTTGTATAATTTTATTTCACATTGTGGTGAAACGGTTGAACCTGTATTCTGCACCAAAACTTTTAATGCAGGCTGGAAGTCATTTTCAGTCAATTCAATGTGTGAGATCGTCAGATCGGGACCGACAACTTCAAATTGATAATACTCAGTATTTGTCGTATCTTGATTTGCATCGACGATCCTGAAGAAGAAGTCGAAATCATATCCTGGTGATAAGGGTTGGATGGCTGATTCTGTGATATAAGTTGCGCCATCTGTATTGATCATCGGGATATCGGTATTATTATCTCCCAAACAGGTGATCGATTCGATCCCATCCTGATCAAAAAAATCAGCCTGAATCAAAATAGAATCTCCAGCAGCTGGAATTTCGGGAATAAATGTCAAATGAGAAACAGCTGTCTGTCCCACGGTGAAATTGGTGAAGCCTCTGATCTCGCCTTCATCTCCATAGCCGATGACTTTGATATAATTTGTATAGATCGAATATGGGCTTTGGGGAACGATAAAATCTGAAGTGCTGATCGTATCATTGATCGCAGGTAGTTCAAAGGGATAATATTCATTCAAAGGTAATTGCACATCATCTTCATCGAAAATGATAAATTGGCCGTTGTCGATGGAAGAATGAACAGGTGAAGTCATGCTGATCGTGTCGCCTTCGGTCACATTGTATTGATCCAAATATACTTCTGTTTCTTCAAAAGGGTGTAGAAGATTGATCATCGGATCACCCAGCAAAACACCACCACCGATCAAAGCTTTTCCAGTTGTGCCTTGTCCATAGGAACCATAGAATTTTGCTTTTGTATAATTGACAATTGCACCGATAGAGCTGATCTTCTTCTGGAAAATAGCATCATTCATAAAATTGCCAAAATATTCATCATTTTCTTTGTAGCCATATCCGCTGAAACCGAAATGAGCAATGCCACCTTTTTCGGGAGCTAAAACAACTTCTTCTCCGATCGAAGAACTTTGCGGTAAGCCAAAAGCAGAACCATAACAGGATAAACTGTTGAAAAAAGGATAATTCTCGTTATTAAAAGTCATCACATCAGCTTTATTCAGGAGATTATAATCTGCCCAGACGTAACCACCACCATGTCCCATAAATTGAACATACAAAGCTCCGTCATTGATCGTGCTGATCAATTCCGTCGTGTTTCCGCCATAGCCATCTGGAAGGTCTTCAGTATTGCAATACACACGTTTTGAATAATTTGCTTTGGGAAGATATTTATCGATTATTCTTTCACTTTGTTTAGCAAAATAAGTTCCTTCGCTAGGATTCCCGCCTGCTGCGAAGATAGCTTTACTGTGCCACATATCTTCATAATTTGGATTATTTACGTAGTGAATGGATTTATTAACAACATCTTCGATCTGAGCTTCATTCCAGATAGAAATTCGACTGATGCCGACATCTGGTACGATATCATCTCCCACAATGCAACCTACCCAATTATCACTGGAGATCGCACCACGTTTTTGCACCCAGAGTCGTTTGAAAGGAATTAGGTTATAATTACGATTGCTGCTGTCATCTCGCTCATCAAATAGGCCATCACCAAGCAACAATACTTGAGAAAGGCGCGGTTCATTCCAATTATTATAGGCATAGCTGATAAAATCTTTGATCGATTGCACAGATCGAATACCGGAATTAAATTCGTCAAAGATATCTTCCAGGGCAACGATCTTTGCATTCACGCCTTGACTTTGCCATAATTGCAGGAATTCCAGAAGATATTCATTTTCAGTATATCTTTGTAGTGTGATAATCACATATTCAGCTAAATTATTTGCTCCCCGCAAATTGGATGGAATATTTGGTCTGATCTTTTTCGGTTGTTTTTTTTGTGCTTCAGTGACAGCAAAATATTCTGTTCCTTCCGAAAAAATACTGTCTTGAAAAGTAATGGAATAGGGAGCTCCACCATTTTGGAGAAAAGAATTGATCTGCAGATTTTCCATGAAACTGCTTCCCAGCTTATAAACCGAAATGCTGTCAGAAGAAAAATTATCAATAATAAAGTTATACAAACCCAAAGGTTTATTTTGTGGTTTGGTGAAGCGGATAAAATCTTCATCCGTTTTATATTCTCGCCAATAAGTAAGATCAAAATAATCAAAAAGCAGTTGATCATTTTCGATGCCGGGTATTCCAGGTGCACTGACATAAAGATTGTTCGTTCCGTGATTCAATCTCTGGTTGGAAAGTGTGTAGGGCTCATTTTCAAACATTTGTTCATTTTGTCCAAACCATTCATGTTGATCAATAAAAGAAGAATTGATATTGATCTGAGCAGAATGATTGATCTTTTCATAATGGGTTTGACTGGAGTCATTATAGGTCGATCCAAACAAACAGACTTTGGCATCGAAATGACGGATCGCAGATTCATGTGGATATTGTAGATCAAAAGAATAGATTTTCAAAGTGGGAGCATTGATCTTTTCCCAAAACCAAATATCTTCACGATAATAATTCGTTGATGTCCAATCATATTGTGCACCCAACCCATCTTTCACGTTTTGTTTTTCAAAATGGATCGTCTGCTGAAAGGATTCAGGAATGATATATTGCTCGGGATTGATATTGCTGAGCCCACCATTTTCTACAGCCATTCTGCTGCCCAAATAATCAACCAATTTCAACGTATATACATTTTCGGAAGTATAATCATCATAGTAACCCTCGTCACCCGGATGACGCTCTCCGAAAAATTCAAAATAGTCGCCAGCATCAAAAGAGCCATCTGCTTCACCTACGAAATTTATCGGCACAGAACCATTTTCGTCGCTGAGCTCCAAATAGCGAGGATCGATATCGCCCCATTCAAAAGCCATCTCAAATTCGATGAGCAAAGAAGGATCAGCAAGAGCATCTGTCAAAGATTCATAAGTCACTTTGTAGATACCTTCTTCATCAACGACAAATTGAACTTCTTCGACCAGATCACCCGAACGCGGTGGATAGGAAGTTGCCGGAGTTCTTTCTTTTCGCCATTTCCTGGAAAATTTATTATTTATAAAAAAATCATCAGCCACTTCATCGATCAGATTATTGCTGCTCAGATAATTTCGACTGGAAGTTTTATCTCCCAAAATATCGATGCGGAACCTGATCTGCGAAGTAACAAGCAGTTGATTTGAACCGGCTTTATATTGGAAAGGATAGATATTGAAGCCGCAGAAATGACGATCGCCGATAAAAGCATTATCTTGTTTTTTGATCATATTTTGCGGATAGATCCGAAAATCATATTCTGGTAATCGTTGCGAACGAGAGTATCTTGTGGATCTAGATTCAGGATC
This sequence comes from Candidatus Cloacimonadota bacterium, assembly GCA_018400535.1. Classification (GTDB taxonomy): domain Bacteria; phylum Cloacimonadota; class Cloacimonadia; order Cloacimonadales; family TCS61; genus TCS61. The sequence goes on from JAGYMQ010000071.1 coordinate 23,072, forward strand.
AATGATCCCCTGCGCAGGTTTGATCTTTACATTATCGATCGTTTCTTGTTCAAATTCCAATGTTGAGATGACGATATCACCATCAACAGGAATACCCACGATCTCATTGAAAAACGGGAGATTGGGAAGACCTTTCTCGGCCGTGAAAGCAGCTGCTGAACAGTTGATCTCCGATAATCCGCTGAATTCGTTCGTCTCCAATGTATATTCAGGAAGATTGAATCGTATGATCAGATGATCTTCGCTTTCTTGAGTAACTTCGAAGGTCTGAGCTGAAAGAAGACAAGCTATTCCAAAGCCAAGTAGCAAAAACCCTTTTTTAAACATAAATTCTCCTTTTCTAATAATTTATGGAATTAATTCCCCGCTGGTAAAAATAAAAACTTCTCACTTTGCTTTCCTCAAAAGTTCATTTATTTGTCAAATATTTTTTTATTTTATTTTTTAGCAGTTGCAAAGAAGCAGCGCAAGATTTTTTGCGAATAAGGACTCTATCTCCGCTGAAATGCTCAACCCGATGATGAATTTCTTCTCCAGACTTGACAGCAATGTGCACCGTTCCTACGGGATTTCCACGCTCATCACCTTCAGGTCCAGCCAATCCGGTGATCGCACAGCTGATATCAGTTCGCAATAATTCCTGACATTTTTCCGTCATTATTTCTGCGATCTCCCGGCTCACTGCTCCATATCTCTGGAGTTCTTCTTCTGGAACTCGTAAAATTTGCCTTTTTGCCATTTCTGAATAGACTACAAATCCACCCAGAAAATATTGTGATGAACCAGCTTTTTTTGTGATGATCTCTTGCAACATTCCACCAGTACAGGATTCAGCGATCGAAATCGTTAATTTATGTTCCCTTAAAAAATTGTGCAAAAACCGACCATTCTTTTCAATTTCCTGATCTATTTGAAGATTTTCATTCACAGGATGCGGTTTCCATGTTTTTGTTCTACCGTGTTTTACAGCTCCTTTGTATGGTTTCCCTTCTGTATATTTTGCTGGCTTTTCACCGCTGGCAGTCTTATCCAAAACTTTGATATGCTTATCACGATATTGCACAATGTCGCCATTTTTTAGGATATGACGCTGTTTGAAGCTGGTTTCTCCATTCACCGAAACTCGACCATCACGAATTAAAAATTCAATTTTTTGATAATCATCTTCGATGCCCGCTGCTTTCAGGATCTGAAATAAATAAATGAATCCGTTCTTCTCAATCCAAAATTTCATATTTAATAACTTTTTGCAAAGACAACGCGCTGATTGCTTGGTTTGCCACAGTAAATGCAATTCCCAGCTTCGTTTTCCTTTTTGAGTGGAATGCAACGGATCGTCACTTTCAGATCATCTTTGATCGCTTTTTCGCAAGCTGGATCGCCACACCAATGACTCTGCGCAAAGCCACCGTGAATTTCCGGTGAATCTTGATCTTCTGGTGTGAAGAAGGCATAGAATTCTTTTTTATCATCAATATTTTTGGTGTTTTCTTTTTGGAAATTCAGCGCTTTTTGATAAATATTGTTTTGGATTTCATCTAATATTTGCGTTACATTTTGCAGAAATTTTTCTCTGGTAATAGCATTTTTATCTTTTGGTGCTTTGTCCCTTCTGCCTATAAAGACAGAATTTTTCTGGATATCACGCGGTCCGATTTCCAGACGGATCGGCACACCTTTTTTGATCCATTCCCAGAGTTTTTCACCACCTCGCAGATCTCGATCATCAAGATGCACTCGTAATTTTTCATTATGATATTTCTTGGCTTGTAATTTTTGTTGGAGATCGCTGATAAAAGCCATCACGATTTTCTTTTCCTCATCCTTTCGATAAATGGGAACGATAACGATTTGTTTCGGAGCTACAGTTGGGGGAAGAACTAAGCCATTGTCATCACTGTGAGCCATGATGAGCGCACCGATGAGACGCGTGGAAATGCCCCAAGAAGTTGTCCAGGCAAATTCTTCAAAGCCTTCCTGATTTTGAAATTTTATATTGGAAGCTTTAGCGAATTTCTGTCCTAAAAAATGAGAAGTTCCTGCCTGCAAAGCTTTCTTGTCTTGCATCATTGCTTCGAAAGTGAAGGTCGATTCCGCACCAGGAAATCTTTCTGATGCAGTTTTTTCACCTTCGATCACGGGTAGTGCCAAATATTCTCGCGCAAATTTCGTATATAATCTCAGGATCATCATTGTCTCATCTTTTGCTTCCTGCTCGGTGGCGTGAACGGTGTGTCCTTCCTGCCACAAAAATTCTGAAGTGCGCAAAAACAGACGCGTGCGCAATTCCCATCTGACCACATTCGCCCATTGATTGATCAATAATGGCAAATCGCGGTAGGAATTTACCCATTTGCTGAAAGAAGCTCCGATGATAGTCTCGCTGGTCGGACGCACGATGAGTTCTTCAGTCAGTTTACCAGCCGGTTTCAAACCACCTTTGCTGTCTTCTTCCAGCCGAGAATGGGTCACAACAGCACACTCTTTGGCAAATCCTTCAACATGTTCTGCTTCTTTCTCAAAAAACCTTTTTGGAATGAACAAAGGAAAATAAGCATTCAAATGACCAGTTTCTTTAAAATGTGCATCAAGTTCATTTCGCATATTTTCCCAGATCGCATAACCCCAAGGTTTGATTACCATGCAGCCGCGAACTTCACTTATCTCTGCCATATCAGCAGCTTTCACGACTTCTTGATACCACTGCGGGTAATCTTCTGCTCTGGTCGGATTGATCGCAGTTCTTATCTTTTTCGACATAAAATTATATTACTCCTACCTATTATTTTGGGATATTTTGCCTTTTGCCAGCCCAAAAACAACAGCTACAAAAATTGCTATTTTCAAGGAACTGAGCCAGGATAATTCAGCAACGATCAAGCCTTGATCAACTGCACCTGGAAAAATATCAGGAATTGTCCAAGCCCAAAGAACTTTTATCAAAAAAAGCACCAAGATGAATACAATAGCCATAACAGCCAAAATTCCTGGTTTCATTGCAAAAAACCATTTTTTATTCATTTAATACTCCCAAAAATCAATGAATTTCTAATCTTTTTAGCTTTGCTTGTTTGTCAAACCAAAATAAAGAAAAAAGGATAAATGGTTGAATTTCCCAGTAATTTAGTGTGAATTTGTTGGTGAAAAAAATAGTTTGACGGGAAAACAATTTGAAAGAAACAGTTCAAAAAATTTTTATTTAATGAGGTAAAAATGAAAAAAATAATAATTATTGCGTTTGTATCATGGACACTTTTGCTTTTTTCACAGCAAAATGAAAATTTCTTAGATTTTACAGGAGAAGATAAATTTCATTCAACATGTCAGATAAATGATCTGGCAGATGGTGGATTGGAAGTTGAATACAAATTTTCTGGAGCACAGATCTACGAAATTTTCCAAAACGGTGAAAAATTTCAATTTCTTCATCTCAAGGATTTTGGCAAAATGAGTGAAGTCGGAAAACCAGCGCTTCCCCAACATATTGATATCATAGCGCTACCGCAGGCTGATAAACCAAATATCCAAATTTTGGATTATAAGATTCAAACATTCCAAAACTTTAATATACATCCTGCTCTGAAACCTGCAAGAGATACTGAAGGTGCACCCGAACCAGAATTTCAGATAAATCGTTCACTTTACCAAACAAATGCTTTCTATCCCGAAAATGCGGTAGAAACGATCAAGATCGTCAAAATTCGAGGAATTCCACTAGCTTACGTGCAACTGCGTCCAATCCAATATAATCCCGTTACGAAAGAGATAAAAATCTATACACAGATAAAATATCGCATTGAATTTCAAGGAGAGCGCAGTTCTCTTGCAAATGTTGCTGAAGAAAATTCACACCATTTCACAAAATTATTGAAAAACGTTGTAATAAATAACCAAAATGTCGCTGATGGCATTCTGCATCCCAATTCACGGAATGGTAGAAAAGATTATATTATCATCACGCACGATGAATATTTGGAGCAGGCAAATGATCTGGCAAATTGGAAAAGGCAGCTCGGTTACAGCGCAGAAGTGGTCAGTCAGTCAAGTTGGAATGCTACGCAAGTGGATAACGAGATTAAAGCGCGCTACAATTCCTGGTTGCCGCATCCTGATTATTTTGTGATAATTGGCGACCATACAGGAAATTATGCAGTGCCTGGTGAAATTTATCAAGATCCAAATTATAACGATGATTTTGCTACCGATCATTATTATGCCTGTATGGATGGTGGCAGCGATTATGTGGCTGATATGGCCCACGGAAGAATTTCTGTTTCATCAGCAGCAGAAGCGGAAGTTGTTGTCCAGAAAATCATCAATTATGAAAAGGATCCACCAACAAATTCTTCTTTTTACCAAAACGGTTTGAATTGCGCTCAATATCAAGATGATGATAATAATGGATATGCCGATCGAAGATTTTGTCATACAAGCGAAGAGATCAGAGATTATACAATTTCACAAGGCTATAATGTTGACCGGATCTATTATACAAATTCTTCTGCAAACGTCACAAATCTGCATTACAATAATGGCCATTATTCAAATGGACAATTGCTTCCTTCTGATCTAAGATCGACAAGTTTTGACTGGAGTGGTGGATCATCCGATATCACTTCTACGATAAATGCTGGAAAGTTTTACGTTTTTCATCGTGATCACGGATATGTTGGAGGATCAGGATGGGCTCATCCCTACTATACGACGACGTCAATGAATAATTTGTCTAATGGTGAGGAACTTCCTGTAATTTTTAGTATAAATTGTCATACTGGCGAGTTTCAATTACCAAATTGTTTTGCAGAGAAATTCTTGAGAATGGAAAATAAGGGTGCTGTCGGAGTGGTTGCAGCAGCCTATTACAGTTACAGCGGTTTTAACGATGGATTGTCTTGCGGCATGATCGATGCGATCTGGCATAATCCTGGCTTGATCCCAAATTTTGGATCAGGAGCTTCTGGCTCTGGCGTCAATCCTCTTTCTTCAGATATTTTCACGATGGGAGATGTTGTAAATCAAGGGCTGATCAGAATGACAGAAACCTGGGGAAACAATGTTTATACCCATGAACTTTTTCACTATTTTGGTGATCCCGCGATGCGAATCTGGACGGATAATCCAAACAACACGATCATTTCTGCTAATCATCAAGATCATATTCTGGAAGGTGAAGCTTCTTTCGATATTTATGGTTGCAACGTTTATGATGCTCTGGCAACTCTCGTTTTCGATGGAGAACTTATCGGCGAGACAACGCTCTCCGCTGGTTCAGGAACAATCACTTTTTCTGCTTTATCAGATGCTTCTGAAAATGCTATTCTCACGATTTCCAAACATAATTGTTTGCCTTACGAAATTTCCTTGCCAATTGACGCTCTCTATCCTGAAATCACACTTTCTGCTACAGCTTTTGTTGAATCTCTGGGTTTGAACCAAACTGATCAACAAATTCTAATGATCTCAAATGATGGAACAGATGGTTCAACTTTGAATTATGAAATGATTGTTGCTGAAAATGAAAACAGGAATTTACAGCGTTCCTCTTTTTCCAAAAATCGTTCAAAAAGAAATGAACCGAGATTTTCGTATGATACAGCAGAACTTGCTTACCATAATGGCTATTCAAATGGGATCGGGACAAGTGAAGAGGATACGTGGACTTGTGCGTCTCGCTTTACATCATCAGAATTGAGCTCCTATTATGCTGATTATTCAATCTCTAAGATAAAAATTCTTTTACATTCTTTAGATTATTCTGCCTGCACGATAAAAATCTGGGAAGATGGCTCTTTTGGGAATCCCGGTACAGAAATCTACTCTGAAGAAATTGAAGGTTATATTGCTGCTGGTGATTGGTTCACACATAATGTTTTCCCTGCTATTGAATTAGAATCCAACAAGGAATACTGGGTTGGTTATGAAATCGATGCAACTGGTGATCATCCTTCAGCGATTGATAACAGTTCCATGGTTGCTGGAAAAGGTGGCTGGATCAATTTTGACACAGATTGGCAACAATTAACTGATCACGGGCTTGATGCAAATTTTTGTATAGAAATGGTGATGAACAACAAATATTCAGTTTATCCTTTTCCTGACTGGCTTTCTCTTTCACAAGATGCAGGAAATATTGTTTCTGGAGAAAATGACGAAATTGTTCTGGATTTTCACAGTTCTGATCTTGTGGCGGGTATTTATGAAGCAGAGATCGAACTGGAAAATAACGACGCTGATGAAAATCCAACCTTGATCTCTGTCACCCTGAATGTGAATGATAACAGCGGATCGGGCTCGGGAAATAATCATGGAGATCCAGGTAATAACTTTCCGATAGACCTTCCTGTCGTGAATATTGACGGCGATGCTGTCGATCCTGATGTAGAAGTCGATCCTGCAGGAACTGATGAATTAACGATCAATGTGACAGTAAACGAAAATGCTCAAAATCCTGTAGCTTATCCAGAAACAGTTTCACTATCTTATTTTGTAAATATTGATGGCACGATAACTGGTGATCTGCTGTTTGATCTTTCTTACAGCGGGTTGAACATACAGCCTGTTGGCATTTTGTATTGGGATGAGGATAATTGGGAAAATATTATTGATGCGGACTGGAGCACACCAGAACATGTTCTTGTTAACGTTGATCTCACAGGAAGAAGCACTGAAACTGAGTTTATTTTAACTGAAGACAACCCGCTTCCTGTAACTCTATCATCTTTCTATGCCTATCAAGATGAAGAAAGAATTATTTTGAAATGGACGACCGAACGGGAAGAAGATAATGCAGGTTGGAATATTTATCGTGGTTTATCAGCAGAAGCTTTGAACGAAGATGAGACGATCAACTTGAATTTTGAATTTATACCCGGGGCAGGCACGACATCTCAAATCACGGAATACGAATTTGCCGATGAGCAAGAGAATTATCACGATACAACTTTCTGGTATTGGCTGGAAGCTGTCGATATCGATGGTGTTTCTACGCTTTTCAATCCGATTTCGATAGACTATCAAGGAGAAAAAGAATCGCCGGAAATTCCTTTAGATTATGGTTTGCAGCAGAATTATCCCAATCCCTTCAATCCTTCTACAACAATTTCTTTTTCTATCACCACAGAAAGCACAGAAAAAGTTGGAATCGAGATCTTTAATGTGAAAGGACAGAAAATTCGCACTTTGGAATGTATCGACTGTGACAATGCTGCATCATCGCCGATGATGCACTCCATAGTTTGGGATGGACGAGATGATAGCGGCAAGGCAGTTCCCAGTGGAATTTATTATTACAAATTAAATGCTGGAAAACAATCTGAAACTAAAAAAATGATCTTGTTGAAATAGGAAATTTGAATAAATCAGCAGCTTTGCCTTTGTGAAGCTGCTGTATTTTTTTCAAGGAATTCAAATGTGGTGATTGAACAGGACTTTCATTTTTCACAAAAACACCCTTATTTAACTTATTGCGTA